>DATMEW010000107.1:0-23149 GCA_035556495.1 Xanthobacteraceae bacterium | reverse complement strand
TCGTAAAGCGCAGCTTCAAGTGAATTCATGACGTCTTCAGAACCTCGCGACGGTGGTGACGTTGGCCCGGGCCTGCCAGACAGCGCCGCCAAGCAGCAGCAGGACGAGGGCGGCAAGACCAAGTCGCGTGCGCCACGGGTCCAGCGGCGCGGCGACCGATTGCTCCACCATTTCCATCACCTGGCCACGGACCTGAGCTTGCTCCCCGGCCGAGGCCGGCGGTTGCGCGAGGGCGGCGGGAGCCGGCGCATGCGACGAGAGGCCAAAGCCCGCCGCCATCTTTGCGGCAAAATCCCGCGTCACCTCCGCGCCGGCCTGGACGCCGGCGGCGGCCAGCTCCGTCCAACGTTCGCTGATCTCCCGGCGGGTTTCATCGCCGGCGTCCCAATAGCCCTTGCGGATGGCTTCAAGCAACCGCTCCAGCATTTGCGCTTGCGCCATCGGATTCTCGCGGTCGAACCAGTCCTTGAGGCCGAGCGCGCGGATGTCATTGACGAAGGTGTCGTGCACCGCCTGCCACTGGTCCGCCCGCACGGTGCTCGGATCGGCGACCTGCCAGCCCCAGAGATTGTTCACGGCGTTCAGGATCTCCAGCGTGCCGGCATAGCCCTCCGCCTTCTGGCCGGTGATCCAGTGCGGGTTGAGCACGCGCGCCCGCATCTCGGCGGCCAGGAACTGCCCCGCCGTGGCGACGCGGGCAGCAGGCTCGCGCAAATCGGAAATATAGAGCGAGGGACTGGCGCCATCGAGCCGCCGCACCGCCAGCGAAAGCCCGCCGAGATATTCGAAGGGATGATCCGTGGAGAGAAGGCCGTGCAGCTTCGAGGTGCGCGACAGCACCGCCGCCTGCACGCCGCGAAGCTGTTCCGCCAGCAGGTTGCTGCCACTCTCGATACGGCTTCCCCATTCCGACGCGCCATAGGCATATTGCATGCGGTCGAGAAAGGCATCGGCGAGAGCCGCATCGCTCTCCCATTCGGTGGATTTGAGCGTGGCGTCCGGAAGACCCGTGCCATAATCCGACGGCGCATTGCCGAAGATGCGCAGCATGGCGAGCCTGCGGGCCCGCGCAGGGTCCTGCCCCTGCGCCACGAGCCGCTCCGCCACCGCGCGGCTGTTGCGTACGACCGCGTTGTCCGGCTCGTCCAGCGTGGCGATCTTTCCGATTGCTCCCGCCAGCATCCGCATGAAGCCGTCGAACTGGTCGCGATAAACGCCGGTCACCTGCAAGACGGCGTCGATACGCGGCCGGCCAAGTTCCTGCCGCGGGATCACCTTCAGCGCCGTCACGCGGCCGCCCTGGTCCCACACCGGGCGCAGGCCAAGAGCATGCAGCACCTGGGCTTCGAGCACGCCGAGATGGCGCATCGCCTCGGAGGACCACAGACTGAAGGCAAGCTTGTCGGGTGTCTTGCCGTCGTGCTCGGCGCGATAGGCATCGACAAGCTGGGCAAGCGCCACCTCGCCGGCCTGATAGGCGGCGCGTGTCGGCAGTTTGTCCGGCTCGAAGCCATAGAGGTTGCGGCCGCTGGGAACGTCCGGATTGCGGATCGGGTCGCCGCCGGGGCCCGGCGGCACCAGCCGCCCGGCAAGACCGGCCAGCAGCGCCTCGATCTCTCCGGTCTCGGCGAGGTGCCTGTCAAGCGCGGCCCCGCGCGCCACCATCGCGCGTAGCTGCGCATCCGCAATTTCGGAGAGCGGCGCGCCGTCCCGCAGATGCCGGTGCAGCAAGGCATAAGGCGGGCTGGCCTGAAGCGCCTTGAAATCCACCGAGAAGAATTCGTCCGGCTCGCTGCCCAGAGCTTTGTAAAACTCTTTGCCGAGCTGCTGCATCACCGTCATGAGGCGATGCTCGGGCGCGGCCGCCGTTCCGAAGGTGTGCAGGCCGAGCGGCATCGCCTCGCCGGCCAGCGCATGCAGGTGCTCGTGCAGCGCATCCAGGAAGCCGGGAAAGTCCTGCTCCATACGCTCCGCATCCCACCCCATATCCCGGTGCAGGTTGGCTCCGATCACGCGGTCGCGGATGCGCGCGGCGGTTACCAGCCGCACCGTGCCTTCGTCGAGCTGGACATGTTCGTGAACCAGCGCATGCAGGTCGCGCAGTTCGTCGTAAAGGCCCGCCGGCGCGAAGGGCGGCGTCTGGTGGCTCACAGTCACGGCGCGGCCGCGCCGCCTGGCCTGCAACGCCTCCGCGACATTGTCCTGGATATACGGATAGACGACCGGCAGGTCCCCGACAGCCAGAAAAGGATAATCGCTCACGGCAAGCCCGCGATCCTTGCCCGGCGTCCATTCCTGCGTGCCATGCGTGCCGAAATGGATCAGCGCGTCAGCCTGCGCGGTCCCGCGCAGGAACAGATAAGCCGCGAGATAGAGATGGTCCGGCACGGCCTTGGCGTCGTGATAGGCAGCGCCGGGCTTTCCACTTCTCGGCATCTGCGGCAGGATCGTCAGCTTTCCAAGCGAGAGCCGGGGAATCAGAAACTGCAGCTCGCCGTCGACCCGGCGCACAGCAGCATGTTGCGCAGGATCGCCCCAGGCGGCGATGAGTTCACCGCGCCGCGCCTCGGGAAGTGCGTCGAGAAAAGCCTGATAACGCGCAAGCGGCAGCGCCGCCGCCAGCCCGTCGCGATAGAGTACGTCGAGCTTGGCTAAATCGTAGATCGCCGCCATCATCCGCTGGCCATCGGCGATCAGATCGCGTTCAGCCATGGGCGGCACATCGTAGCCCGCCTGCGCCAGCGCCTCCGTCAGCCGCTCCAGGCTGCGCGGCAGGTTCAGGTTCGAGGCGGACATGTTCTTTTCGCCGGGCGGATAGTTCCAGAACATCAAGGCGAGGTGCTTGTCCGCAGCCCCCTTGCGGCGCAGTGCGGCGAGCCGCGCCGCCTTGGCGACAAGGGCGTCGACCTGCGCCGGCATCGGCACGGCGCGGCCCCGCTCCACCACATCAGTTACGATCGGGTCCGACACACCCCAGCTTTCGGACGTGGCCATGAAGGACGCGACCAGCCCCTGCGACACGCCGCTGGCTGCCGCTAGCCAGGTTTGCGAGTTGCCTTCCCGATAGGGCAATGCCTGCATCACCGGAACATCGAGCTTCAGATACTCAGCCCCGCGCGCGGTGCCGTTCAGGATATGGGTGGCGTTGACGATGACATCGACGCCGCTGGATGCGAGCGCCTTCTGAACTCCCTCGGCATCCGTGGCATCGAACCAGAACACCATGGGCACGAGATTGCGCGCTTCGCTCGCGCGCACGAAGGCATCGACCACATCGGTTTCCATGGCGGACAGCAGACCCCCGTGAATGGCGAAGGCCACGCGGCCCGTGGCGCGCGCCCAGCGCGCGCTGCCCCAGGCGAGGTAATCCGCCGCCGTTGCGAAAGCTTCCGGCGCGTCGGGATGATAGAAGCCCGTGGCCGGAAGCGGCTGTGGCTCGGGGATCGCCGCGGTGTCGCGCCCCTCACGCAGCGCTTTCGCATAGGCAAACAGCGCGCGGAAATTCGCTTCACCACCATGGCCGTAATAGCCGATCAGCCGTATCGCTTGCGGTGGCAGCAGGTTGCCAAAGGCAGGCGGCCCGCCGCCGACCCGGACCCACCGGGTTTTGGCTGCGGGAAGCACATCCGCCAGCCGCGCCTGAACCTTGGCAAGGTCCGGCGGCCGCGGCGTATCGAGAATGACGAAGTCCGGCCCCTCCAGCCATTGCTGCGGCGGCGCCGCGGCGGTTTCGACATAGAGCCAGTCGAGAGCGATCCCCTGCTCCCTTGCAAGACCGGCAATCTTTTCGAGCTTGGCCGGCAGCACGAAATCGCTCGTGACGACGCGGATGCGGATAGTCTCCGCAGCCGAGCCATCTTGCGCCTGGGCCTCACCGAGGCAGGCCCATAGCAGGGCCAGCCCCAGCATCGCAAAGCGTGTAAAGGCAGACCTCAATCGCTTCGACCACAATATCGTCATGCTCAGAATTTCAGCGACGCGCCGGCATAGACCGCCCGGCCTTCGCCGGGCCGCACCAGCGGCGACGTGCCGGTCGCGGTCGGGATCGCAGAGAATTCGGAGGCATAGACCTCGTCGGTCAGGTTGCGGCCCTCGATATAGGCGGACCAGCGATCATCCGGGTCCTTGTAGCCGATGCGCGCGCCAAGCAGCGTATATGCGGGGATGACGAAGTTGCTGCCGCCGGAGCCGTCATAAGTTGCCAGACGCTTCGAGAGATGGCGGATGTTGCCGGACACATAGAAGCCGCTCGCATGGCGGTAGCCCGCTTCGGCAAACACCTGATGCGCGGGGATGACCGGCAGCGAATGATTGCCGAAGCGCGGGTCGCCGTCGAAGCGGAAGTCCGTGAAGTTCCAGACGCCGTTCACGAAGATGCTGTCTCCCGGCGTGAAGAGATCCATGACCGGCACGGTCTTTACTGCGGCCTCGATGCCGTTATGGATCGTTTGCGGAATGTTGAACGCGATCGTGGTTCCGCACAGCGCATCAGCGCAGCGGCTCATGATCTCGTCGCGCAGGCGCATATGATAGAAGGTGACGTCGTATTCGAAGCGGTGCGAACCGCCGCGGATGCCAGCCTCCCATGTCCAGGCGGACTGGGCCTTGAGATCGCCGACCTTCGCAACGTTGGCCGGGTTGGCGTTATAGGCCAGGACATCGGAAAGGTCTGCGCCGGATGGCACCTCATAGCTGCGTGACACATTCGCGAACAGGAAATGGGTCGTCGCATACTCCCAGTTCACGCCGAGCTTGGGATTAAACGCCTGAAACTCGCGGCCATAGTCCTGCCGGCCGGCGAAGCGACCGGGCTGCGGCCCGCCGGGACGCAGCCGGACCGGCGGCGGAGGCGGCGGGATGACGGGACGGAGAGCCACGACCGCGCCGCCGGTATACTGATCATCGAGGCGGCGCGTGGTGTGGACACCCTGAAGGCCGGTGAACAACTTCACCCGCGGCAGGATCTCGATGGCGGCCTCGCCATAGCTTTCGATCAGCCAGGACGAGAAATTCCAGTCGTAAAGCTTGTCCCCCTTCCCCGCGCCAAGATTGAGATGGCGATAGCGCTCGAAATCCCCGGCGGTATGGCCGACACGGATGCCGCCAACCAGTTCCGTGGGCAAGCCCGCGATCTGGGTTCTGTGTTCGATGCGGCCCGAGACGCCGATATCCCGCCAGGCATTGTCGATGATGCCGGCGAACGGCACGGGCATATGGTCTAGCGCCGTGTTCACGAAATAGGCGCCGAGTTCATAGGTGGTGTCGCCGTCGCGAATGGTCGTGCGATTGGCGATGCGCTGATAATTGAAGTTCAGGTCCTGCTCGAAATACGGGAACGTTCCCACCCCCGCCACGGAGAGCGGCGGCGCGCTTCGGCGCATCGTGGGAAGCTGATCCAGCGGCACCCGGCTCGCGAGATTTTGCAGCGTTTTGCCGGCGCTGACGAAGGTGCGGCTTTCGACATTCTCGTTCGGCCGCCAGCCGAAGTTGGCACTGAAGCGGATGTTGTTCTCGTCCGTGCGCGGCTGAAAGCCGCCATAGCGCAGGCCGGTCGCCTGAAGATAAAGGTCGTAATTGTCGTTGAACATGCCGTGTTCAAGGCGGCCCTGGACGAAGCCATAGCTGCCGATATCGATGGAGGCACGGGTTCCCGGTGCCGAGCGGCCGGTCTTGGAGACGAAATTGAGCGCGCCGCCGGTCGCGATGGAGCCATAGCGAAGGCTGCTTCCGCCGCGATAGACCTCGATATAATCCGTCGCGCCGGTATCGATCAGCGCGCCGGTGAAGCCCGCGTCGGTCCGCCCCAGGGGAATGCCGTCGATATAGGCGCGGATGCCGCGGCCGTTCCGCGAACCCTCGACGGCGATATCGCTGCCGCGCATCGACACGAAGCCGCCGGTCTGCCCGCCATTCTCCGTCAGATAGACACCCGGCGTCCGCGTGAGGAGGTCCGATACGCTGCCCTGCTTGCCGGGGTCCTGCGCGGTGACAGATACGACCGTCTCCGCGCCGGCGCGCCGCAGGAAGCGGTCTTTCTGGGCTTCGAAGGACGGCGGGTTGAGGCCGCCTCCATCCCCACCCACCACAATGGTTTCGAGCAGAACCATGGTAGACGGAAATTCCCCGGATTGCGCTCGCAATTCACCCGAAACGAGCGCTCCGAGAGCGAACGCAGCGAAGCCCCAAGCAGCCGATCTGACCACGACAACCCCATCCCAAATCCAAGGTTTCATGGCTTGTTATGTTATATTATAACATTCGTCAACAACTTATCGCCTCGACCGGTGCTTTGGGCCGGCGGGGTCGGCGCGCGGGCAGAAAGATTGCTTTGGGAGCCGGGCTCCAGAGGACGGATCACCTCAATGAAGCTGTGGCGGCGCAGCGGAGGAAGCCGGCAATGTCACGAGATCCCGTGCCCCCGAGGACACGCACCGGGCAGGATTGGTGTCAGCAGGGTCAATGTCAGCAAGATCGAAAGCGCGATCCCTCACGCCTTAAGACCAGCCCGGCGTCCGATCACCCACCACACCTGAACAGGCCCTGGCAGGGTGAAGCACGCCCAACGTTCTGATCTGATTTGGCCTCGGTTCCAGCCGCAGATACATCGGCCACAACCGATATTAAGGTCCGCCCATGGGCGGACCTGCCATACTTGCAACGGCTGGTCGGCAGCGTCTGTCCGGAATTCATCCCGGACGGCTCGGCGACCGCATCGCCCCGATCGCCTGATTGCAGCCGGTTGCCGCGCGGACGGCGTCCCCGGCGCCCTGCACTGCGCTATTGGGGAAGCAGCTTCGCAATGCTCACATACTTTCCCCAGTCCTCGATATCCTTGGCAAGCTGGGCCTGCCCTTCTTCCGGAGTCGTGACCCAGACATCGCTGCCGCTGTTCTGAAGGAAACGCTTGGTATCCTCTTGCGACGTAATTTCACCGAACCAACTGTTGACCTGCTGCACAATGCTTTTTGGCGTGCCGGCGGGCACCATGGCGGCAAACCAGCCACTCAGGTCCATTGGATATCCCGCTTCGGTCATGGTCGGAAGATCCGGTGCAGCCGTCAGACGCTCACCGGTTGCGACACCGAGAATGCGAAAGCGCCCCTCTCGCTGATGGGTCAGGGCGAACAGCGGATCATGACACGCAAAATCTATTACGCCGCTCGCCATGTCGTTGAGCGAATCCGGAGCGGTTTTATAGTTGACCTCCACGCTCTCCAGCTTCGCCGCGTCTTTGTAAAGCGCGCACATGATCACGCTTGAGCTGCCTGCTGTCGCATAGGTACCCTTGTCTCCCACCTTCCGCAAATGTGCGGTGAGATCTCCCATCGTTTTCCACGGACGCTTGGCATCGACCACAAGCATGACGGTTTGCTTGTTGATCGTGGCCGCAACCTGAACATCCTTGACTGCGTTGACCGGATTATTCTTGATGAGGTGAAAGTTGGATGCCAGCGTATTCGCAGGATGAACGAAAATGGTAAGTCCATTCGGCTTCGATCGCGTCATATATTGAGTGGCGATATTGCCCGCGGCACCTGGCTTGTTCTCCACCACGACGGTCCGCCCGCTGACCGGTCGAAGCTTCTCGGCCAGAAACCGAACCAATACGTCAGATCCGCTCCCCGGCGGAAACGCAACGACCAGATGTATATCGCCTTCCGGAATGCTTTGAGCAGCCGCCGGCGCCGCGAGCGTCCCCGCCAGCATGAGCCCCGCCGCTATGGTGAGCGCGACTCCGAAAGTCCGATGCTGTAAACTCGCTCTCCAGCCATTCCGTTGAGAATTCATGACGCACCTCCCCCTTTTTTCAATGGTTCTATCGCTTCGGAAACGGCAGAAGAGCCTTATATTTCTCAACGATGTCATCACGATCAGACTTGCTGAAGCGATTGACCTTGGGAAATTTCTCACGCCACTCCCAAGGGCGCACGGCATAGAAAAGTGCTCTGGAGTTGACATGAGGGCCTGCCGCACTCAACTCCGGCGGCATCCGGGGATCCAGAGGGCTGGCCCAGCAATTCGCGACTGTCTGGATGTCGGATATGGGGTCTGCACGCGTCGTCATGGCCCACAACACCTCATCGATGTTCGATGGATCGATGTCATCGTCCACGATCACCACGAAGCGACCGTTGCGCGCCGCAGCCGAACACCCCAGCACGGCCATGCCGGTCTGTTTGGCATGCCCGGCATACATCTGTTTGATCGCCACGACGACGAAAAACGGATTGTAGGTGTACACACCGGCGATGCCCGGAACGCCTGCGCCTTCGAGCTGACCCCACAGAATGCCGCTATCGAATCGTACACCGTGAGTTGGCGCACCCGGCCATTGGGGCGCCATGTTCAACATGATCGGGTTATTACGATGATAAACTGCCTTGACGCGGATCACCGGCTGCTGCTCGCCCAAAGCATCGGTGCTCGCTGTATAATAACCCGGCCACTCGCCGAACGGCCCCTCCTCGTGGGTCTGCTCTGAAGGTGGCGGCACCTCTCCCTCAATCGCAAGTTCGGCATGGGCCGGAATCGGCAGTCCAGTCTCAGGGCCGATAATGACCTCGAGCGGATGGCCCAGCATTCCACCGACGCGATCGAGTTCAGGAATTCCCCAGCCGAATTTGATATAGGAGAAGGTAAAGACCAGAGGGTCGCCCCCGAACGTTGCGACCACCGGACAGGCCTTGCCCTGCTTCCAATAACGTTCCGCGATGAGACGGCCCTGCTGTCCAGGGCTCTGCCACAGGCCGAGCAGATCTCGCTCGTGCAACTGCATGCGGTAGGTGCCCATGTTGACGTATCCCGTCTCAGGGTCTCGATTCATCAACGTGCAGCCGGTTCCGATGTAGCGGCCACCATCGAGCGGGTGGGAGTGCAACACCGGGAATTTGAATAGGTCGATATCGCTTCCGACCATCACGTTCTCGAGGACAGGCCCGTGCTTTACCTCCACCGGCGCGATCGGAGGGCTTTCCTTCATGCGCCGCGCGCCGTGTCGCACGATTTCCATGCGCGACATGTCGGTCGGAAGCCGCAAAGTCAGAGCTGTCCGCCGCCGCGAGCCGGTCGGCAGCGAAAGAACGCGATACCCCGGTGGGTATCCCTTGATCTCGTCGAACAGAATCGCGGGAGGCTCATCGATGAGCTCGGACGTCGCCTCGGTCAGAGCGCCGATCTCCAAATTCCAGTCGGCATTCTTGATGGTCGTCAGTTCACCCAGCGCATCGACCTGCCGCAGAAACGACCGCAATCCATCGTAATCACCCTGATCACCTCCAGCCATTTCGTCCCCTACGCTTCAAACCCAGATTTTGGGACGATGCTATAAAGATTCAAAACAAGCCGCTTCAGAAAAGATCGAGCGTTTCACGATATGAAACGGTTACTTGTACCGGCCGCGCATCAGCAATCTTATCTTATCCTCGACGGATGTAGCCGCCTTCTGCAACTCCGGCACATATCGCTCGATAGCCTGCGCTCGTGACAATGCCGAGGTGAAATAGGTCAGGCCGAGGCTGCCGATTGCTTCACCATTCAAGACAAGGGGCACCGCCATCGAACTCGATATCTTGGGATCAACACGTGAGTCACGAAATGCATAGCCATGCTTTCGCGCTTCCGAAATGAGCCGCGCAATCATCGCCGGGCTGTTCGCCAGGCGATCCTCCGGATGCTTGGACTTCAACAGCGACGACACGATGAGTTCCCGCTGTTCTTCCGAACAGAATGCAAGAAATGAAATGCCGTGAGCCCGCGTCAACATACGATAACGAGAGAAAGCCGGAGGGCGTCCGGGAGAGATAGGGCTCTCGGGAACGGTAGAGTAGAGAACAACCATCGCGTCGTTGTCGAAAACCGCAACCGTGATCGGCCATTTCAGCCTGCGGGTGAGATCCAGCGCGGCATCTCGCGCCGCCTGGACGATAAGCGGCGAGCCATAGAAGCCGGCGCTCAACCGCTCCACTGAATTGGTGACCCGGTATTCGGCGCGCCCCGGATCCTTCGCAACATAGCCGGTATCCACAAGGGTTTCGAGCAGGCGAACGATCGTCGGTTTGGGCAGCCCCGTCTCCATATGAAGTTCGGCGATCGAGCTGCCGCGGTCGCGGTTCAGCAACGACAGCAGCTCCAGCGCGCGTGTGACTGACCTCACCGGGCTAAAAGACGACATGAAGATACTTTCTGCCCCGTTGTTTCACCATGCGAAACATAGAAACATTTTAAGGACTTTTGCCAGCGGCAATATCTACTGTTGCCTCAACTCCAGGGTGGACGCCCTGACACCGCCAATTTCCCGATCAGGAGGCTGACATGAACATTCACACCCAGCGAAACAAGGATGGGAGTGCCTATGGACGTCCGAAGCACACGCATGATGCAGAGCTGACGGAAGTCGGCCCTGGCACGCCCTGCGGTGAATTCATGCGACGCTATTGGCACCCGATCGCTATTTCCGAACAGGTCACGACGCGTCCGCAGAATATCCGCATTCTGGGAGAAGATCTCATCCTGTTTCGGGATGGATCGAACCGGCCCGGATTGCTGACCCCGCGCTGTGCGCACCGGGGCACCTCGCTCTACTACGGAAAGGTCGATGAGCACGGCATTCGATGCTGCTATCACGGATGGCAGTTCGACGTCGAAGGCCGCTGCATCGACCAGCCCTGCGAACCGAATGGCGGCGCCCCGCGTCGCGATCGCATTCGGCAGCCCTGGTATCCTCTCGAAGAACGCTACGGACTTGTATTTGCCTATATGGGACCGCCCGAAAAGCGCCCCGTCCTGCCGCGATGGGAGGTTCTCGAAAACCTTCAGCCTGGCGAATCGATTTACCTCCATGCTTATACGGGTTACGGGGTCGGCGCGGACGATACGGTCAAGATCGTTCCGATGAACTGGCTACAGAATTTCGAGAACATCATGGACCCGTTCCATGTGCCAATGCTGCACACACGTCACCGGGCGATTCAATATACTCCGGAAGCCGGCCATCTCCCCGACGTGACATTCGAATACACGGATCTCGGCATCAATTATATCGCACATCGTCAGCTCGGCGACGGGCGCACGGTTGATCGCGTATCGTCAGCAATGATGCCGCTGGTCGTTGTCGTTCCGGATCAGCAACTCGCCGTAACGGGCCCCACGACATATATTCGCTGGCTGCTGCCCGTCGACGATCATCATCATGCTCTGTTCCATGCCATGCGGGTGCCGGCGGGCATCGACGGGGCTGACGTCTTTCAGAAAGCCAGCCGTCCGATGCCTATGGGCGACTCTACTCTCTGGTCCGAGATGACGGAGGACCAACATCAGACCTTCCCGACCGACTGGGAAGCCATGTATTCACAAGGCGGGATCACACTGCATTCCGAAGAAAATCTCGCCAATAGCGACAAGGGCGTCATCATGTTGCGCCGTCTCATCCGTCAGCAGATCGATGCTGTCCGCAACGGAAAGGACCCGATCGGCGTGTCTTTCGACGAAGGCACCTTGAGCCGGATCGTTGCCGGAAATTATTTCAGGCCGCTGCCGGCTGAATGAGGATCAGCAGTTCGCGCCTCCAGATCCCGTCCGATGAAGCACCCTCCAAATGGAAGAAGCATCGGTTTTTCACGGGAATCGGCTCGTACCGCAACGGCACGCATCGCAAGCCAGACACCCGGCTGCCTGAGCCCCGGAAGATCCGGCATCAAACGAGCTGCGCAAGCAGTATGAAAGTTGTAATCCGAGGGAGGATCATATGCGCAACATCTGGATGATCGCCGCAACTCTAGGCGCTATATCGTTGATGTCTTTTTCGTCGCCGGAAACGATAGCCGACACGTTCCCGAGCAAACCCGTCAAACTTGTTGCGCCCTTTCCCCCAGGAGGAGGAGTCGATCTGACAGCACGCCTTCTCTCTACAAAGCTGCGGGAGACATTCGGTCAGACGGTTATTGTTGAGAACATCGTGGGCGCCACGGGGCAGATCGGAGTTGAAAGCGTCGCCAAGGCTCGTCCGGACGGGTATGCCGCTGTCGTTGCTGCATCGGCGGCGATCACCATCAATGTTCATCTCACCAAACTGGGCTATGATCCGATAAAAGATCTCGCGCCGATCACCATGCTGGTTTCCTCTCCGACGGCACTAGCAGTGAATGCATCGCTCCCCGTGGACAACCTTGAACAGTTCATTGCGTATTTGAAGAAAAATCCCGGGAAAGTGAGCTATTCGACATCCGGCATCGGCTCACAATTGCATGTGGCCGGCGAACTGCTGAAGCAGCGAACCGGCGTTCAGATGACAGCCGTTGCCTACAAAGGAACGCTGCCGGCGACCGCTGCCATCGTATCGGGCGAGGTACAGGCCGGCATTTCGGACCTTCCATCGCTGCTGCCACACGCCGCTGCCGGCCGGGTTAAAATCCTGGCTATTACCGATGCGACGCGCTCGCGCGCGGCTCCTCACATTCCTACGGTGTCCGAGGCCGGCGTTCCAAATTTTGTAGCAGGCTCCTGGCTTGGCCTTTTCACCACGGGCGGAACACCTCCGGAGGTGGTCGAGAAATGGCACTCTGCCGCAACCACCCTGCTCCAAAGCCCCGAAATGCGAAATTCGCTTCAAGGCATCGGCCTCGAGGCCGCCCCCAGCAAATCGGCAAATGAATTTCGCGAGTTCGTGAGCGGTGAGGTCAAGAAGTGGGGCGAGGCCATCCAGGCCGCCAATATCCGGCTGGACCAGCCTGGCAACTGAGATCATCTCACCGACGACTTAATTGAAGCGATAGAGACGGGTGGGATTGCGTCCGAGCACATCATCGATCGCCGCAATCCCATCCGTCGCCAGTTCAAGGAAGCGAATCAGATCGCCATAACGAGGCATCCTGGATCTCTGATAGAGCACATGCGGCCAGTCGCTCGCCCAAATGGCCCGGTCCGGTGCCTGGCGAAGAAGAGCGCGGGCGATCGGCAGCATGTCCTCGAACAATTCGCCTTTTACCGATCGGCGATCCGGGCAAGAAATCATGATCCATCGATCAGGCTGCTCCAGCATTTCGAGCAACGACATTACTGCCTGATCGTTCCTATCTGCGCTAGGACCGAGCCCTGTCATGTGATCGAAAACGATCGTGACCGGCAGACTGCGCAGCCATTCGGCGTGTATGGCGATATCCTGCCCCATTGCGCCAATTTTGATGTGCCAGCCAAACGGGCGAACAAGCTCGATGATTGCCTCGGCCGCATCCCTGTCAAACGGGCCTTGCGCGCCTGAGCCAAGACCAAAGCGAGCAGCGCACACACCAGCCGCATCCAACGCAGAGACATCCTCTTTGGTCATCAATCCGTTGACTGCGGCGACCCCACGCAAGTTGGAGCGGCTCGAAAGGGCATTCATCAGCACCCGATGATCCGCCCCATAAGCTATGGGTTGGACGATAACCGTCGCGTCGATCTGATGTGCTCGATGCAGCGCACTCACGTCGTCAATGGTTGCGGCCAGGGGCGGTTGATAGGGAGTTTCCTTTTTTGGCGGAAATCGGTCGCTGTCGTCAAAAACATGCACATGACAATCACATCTGAGCAATTTTTCCGACTCCATTTCACATCACCCTCTAATTCCCCGATGGTAAAAGAGCGCGTAATGAAGCGCTCCGCTGCCGCGCTCCCGCCATCAGGAAGTTGAGATCGGTCCCCGCAGTAATCAGCCGGACACCCGACGCAACCAGCATCGCTGCGAAAGCCTGATCGTGAATTCCCGCCATCCCGGCATGGATACCTCTGGCCTGACACACTTCGATGACGTGGCGATACGCTTCTTCCACCTTGGGATGACAGACATCCCCGGGGACTCCCATATCCGCACACAAATCTCCGGTTCCGACCAGAAGAACGTCGATGCCTTCCACAGAAGCGATTTCGTCTGCATTTGCGATGGCCGCCGACGATTCCAGCATCGCGATCAGAAGAGTTTCCCTGTTCACGGCCTCCATGGTCACGTCAACCGGATGACTTCGAAAAGAAAGCTGGGGCTGGACCGACGCCAGGGAACGCTTCCCAGCCGGGGGATACTTGAACGCCACAGTCATCTCTTCCGCCTCGGCGCGCGTATCTATATGCGGCACGATCACTCCTTGCGCACCGGCATCAAGCAAACGCGTGGCGTGATAATGATGCTTGCTCGGAGATCTCACGATCGGCGTGAGACCCACGCCCAACGCCGCGTAGGCGATTTGAGCTGCGGTATCCAGGTCGAGGGAGCTGTGCTCCAGATCCAGGGATATCCAGTCGTAATCGCAGGCGCGACCGATACCTGCAATATCGACAGTTCGCGCTTGTCTGACTACAAGGCCAAGCGCCATGTCGCCAGCGGCCAGCCGAGCTTTCGTTCTATTCTCAGCAATGAACGCCATATGGATTCGTTTTCAATACGAGAAGGCTATACATCGGTAGCAGTGCAGGCTCGCTTCGGATGAGAAAATATTGCGATATTTCGTATAGTGAAATGCTAGATAAAGGGCTAAGCTCCAAGGTCAGAGACGACAGGCGAAGCATCCCCCGGAAACGACTGCGCCACTGTTGAAGTGTTGATCAGATTCCAAGATCAATATCGTGCAATCATCAGGGGCGGACACGCGCAAGAACACCGACAAAAAGGCTACGATCGTTGGGAATCGGGTCTGAGTGAGCTCGGGGTATGTGCGGACCGCAGAAACACCGCAAAATTGGCCGCTCATCTGAGCAGGTTCAGAGGCTGCGGAGCCAAAGGCTGCAACCTCTGAACTTCCGCTGCTAATTGGCCTTGGAAGGCCCGACGAGCGACTTGTCGATCATGGCATGAATCCCGCGAGAGCCATTAACAACCTGCGTGACACGCAGGTCAGCGGCGAGACTACAGAGCGTATATGCGTCCTCTCGTGAAAGCCCGCCCTTCTCTCCCAGAAGAACGATCATGTCGCGCAGCGCCATTTCCATGCACCGGTCGAGATCCGGATCCATGCCCATGGTGATGTAGTGCGATGGCGTCTCTGCTCGCGGATATCGGAACGAGAGATCCTTCCGCACGATGAATTCAAACGTTCCGCGCAGTGACGTTTCGATCGCAGTGACGCAGACCTCTCCATCTCCCTGAGCGCCATGCCCGTCGCCGCACGAAAACAGAGCACCGTCAGTAAACACAGGAAGATAAAGAGTTGAGCCTGCGCCAAGCTCCTTGTTGTCGAGATTGCCTCCGTTTGCCCGCGGAATAGCGGAATTGATGAGGCCCCAGCCAGGAGGCGGCGCGACTCCCATGACGCCGAAGAAAGGATTCAGCTTTAGCTCCAAGCCCCATGGCATGCGACATGTCATCCGACCGCGATCAAGCGGAATAAGAATCCGCCGCATCGTGTCGAAATCGTCCGGGAGTGCTCCCATCAGCGGCCGGATCATGTTGTAGCCCCAGTCCGTCGACAGTTCGACATTCTTGATCCGGACTTCCAGCACATCTCCAGCCTTTGCACCCTCCACCGCAATCGGACCGGTAAGAATGTGAGGCCCGGGGCTCGGCTTCAATGCGCGGTGGATGTCTCTCAGCCCATCTGGAATCTCGAATTCTTCCGGATCAGGCAAGAAATCGGGATTGCCGGAAACCGTTTCAATCGTGACGCTGTCGCCGCTTGCCACCCGGAGAACAGCCGGCAGACGGGCATCGAAACTTCCCCAATGGCAGGTGTCCGGCGATGGTTTGAGGGTGTGATGTGTCAAGACAAACTCCAGATCGCTTCCGACAATGGAATGTTGAAATAAAGAACACATCGAAGTATTCCCATTTACCCTCAGCCTTGCAAGCTGAGATTGCTTGCGATGAGCTGACGCTGATCAGTGCCATCTATTGATCACCGGAGATGAAAGCAGCGGCCGCTGGCCGCGGCTGTCCTGGCACGTCAGGGCAAGCAATGCTGCCGACGAGCCGTTCGCCGTATATAATCCGGTGAGCCCTTGCGCGGCCCTGCCTCTCCACTGACCGATACTTCTCTGTGAAGCAGGCTATTGAGTCGTGGGGAGAACGTAAGAATCGCAGAAGAAACACAGATCGAAAAGATCGTCGTGAAACTCTCGACAGGTCGATGTTCATCTTTCACAAGAATGAACGCTGAGATCCCATACTTATGACCCAACGCTGACCGCCAGCGCCGGAGCTGTCGATCAGACTACATCCCGACATGACTGGATGCCGCATCTTGTGTTCATGCGAAAGCCTGAAGACCAGTGATCGCCCTACCGATGATCAGCGCATGGATGTCGTGAGTGCCCTCATAAGTATTGACCGTCTCAAGGTTCGCGGCGTGGCGCATCACATGAAATTCTGCCGAGATGCCGTTGCCGCCGTGCATGTCCCGCGCGGCGCGGGCGATGTCGAGCGCCTTGCCACAGTTGTTGCGCTTGATGATGGAGATGACCTCGGGTGCAAGGCGGTCATCCTCGAACAGGCGGCCGGCACGCAGAGTGGCCTGAAGCCCGAGCGCGATCTCAGTCTGCATGTCGGCCAGCTTCTTCTGGACCAATTGCGCTGCCGCGAGCGGCCGCCCGAATTGCTTGCGCTCGAGGGTGTATTGCCGGGCGGCTTCGAAGCAAGCTTCCGCCGCCCCCATCGTGCCCCAGGCAATGCCATAGCGCGCCCGGTTGAGACAGCCGAACGGCCCTTTCAGACCCGAGGCATCGGGCAACAGGTTCGCCTCATGCACCTCGACATTGTCGAGCACGATCTCGCCCGTGATCGAGGCGCGCAACGACAACTTGTTCTCGATCTTCGGCGTGCTGAAGCCGGCCATTCCGCGTTCGACGATGAAGCCACGGATGGCGTTGTCATGAGCCTCGCTTTTCGCCCAGACAATGGCGATATCGGCGATGGGACTGTTTGTGATCCACGTCTTCGTCCCGTTCAGCACATAGCCGCTGTCGCCCCGGCGCGCCACCGTGCGCATCCCGCCGGGATCAGAACCGGCATCCGGCTCGGTCAGGCCGAAGCAGCCGATCCACTCGCCAGTCGCGAGCTTCGGCAGATATTTCCGCCGCTGCTCCTCGCTGCCATAGGCATAGATCGGATGCATTACGAGTGACGACTGCACCGACATCGCGGACCGATAGCCGGAATCGATGCGTTCGATCTCGCGGGCGATCAACCCATAAGCGACATAGCCGAGTTCCGCTCCACCATAGGCGGCGGGAATCGTCACACCCAGCAGGCCAAGGTCGCCCATCTCGGTCATGATTTCGCGGTCGAAGCGCTCGTGCAGATAGGCGTCGGTCACCCGCGGCAGCAGACGGCCCTGCGCATACCCGCGCGCCGTGTTCCGCACCATCCGCTCGTCTTCGGACAACTGGCCGTCAAGATCGAACGGGTCCGGCCAATGATATGGATGCTTATCCGACGAGGAAAACGTGGTCATAAATCATACTCAAAGTGGACGGAGTTAAGATTTCAAAAGACCGCTGCTGATCCGGATCCTTGATGGGCCGTGCGCTCCCCACCGCGGCGCGCAAAGCCAACCCATCCATCACACCCAAGACCGCCTCTCACAAAACATTCTTGAATTTGATTTGTTTCTCGACAGAAGCCCATGGCATCCAAGAGACTTGGACTTACGCCTACCGAAGCAACTCGATACTCGGCACTAAATACCTATCGGCAGCAGCAGAACACTCGGACTCAACGCATCGCAATCATCCAGAAACTAATAGTTTATCAGCACCCTCAGGCTTCATGAGACCAAGATTCGCGCGCAGCGTTTTTCCTTCGTAAGCTGTGCGAAATAGCCCACGCCTCTGCAATTCGGGAATGACAAGATCGACGATCGCCTCCAACCCCTTCGGCATGATCGGAGGCATGACGTTAAAGCCGTCGGCCGCGCTCTCTGTCATCCACTCCTCCATCTTATCTGCCACGTCCGCTGGCGTACCAATGACGGAGACATGACCTCGTGAGGCGGCAAATCTCGTATAGAGCTGGCGAACCGTGAGCTTATCGCGCCGCGCGATCGCAAACATCATCGAAGATCGACTGCTTCTCATCCACTCATCATCAGCAATATCCGGCACGGGTTCGTCCAATGGATATCCGGACATATCAATACCAAGACGCTCGCTCAGCAACCCCAGCCCAATCTCCGGATGGATCAATTCCTGAAGCTGGCTGAACTGATCCTGCGCCTCCTGCCGGGTCGGCGCGACGCTGACGAGCATGCCCGGCATGATCTTGACGTCATTCGGATCCCGCCCCCAGGCCTGCACCCGTCCTTTAAGGTCAGCATAGAAAACCTTCGCGGTATCGATGGAGTCATGCGCCGTGAATACAACTTCTGCATACTCCGCGGCCAAGTCCTTTCCATCGTCCGACGCCCCGGCTTGAACAAGCACGGGCTGCCCCTGTGGCGACCGCGACACATTCAACGGCCCCTGAACTTTATAATACGCTCCTTCATGGCCGAGAGGATGCATCCGCGAAGGATCGAAATAGACGCCGCCCTCCCTGTCGCGAATAAAAGCATCGTCATCCCAGCTATCCCACAATCCACGCACGACCTCGGCAAACTCCCGCGCGCGCCGATATCGCTCCGCCTTGGGCGGATGGGGCTCCGCTCCGAAGTTCTCAGCGACCAGGGGACTTCCCGTCGTCACCACGTTCCATCCGCTTCGGCCACCGCTGATGAGATCCAGGGAAGAGAACCGACGCGCAACGTTATATGGCTCTTCAAAACTCGTGCTGGCAGTCGCCACCAGGCCGATATGACTCGTTCGGGCTGCGATGCCGGTCAAAAGCGACATCGGCTCGATCCAGCTCACGTAGTGGGTCCGATGCAGCGATTTCTTCTGAGCCGTATAGACGGTCGCAGCATCGGCGCAGAAGATAAAATCAAACAGACCTCGCTCGGCAAGCTTCGCCATCTCCACGAGATGCTCGAAATTTTCGCCAGCATCTGCCTGCGAATCCGGATGACGCCACGCGGCGATATGATGTCCGACAGGCCTCAGAAAAAACCCCAGCTTAAGCTGCCGACGAGATTGCATCATACCCCCGCTCATTGGAACAAGCGTCAGCCGCCGCCACACTCAGCACATGCGACGCTACTAACTTTGCTGACATCACTGCGGCTCAACTCCAGATTCGCCAACCATCATACGTCATTTTTCAATCTGCGCTCCGATGAACGTCGAAATCTGATCCAGAGGCAGAGCGAGCGGCTCTTCAGCAGCATTACGGAGGGCATCGTCGAAATTTCCGCTATCCATTCATTCAGCTTGGCGACGATATCATTCGGCCTTCCTTTCGGGGAAGCCACAGCCATCCAGCCGCTCAAAGCGGGCAAGAATATCAATGCCACCGCCCGCAACATAGCCCGCTAAGATCTCAAGGCGACAGGGGGGTATGTCTCTGCAACGCGAGAGCCACCATCCTGACTACTTTTCTTAGTCCTAACAATCCAGCGAGGTGGACCGCCGGAGCAAATCAGCCGCGATGCGCGCTGGTGCCGGCGTGAATGTCTGCAAGGACGCGCTCCCGCACCTGGTGCAAATGCGCTGTGATGGCTGCGCTCGCCTTTGCTCCGTCACGCGCCGCAATGTAGCGATAAACCCGCGTGTGTTTCGCGATCACCCCCCGCGCAAGGGCGGGCGTCGTCTGCGGTGCGTAGGTGTCATACAACACATCAATGAGCGCCTGCTCATAGGCAATCAGCGCGCGATTGTGGGAGGCTTCGACCACGCGGAGGTGGAAGCGCAGGCCGGCGCGGGTGAAGCCCTGCGCCTCGTCCACGAGAGCCGCGAGTTCAGCGAGAATGGCGCGAAGCGCCGCCAGGTCTTCCGCCGTGGCATTGCGAGCGGCCAGCATTGCGGCCGCGCCCTCCACCGCAATCTCCGCCTCGAACATTTCCTCCGCACTCATGCCGACGAGCTTGAACTGCACCGCGAGCGCATCGGCAAAGCGCGTGGGGTCTCCCGCCGCAATCCTTGCGCCGCCATGGGCGCCCATCTTCACTTCGACGATGCCCATGGCCTGTAGACTTTTAAAGGCGTCGCGGACCGGCACGCGGCTCACGCCAAGTCTGCGGGCGAGATCGGTCTCCGAGCCCAGCATGTCGCCCGGCTTCAACTCGCCACGGAAGAGCGCGGCGCGCACCAGTTCGACAATGCGCGCTGAAGCCGGGGACGCTCCCGTCGCTATCCCCCGCGACCAGATATCGGGCTGAGTGGAGATCACTATCGTGTGCTGCCCCATGCGGCGACGCGCCTCCTGCGGCGATGTCGTCTTTCTTGACACCTCCTATATCTGTAATACAGATGATCGGCAACGGTGGCCGCCCTGGCCATCGCGATCACACGTCAAAAAAGGGAGGGGACCTATGTCGCCGCAGGGCCAGACCACGCTTCGCCGCGAAACCGCCGCACCGCTCAATGCCGGTGTGATGAACGGCGCGCGCTATCTCGAAAGCCTGCGCGACGGCCGCGAGGTCTGGATTCACGGCGAGAAAATCGACGACGTCACCCGCCACCCCGCCACGGCCAACGTCGCCCGCACCATCGCCGACCTCTACGACTTGCAGCATCAGGCGCCGACCCGGGATGTCATGACCTATCTGGACGCGGACGGCCTGCGCGTCTCGGTCTCCTATCTGCCGCCGACCTCGCCGGAGGAGCTGCTGCGCCGCCGCCGCAACACCGAGACCTGGACCGAGCATAGCTACGGCATGTTCGGCCGCCTGCCGGACTTTTGCGCGGCGATGATCGTTGGCCTTTATGACACGCGGGCGGAGCTGAACGCTCTCCATGCGGGCTTCGGTGACAATGCCGAGCGCTACTGGCACCACGCGCGGCGGAACGACCTTGCGCTGTCGCACGGCCTGCATGATCCGCACATGGACAAGACCCTGCGTCCGAAACAGGACCCGGACCGCTGCCTGCGCATCGTCAAGGAGCGCGACGATGGCATCGTCGTTCGCGGTGCGCGCTTCGTCACGCTCGGGCCACTGAGCAACGAGGTGATCGTCGCGCCGACCTATGTGCTGGCCGAGGACGAGCCGGAATTCGCGCTGTGGTTCGCCTGCCCCGTGAACCTGCCCGGCATCCGCCAGATCTGCCGCGATCCCTTCAGCTTGCGCAAGGCGTCTGCCGATCATCCGCTTTCGACCCGCTACGACGAGCAGGATGCGCTGATGATCTTCGACGACGTGCTGATCCCGTGGGAGCGCGTGTTCCTGATGCGCAAGCCGAAGGAAGCCAACATGCTGTTCCGGTCGCGGGTGATGTCCTTCGCCGGCTATGCGAGCGTTCTGCAACTGCTGGCGCGGCTTGAACTGATCATCGGCACCGCGCATCTGATCGCCGAAACCGGCGGCATCGCCGGCCGCCCTCACGTGATGCAGGAGATGGGCGAGCTCGCCTCCTATGCCGGAATGTTCAAGGCAATGCTGCGCGCGGCCGAGGTCGATTGCGTCCGCACCCCCGGCGGCCATTACGCGCTCGGCGATACCTCGCATCTGCGGCCGCTGATCACGATGACGTCGGAGCGCATCATCAACATCTTCGAGCATGTCGCCACCAGTGCGCCGATCTTCACGCCCAGCGTCGAGGATTTCGACGTGCCCGAGCTGCGGCCACTGCTGGATGTCTATGGCCGCGGCAAGGGCGTCGATGCCCTCTATCGCCACCGTCTGTGCCGGCTGGCATGGGAACTCACGGGCGATTCGTTCGGCGGCCGCCAGCAACTCTATGAGCGGCTGCATTCCGGCTCGCCGGAGGTGATCATCAGCGGCGCCTATCAGCGCTACAATAAGAGCAAGGGCATCGACATGGTCCACCGGCTGATCGGCAGTCCTGCGTAAGAACCTGGACGAGCAACTTGCAGGAGGGCGGCAGGAGGTGGACCCCACCCCGCCCTCCAACTCCCACTGCCGGCGATATGTTTTCTGATCCACCGGCTATTCGTCGTGAAACAGGTCGTCGATAGTCATCTCAGCCGCCAGTGTCTCGGTATCGATCGAGCGCTTCAGCGCCTCGGCTTTCAAGAGGACAGCATGACGTAGCCTTTTCAGCCTGCCGTCATCCGGCAAGTTGGCTTCGGCTTCCCCCAGATGGTCCGCGAACGCGGCATAGCGCAGGTAGCGCGCATGGCGCGCCGTCTTGTCTTCCAGAAAGCGGTCGTGCTTCCGGCGCGCGTCCTGGCGGCTCGCGCTCTCCCGGACAGCCTGCTTCAGCATCGCTTTTCGGGAGGCTCCAGGCGGTCTGGCGATAGGTCGGGCCGCCGCCAGCGCCATAGGTGAGCAGCGGGTTGCCGCCGGCAAAGAAGGTGTCGGCGCAAGCCTGCGGGCAGGTCGCGGTGATGGTGCTGAAATAGCGGTCATAGAACGACACGCGGGTGTCGTTGGTGAAGGTGAGCCAGTCCGACAGGACGGCCCTGTAGCGCGACGTCAGCATATCGACGTCGGAGCAATCCCGGTCGGTATCCTTGCCGTAATAGAACGAGCGGGGGATACCGAATTCGGTGACCGGGCGACGGACGATCGTGGCGGTCTGTCCGATCATCGGGACGCCGAAATCCGGGGTCCGGTCGTTCGACTGGTGGAAGTAGTTCAGATACCAGCTCTGGTCCGTTCCAATCCCGATCCCGAGCGAGGCGCCGATGCCCCAGCGATCGGACTTGACGCCGTCGCGGCCGACGATCTTCTGGTCGCTGGCCATGCCGGTGATGCGGAAGGCCGCGGTGTCGTTGATCTGCTTGTTGATGTCGAACGTGCCGCGGTACAGCGGGCCGGACCCGAACGAGCCATCGACCGCGTAGCTGTCGCCGATGCGGGCCTGCTTCGTCGTCGTGTTGATCACGCCGCCGGTGGTGCCGTCACCTAAAGAACGTGGCGTTTAATGGTCGGAAGTTCCTTTCGGCCGAGCGGTTCACTGAGGCCAATATAATGCTTTTCGTGACGCTGGTGCGCTTCGACGTGGCTTATCATGGCCTGTTCAAATGCAATCTGCGCCGCCTCGCCGACTATGCCGAGCTCAGCCGCTATGTCGAGCGCATCCTGCGCCATTCCCGGCGTCCGCGAAAACGGTCAATATCGATCACATCAAGGCCGGCTACATTCGGTCAGAGCCCTCAACCCCACTGGCATCGTGCCGCTGGGCCCGGACTGCCGGC
>DATMEW010000106.1:0-5041 GCA_035556495.1 Xanthobacteraceae bacterium | reverse complement strand
CGCTGGCGAAGCCCCATGTCGATGTGATCGACACGCCCATCGCCCGCATCACCGCCGACGGCGTCGAGACGAAGGACGGCACCCATCGTAAAGTGGACGCCATCATCTTCGGCACCGGCTTCCGGGTGCATGACTATCTCGCGCCGATGCGCGTCACCGGCCTGAACGGGCGCGATCTGAATCAGGAATGGCGCAAGGGCGCGGAAGCCTATCTCGGTGCCGCCGTCCACGGCTTTCCGAACTTCTTCATGCTCTACGGGCCGAACACCAACGCCGCCACCAGCATCATCTTCATGCTGGAATGCGAGGCCCGATACATCATGCGCTGCATCCGCAAGCTGGGGATCGAGCGGGCCCGCATGATGAATGTCCGCGAGGACGCCCAGCGGACCTTCAACGAAGCCTTGCAGGCCCGCCTCGCCCGCACCGTGCCGGCGCTCGCGGCCTGCAACACCTATTTCAAGAACGAGTTCGGGCGGCAGGACACCAACTGGCCGGGATATGCGAGCGAATACCGCATCCGCACGCGGCGGGTGCGGACGCGGGATTTCGAGTTTTCCTGAAATGGATTGCGATGGCTCCGGCCGAAAATGCGCGGATTTGCCTTGAAAATACCATCAGAGCCTGCCATTTAGGCTCCGTCGGAAGATTCGGCCCGATCAGCGGGCCGTTCCCAAGGCAGCGTGCACGACCGGTCGACGGTCGACCTTCCTCTCCGGCTTTCCTTTGACACTCCCTGGCCACGCGGGATGTCTTGACCCGCGACCTGACCGGCGCGCGCCAAGCGGCCGACCGTGTTCGCCATAGGATCTTGTTTGACCACTTTCTCCGACTTCGGCCTCGCAGAGCCGATCACACGGGCGCTTTCCGAAGAGCGCTACCTCACCCCAACCCCCATTCAGGCCCAGACCATCCCGCTCGCCCTTGAGCGCCGGGACATCGTCGGCATCGCCCAGACGGGCACCGGCAAGACGGCCGCCTTCGCCCTGCCGATCCTGAACCAGCTTTCCGCCGCCCCCCGGCCGCCGGAGCGCAAGCACTGCCGCGTGCTGGTGCTGAGCCCGACGCGCGAACTCTCCGGCCAGATCCTCGACAGCTTCCGCGCCTATGGCCGCCACATGCGGCTGCGCAGCGCGCTGGCCATCGGCGGCGTGCCGATGGGTCGGCAGGTTCGCGCCCTGATGGACGGCGTCGATATCCTCGTCGCCACGCCCGGCCGCCTGCTCGACCTCGTCAAGGGCAATGCCCTGCGCCTCTCCGGCGTCGAATTCCTGGTGCTGGACGAAGCCGACCGGATGCTCGACATGGGCTTCATCCGGGATATCCGCACCATCGTCGCCAAGCTGCCGAAGCAGCGCCAGACGTTGTTCTTCTCCGCGACCATGCCGGAGGCCATCGCCACGCTGGCCGACGAAATGCTGACCGATCCCGCCAAGGTGTCGGTCACGCCGGTGTCGTCCACTGCCGAGCGCATCAACCAGCGCGTCATCCGCGTAGACCGCGGCGCCAAGCCGGCGATGCTCGCCGACCTGCTGCGCAACGAACCGATCGACCGCGTGCTGGTCTTCACCCGCACCAAGCACGGCGCGGACAAGCTGGTCCGGGTCCTCGCCAAGGACGGCCTCACGGCGGAAGCGATCCACGGCAACAAGTCCCAGAACAACCGCGAGCGCACGCTGGCGAATTTCCGGGAAGGCCGCATCCGCACGCTGATCGCGACCGATATCGCCGCTCGCGGCATCGACGTGGACGGCGTCAGCCATGTCATCAATTTCGACATGCCGGTGGAGCCGGAAAGCTATGTCCACCGCATCGGCCGCACCGCGCGGGCCGGCGCGGAAGGCGTCGCGATTTCGCTCTGCGCGGGTGACGAAGCGTCTCAGCTTCGTGCCATCGAACGGCTGATCCGGATGTCCATTCCCGCCACCGGCGAAGCCAGCGCGGCAGCCTCCGGCCCGGCGGGACGGCCCGACGGACGTGACGGCCAGCGCAGCCGCCACAGGAACGGCCAGCGTCCACAGCAGCGTGAGCGCCACGCCGCCGGTGAAAACGGCGACGGGCGGCAGCGCCAGCCGCAGTCGAAGCATCCCGGCCAGCGCCGCGGCGACCATCCCGGCCAGCCCAAGCAGGCGGGACGGCCCCAGCGCGCACCGAACGCGGCACGCTCTGGCGGGCGGAGCGATGCTCCGGAAGATCTCGCCTCGCTCGGTTTCATGCAACGCAAGCCGGCCCGGCCGGACCGTTCCCGGAACGGTCTTGCGCCGCAGCCGCGATAAGCCTTAAGGAGTGTCCATGGCCAAGGAAGAACTGCTGGAATTCGAAGGCACGGTAACGGAAGTCCTCCCCGACGGGAACTTCCGCGTCCATCTCGACAACGACCACGACATTCTCGCCTATACCGCCGGCAAGATGCGCAAGTTCCGCATCCGCACCGGCGTCGGCGACCGGGTCGTGGTGGAGATGTCGCCCTACGACCTCCAGCGTGGCCGCATCAATTTCCGCCACAAGTCCGACCGGCCGATGACGTCTTCCGCGCCGCGCCGGCCGAACTTCCGCCGCTAGAGCCTGATCCCGCAAAGTGGGATCAGGCTTTCGGACAGGATCAGGCTCAAATAAAAACATTACTGACGGGCCTGATTCAACGAATTCGGATCATGCTCCGAGACCCCTCTGCCGCTCCATCGAAGGGCGCGTGCGCAACTGCGTGCGCGCCCTTTCGCATGTCGGCTCGCGGACACACAGAATCTCCTGTGGAAAACAGCCGCGCCACAAAGCGTTAACGCCAGCTTAATCTTTTGGGCTCAATTTGAGGGACGGGGGGAATCGACGGAGCAAACCGATGATTCCATTGCTGTCAGATGATGCCTGTCCGGTAGCAGACGACCTGCTGGGGACATTGTACCGCAGCCACAAGGACGGCCTCGGCACGCTCGTCGAAAGCGTTCCGCCGCAGGTACGAGCCATGCTGGCGCTCTACTGCTATCGCCGCGCTCACCTTCAGGATCTCGGCCTCGCCATTGCGGGAACCTGCGAGCAATACGACCTGGTCGAGGTCGGCGCCAAGGCCGGCGAGGTTCTCTATCACCGCGCTCGCGAGCCACGCGAGGCACCGCCGCTGTCCTTCTATGCCGGCCGTCGCACCGTGACCCTGGCCACCGTCGCGCCGGAGCCGCTGACGCCGCTGGACGACGAACCGGAGCCCGAAGCCGAACTGGCCTGCGCCACGGCGTGACGGAGACAACCGGGGCGCCACCGTTTCGTCAGGGCATGCCCTCGTCCGCTGGCGCCTGCGCCTTGTCGATGGACAAGCCGTGATCTAGGGTCGAGCTCGTTTCAGGGGCTGATCCGACTTCGTTGAATCAGGCCCTTCGCTTATCTTTTGTTGGAGCATGATTTCTCCGAAGGCCAGCGCCCGCTTTTCGGAGTCATGCTCTTGGCGGGCGGGTTTCATGACGATCAGTCACGGTATCATTGAAGCGATCGGCAACACGCCGCTGGTCGAACTCAAGCGCGCATCGGCCGAAACCGGCTGCCGCATCCTCGGTAAGGCCGAGTTCATGAATCCCGGCCAGTCGGTCAAGGACCGTGCCGCACTCTTCATTATTCAGGATGCCGTCAAGCGCGGCCAGTTGCGCCCCGGCGGCGTGATCGTGGAAGGCACCGCCGGCAATACCGGCATCGGCCTGGCGCTCGTCGGGAACGCCATGGGCTTCCGCTCCGTGATCGTCATTCCCGAAACACAGGCCCAGGAAAAGAAGGACATGCTGCGCCTGTGCGGCGCGGAGCTGATCGAGGTTCCGGCGGTCCCCTATTCCAACCCCAACAACTACGTGAAGCTCTCCGGCCGGCTGGCGGAGGAACTCGCAAAGACCGAGCCCAACGGGGCGATCTGGGCCAACCAGTTCGACAATGTCGCGAACCGCGACGGGCATATCCACACCACCGGCCCTGAAATCTGGGAACAGACCGGAGGAAAGATCGACGGCTTCACCTGCGCCGTCGGCACCGGCGGCACGCTGGCCGGCATCGCCATCGCCCTGAAAGAGCGCAACAAGGATATCCGCATTGCCCTCGCCGACCCCATGGGCGCGGCGCTCTACAGCTACTACACCACCGGCAAGCTGCATGCCGAAGGCTCCTCGATCACGGAAGGCATCGGACAGGGCCGCATCACCAAGAACCTTGAAGATGCGCCGATCGACACGGCCTATCAGATTCATGACAGCGAAGCGGTCCCGATCATCTTCGATCTGCTGAAGGAGGAGGGCCTGTGCCTTGGCGGATCCTCGGGCGTGAATGTCGCCGGCGCCATCCGCCTCGCGCGGGAGCTTGGGCCGGGCCACACCATCGTCACCGTGCTCTGCGACTACGGCACCCGCTACCAGAGCAAGCTGTTCAATCCGGACTTCCTGCGCTCGAAAGACCTCCCCGTGCCGGACTGGCTGGAACGCAAATCCACCATCGCCGTTCCCTATCAGACGGTCTGACGTCAGGAGGCGGCCGCCCTCGCCTCCTGCGATTCTGGCTGCACCATCATCAACCGAGGATGCTTCATGGCCACCAGCGGCGCGCTGCCCTCCCCCTGGCTCGTTTCCACCGAATGGCTCGCGGAGCGGCTGGGCCGGAAAGACCTCGTGGTGGTCGATGGCTCGTTCTACCTGCCGGCGGCGCAGCGCGACGCCAGGGCGGAATACGAAGCCGGACACATTCCCGGAGCGGTGTTCTTCGATATCGACAAGATCGCCGATCACTCCACCGAGCTGCCGCACATGCTGCCCGGCCCCGACCAGTTCGGGAAGGAGGTCGGCGCGCTCGGCATCGGCAAGGACGACACCATTGTCGTCTATGATGGCGCGGGCCTGTTTTCCGCGCCGCGCATCTGGTGGACCTTTCGGCTGTTCGGCGCGAAGAATGTCTATATCCTCGACGGCGGCCTCGCGAAGTGGAAGGCCGATGGCCGCCCGCTCGAAAGTGGCGTGCCGAAGCCGGAGAAGCGGCGCTTCGATGCGGAGATGAACACCGGCCTTGTCGCCAGCGTCGA
>DATMEW010000105.1:0-6788 GCA_035556495.1 Xanthobacteraceae bacterium | reverse complement strand
AGTCGCCCGCCGCGCCGGTGTTCATCGACGGCAAGAAGGCCGTGACCCTGCGCGGGCCGACCGTGGCGGCGGATTTCAAGCAGTTGGTGATCGACTATATCGAGCGCCGTTACGGGAGCGGTTCGCGCAGCGCCGCGGAATGATCCTCAACTTCGCTCTAGCCGATCAGACTCGCGCCGATATTCACGCATAGCGCCAGAATGGCGACGTTGTAGAAGAACGCCACCAGCCCATGGGCGGCGGCGAGGCGGCGGATCGTCTTGCTGGAAATCTCGACATCGGAGACCTGAAAGGTCATGCCGAGCACCATCGAGAAATAGACGAAGTCCCAATAGTCCGGCTTGTCGTCCTCGGGGAAATCGAGCCCGCCGGCGATGCCGTCGCGGCCCTCGCCATAATATTCGTAGGCATAGTGGAAGGCGAACATCGTCTGGATGAAGAACCATGACAGCACGATGGTCACGACCGCGAGTGCGAAGTGCCACGGCCGGGCCGGATCATCCTCCATGACTGGGCCGAGCTGGACGACGATGGCGATGAGGCTGGCGGCGGCCGCGGCCACCGTGAGGAACAGGATCGCCACCGCGCCGTCGTCCTGATCGGAGGCGCGGCGGCGGACATGGGCGATATCGAAATCCGCGAAGGTGCGCAGCGCCATGACCAGATAGACGAGGGCGGCCGCGTTCCAGGCCAGCAGGAGGTGGGTCGAGAGCCGCCATTCGGCGGTGGTCGCGACGGCGAGGCCATACACGGCCGCGCCGATGAGCGCCGCCACGATCAGCCGGCCGTGCAGCCGCGCGACGTGATGCAGGCCGCGGCGGCGCGGCGCGGCCGGCTGCGCATCGGCTCCCGAAGAAGCCTCGCTGCCGCTTCGGTTGCGCTTTTGATCCTTCGCCATGGTTCAACTAGCTCTGCCGCGCGGCGACGAAACGCACCGTCCGGCGCAGCGTGTCGCCATCAGGCCCGAACGGGGCGAGGGCGGCCTCGGCTTCGGCGACCAGCGCGGCGAGCCGCCGCCGGGCGGCATCCGCCCCCAGCAGGGCGACCAGCGTGCCCTTGCCGGCGGCGGCGTCCTTGCCCGTGGCCTTGCCGATCAGCGCGGCGTCGCCTTCGAGGTCCAGCAGATCGTCGGCGAGCTGGAAGGCAAGCCCCAGCTTTTCGCCGAATGTCTCCAGCGCGGCGCGGGCCGGGCCGCCGGCCTTGCCGAGGATCGCGCCGGCGCGGCAGGCGAAGGCGAGCAGCGCGCCGGTCTTCATGCGCTGAAGGGTGACGATACCGGCTTCGTCCGGCGCCGTGCCGGCATCCCCGAAACGGCCTTCCGCGGCAAGATCGAGCATCTGGCCGCCGGCCATGCCGCCGAGGCCCGCGGCGCGGGCGAGGTCCTGCACGAGGCGGATGCGCACGGCGGGGTCGGGATGCACCGCCTCGCGGGCCATCAGATCGAAGGCGAGGGTGAGCAGGCTGTCGCCGGCGAGAATGGCGGTTGCCTCGTCAAAGGCGCGGTGCAGGGTGGGGCGGCCGCGCCGCAGGTCGTCATTGTCCATGGCGGGCAGGTCGTCGTGCGCCAGCGAATAGCAATGCACGCATTCCAGCGCCGCACCGGCGCGCAGGGCCTGCGCGCGCGGGACGCCGAACAGGGCCGCGCTTTCCACCACGAGGAACGGCCGCAGGCGCTTGCCGCCGCCGAGCGCGGCATGGCGCATGGCGGCGCGCAGCCGCTCCGGCCGGGCGATTTCCCCGTCCTCGGTTTGCGCCGACAGGGCGTTTTCCAGCACCGCTTCGATATCCGAAGCCGTCCCATCCAGCCGGGCGAGGAAATCCGGAGCGGGCGGAAGCGCCGGCTGGTCCGGCACGGGTGCGGGTGGGAAGGTGGTCATGGTGCGGCTCGGCCAGCATCGTCGTCGCGCCGGCATGGGCGCAACCCCTGCGATGGCCATGCCCGGCCCCGCGCGGGGCGTCAAGCGAGGCATCGCCAGCGGCAAGCGTCCGCACGGGCAGCGGCATCGCGGCGGCTGTCGCGGCGTTCCGCGCTGTGGCAGGATCGATCAGCTTATCGACGAACGGATTGTGCCGAATGCCGCTGAGACGGCGCCGCCTGTGGCGCGGACTGGTGATTGCCCTGATCGCGCTCGTGCTGCTGCCGTTCGTCCTCACCGTGGCTTATCGGGCGGTCGACCCCGTCTCGATGCTGATGGTCTCGCGCTGGCTCGCCGGCCAGCGGGTCGAGCGGGTCTGGGTGCCGCTCGCCGGAATTGCGCCGGCGCTGCCGGCTGCCGTGATCGCGGCCGAGGATGCGCGTTTCTGCACCCATGCGGGCGTCGATTTCGAGGCGCTGGGCCAGATCCTGGACGAAGGCGAGGACCTTTCCCAGGTGCGCGGCGGCTCCACCATCACCCAGCAGGTCGCCAAGAACCTGTTTCTGTGGAACTCGCGCAGCTTCGTGCGCAAGGCCATCGAATTCCCCATCGCGCTGTGGATCGGTGTCGTGCTGCCGCGGCACCGGGTGATGGAGATCTATCTCAACATTGCCGAATGGGGGCCGGATGGGCAGTTCGGCGCGGAGGCCGGTGCGCGCCACGCCTTCGGCCGCTCGGCGCGCAGCCTCACGGCGCGGGAGGCGGCACTGATGGCCGGCATCCTGCCCAATCCGGTCCAGCGCAGCGCCGGCCGGCCGGGCCCCGGCATGCGGCGGCTCGCCGGCACCTATCAGGCGCGGGCGCGCACGGCGGATGTCTCCTGCCTGCCGTGAGCCGTTCTGTGCGTACTGCTCTCCCCTGCTGGGGGAAAAGCCCGGCGGAACAACGCGCTGGCGCTTCGGGCGCGCTGGAGCGGGCGGTGAAAAGGCACTGGCCTTTCGCGGCCGTGCCCTGTATAAGCCCGGCTTCCGAAGGGCCGTGCCGTCTGCGGCGGCCCTCGTCCGAATTTTTCCAAGGATTGCTCTCATGGCTGTGCCCAAGAGAAAGACGTCGCCGTCGCGGCGCGGAATGCGCCGGTCGGCCGATGCGCTCAAGAACCCGACCTATGTCGAGGACAAGGATTCCGGCGAACTGCGCCGTCCGCACCATATCGACCTGAAGACCGGCATGTATCGCGGCCGTCAGGTGCTCAAGGTGAAGTCGGAGGCGTAAGCCTCCGCCGCGCGCCGCGGCGAGACATCGTCCCGCATGGCGCTGCGGCCGTTCCGGCAGATATGGTCCGGTCCTATATGATAGACAGAGCCCGCCCGGCCCGCCGGCGCGGGTTTTTGTCATGAACGGACGTTGCCGGGCGGGATAAGGTCGGGCGATGCTGGCGCTGCCAGAAACTGACTGTCCGAAACCGACTGCCAGAGACCGACTGCCCGGAGACTGCAAGCCATGTATCTGCTCGGCATTCCGCTGCTTCTGATCCCGTTCGCGATCTACAACATCATGGCCTTCATTCTCGGCATGTCCTTCACCGAGACGGTGTTCGAGGTGCCGATGCTGTCACGGGCGGTGCTCGCGGTGACGGCGGGCGACCTGCTGGTGATGTTCGCGATCCTGCTGCTCTATGTCGAGATCCTGAAGGCCACCCGCCTCGGCAGCCGGGCGATTCTCGACCATGTGCTGTCGCTGGTGCTGTTTCTGTTCATGGCCGCGGAATTCATGATCGTGGCCCAGGCCGCCACGGGCACGTTCCTGCTGTTGCTGCTGGTCAGCCTGCTGGATGTCGTCGCCGGCTTTTCGATCACGATCCAGACCGCCCAGCGCGACCTCTTGGTGGGCGGCGTCGAGCGCATGGGCTGAACGCCAGTCCGAGGTCTCAGCGCCGCGCCGCATCAGCCAGCCGGGCGACCGCCCGATACGATCCGATGGCGTCTTCCGGCGATGCGCGGCGAAGCCGGCGGGTCTGCGGCGCCTGCTGCGCCGTTGCGATCAGATGCGCCAGGAAGCCGGCGGAGGGCCGCCCGGCGGGAAGGCCGGAAAGAGGGGCCGCTGCGATGCGTTCCGGTTCGCCGCGCGGCAGCAGCGCGCGGGATGGCGCGGGGGCATCATCGTTGAGATCGGGGTCGGCGCTGCGCTGCGTCCCCGCTGCCGGCGCGATGCGCGGCGGGGCGGAAGAGGCAGATGCGGAGCCGAAACGGCGGATCATAAGTCATGTCCCGTTTTGGGACGCCTGGCGCGTCGCTTCCCCCTCCATCGCAAATGATGGACCACCAATTTTCGTTCCATGACGAAAAACTGCGTGCGCCGGTTCCCGATTGCTTAACGAGTCGTGGATAGGGTCGGGACCGTCAATCCAGAAAGCGGCCCGGCCGCGCGATTTCCGCAGGTTTCGATTCGTGCCCGTTGTGACCGACCCAGGAGCGCTCGTCCTCGCCATCGGTGACGTGGTCTATGATTGGGACATCGCGAGCGATGTTCTGGCGTGGAGCGCGAATGCGCAGGACGTGCTGGATGTGGCCGACCTGACCCGGATCGGGACGGGGCGGGGCTTTTCCCAGGTCGTGGATGTCGAGGCCCGGCCGATGCGGGCGGATATCTTCGCGCAGGCGGTCCCTGCCGGTCACGCCGGCGCGGTGCCCTATCAGATGGAATATGCCCTGCGGCCGCGCGGCGCGGCCGGCATGGTGCGCTGGGTCGAGGAATGCGGCCGCTGGCTGCCCGGCCCCGATGGCCGTCCCCGGCGGGCTTTCGGCACGCTGCGGATGATCGACGAGCGCCACGAGCGCGAGCAGCGGCTGGCTTCGCTCTCCCGCATCGATGCGCTCACCGGCGAGATGAGCCGGACCCGTCTCGTGGAACTGCTGGACACGGTTCTCGCCGAAGCGGTGCGGGCCCGCTCGTCCTGCGGCTTCCTGCTGGTCGCCATCGACAATCTCGCCGGCATCAATGAGGCGTATGGCTATGACATCGCCGACGAGCTGATCGTCAGCGTCGCCGGCCGGCTGCGCTCGCGTATGCGCGCGCGGGACCATCTCGGCCGCTATTCCGGCAACAAGTTCGGCGTCATCCTCCATGACTGCACCACCGACGATCTTGCGGTCGCGGCGGACCGGCTGCTGTCGAGCCTGCGGGAAGGCGTGCTGACCACCGCCGCCGGCGGCATTGCCGTGACCGCGACCATCGGCGGCGTCACCGCGCCGCGCTTTGCGCGCAGCGCGCAGGAGGTGCAGTCGCGGGCCCAGGAAGCCCTCGATGCGGCCAAGAGCCGCCGCCGCGGCTCGTTCCAGGCCTATCATCCCGATCCCGAGCGCGAGACCCGACGGCGCGCCAACATCAGCCTGACCGACGAGATCGTGACGGCTCTCAACGAGCGGCGCATCTCGCTGGCCCATGAGCCCGTGGCTTCGGCCCGCACGCGCGCGCCGGCCTTCTATGAATGCCTGCTCCGCCTGCGCCACGCGGACGGCAGCCTGCTGCCGGCTCAGGCGATGGTGCCTGCCGCGGAGCGGCTGGGCCTGATGCGGCTGCTCGACCATCGCGTGCTCGAATTGGTCGTGGCCGAACTCGCCGACGCACCGTCGTTCCATGCGAGCCTGAATGTGTCGCCGCTGTCCACCATGGACCCCGACTGGTGGAGCGGGTTCAGCGCCATGCTGCGCACCCATCCCGGCGCCGCGAAGCGGCTGATCGTGGAAATCACCGAAACCGCCGCGATTCAGGACCTCGACGAGACCCGGCATTTCGTTGCGCGCATCAAGGATCTCGGGGTGCGCGTGGCCATCGACGATTTCGGGGCCGGCTACACGTCATTCCGGAATCTGCGCAAGCTGGCCGTCGATATCGTCAAGATCGACGGATCGTTCATCGAGAATTTCTCCCGGTCCGGAGACGATCGCGCTTTCGTCCGCTCGCTGCTCGATCTCGCCCAGCGGCTTGATCTGCAAACCGTGGCGGAATGGGTGCAGGACGAGCAGACTGCCGCGACGCTCGCGGAGTGGGGCTGCGACTATATCCAGGGTGCGCTGGTCGGCCTCGCATCCTGCGAGCGGCCCTGGCTGGCGGCCGGAGCCGCCCCCGGCGCGGAATTGCCAGCGCGGGACGGACTGCCGGGAATGGCGCGGCCCGCCAAATAGCGATTCCGCAGACACCGTTTTTGCAGACGACCTGCTTCGCACCAGACATTGTCGTTGCAGACGATCTCTTCGCAGACACTTGCTTCGCGGACGCCATCTTCGCCGATGACCGTCTTTGCATCCGCGCTGCCGGCGCTCGGCCATTCGGATGATGCGCCGCCGTGGCGGGCCTGCCGCTGGAGGGTCTGCCGCCGGCGGCGGGCCAGTGTGGCCGGCGCCTTTGCCCGTCAGCCTTGCCCGCGCGCGTCAGCTCTTATCGCCGCCTTTGTCGCCGCCCGGTCCTTTGGACGTCGTGTCATCGTCCTTGCCGGCCATCCGGTCGAGCCGCTTCTGCATCTCTTCGAGCTGACGCTTCAGCTCGTCGAAATCCCCGCCCGCGCCGGCCTTCGGCTGCTGGGCGGCCGCGGCTTCGTCGGCCTCGCGGCGCGGGAACGGAGAGAACATGGAGAAGGTCCGCTGGAACATCTCCATGTTGCGGCGGGCCTGCTCCTCCAGCGGACCGAAGGCTCCGGCCCCGAACGGCCCAGCGCCGAAGGCCGAGGTCATCTGCTCGCGGAATTTCTCCTGCTCGCGGGTGAGGCTGTCGATGGACATTTCCAGATAGCGCGGCACCAGCATCTGCATGCTGTTGCCGTAGAAGCGGATGAGCTGGCGCAGGAAGGTGATCGGCAGCAGGCTCTGCCCTTCCTTGTTCTCCTGCTCGAAGATGATCTGCGCGAGAACCGAGCGGGTGATGTCTTCCCCGGTC
>DATMEW010000104.1:0-29584 GCA_035556495.1 Xanthobacteraceae bacterium | reverse complement strand
CTGGAAGCCCCATAGGCCGTCCGGTCCGCCAGCGCCTTGGCCGATATCTCGAGCCGGTTCAGCCGCTGGGTCAGCCCCACTGTCGCGCCGGTGCTCGTATAGACCGGCAGCCGCGACAGGCCCGCCTCGGTATTGGGATTGCCGGGATTGTCGGTGCCGACGGCGCCCCGCGCCTGAAGGTCGAGGCTGAGGTCCCGGCTCACGTCGATCCGGCCGTCGATCAGCGCGTTGAACAGGGGCCGATTGAGATCCGGCGCCGACGCGAAGGTCGTGTAGCTGCCGCGCAGCTCCGCATTCAGTGCGTGGCGCGACCAGTCCGACCGCACCACCAGTTCCGACGCCACGGTCGTCACGGCAGACCCCGTGCCGCCCTTGCGACGGGCCGGATTAGTGTCGTAACCGGCCGTCAGGTCGATCGCGGGGAGCACCAGAAAAGCCCCCGCGCGCCAGCCCAGCGCAGCGAAAGGCTCCTCCTCCGGAGGACGGCGGCGCACCGGCACGACGGAGGGATAGGGCGTGACGCTGCCCGTCACCTCGGGGGCGCCGCGGCGCTGCGGACGGCGCGAAACCAGCACTGGAGCCGGCTGTGCCGGCGCGGCCATGGGGCGGGAGCGGAATGCGGTCGTTCCGGTCAACGGCGGCCCGCGACGGGAGTTGAAGCCGGACCGGCCGGCAGATGGCGAAGCCGTGCCGCTTCCGAAACCGCTGGGGCCGGAAACGTCCTCTCCTGGCATCACCGGACGGAAGCCGGGCCGGGCCGGGCCTGCATCCGCCACCGGCGCCAGCAGGCCCGATTGCGCAGCCGCCGGCCATGCGCCCGTGGCGGCCCAGCCGGCCATGGCCGCGACTGCGCCGAAGACGAGCAGATGGAATTGCGGACGGCGGGCGGGCACGCGCTGGGACCTCTCGGCAGGCCGTTAGGTTTCGTTAACGGATTAAAGGACTTATGGTTAACGACTGGTTGATGGTTAACAGGCCGTTGCGGCCTCCCGCTGCTTCCCCTGCCCATGTCCCCGCCGCTGCCTTCCGCCCTGTCCTAGGTCGACGGGAACGAAATGCCGGGCGTCAGCCGAGGGTCGCGGCGGCGGCCCGGCCGTGATATCAGCCGCCATTCTTTCCCTGCCGGATTTCGGAGCTGTCCTCGCGATGACCCAGCCTGCCGCCCCGCAGCCAGCCGTTCCGCCCGCCAAGGCGATCGCTTCCGCCCTGCGCACGCTGGAAGCGGAGGCCGATGGCCTTGCGGCCCTTGCGGCCATGCTGGCCAACGGCATGGGCGAGCCCTTCTCCGCCGCCGTCAACCTGATCCGGAATGCCCGTGGCCGGGTGATCGTGTCCGGCATGGGCAAATCCGGCCATGTCGGCAGGAAGATCGCGGCGACCCTCGCCTCCACCGGCACACCCGCCTTTTTCGTCCACCCGGCCGAGGCCAGCCACGGCGACCTCGGCATGATCACGGCAGACGACGCTATTGTCGCGCTGTCCTGGTCCGGCGAAACCGCCGAACTGAAGAACCTGATCGACTATTCCCGCCGCTTCCGCATCGGCCTCATCGCCATCACCGGCAGCGGCACATCCACGCTCGGCGCTGCGGCCGACGTGGCGCTGGTGCTGCCGCAGGCCCGCGAAGCCTGCCCGCACAATCTGGCGCCGACCACGTCCACCCTGATGCAGCAGGCGCTGGGCGACGCGCTGGCCATTGCGCTTCTGGAAGGACGGGGCTTCACCGCCAGCGAATTCGCGACTTTCCATCCGGGCGGGCGGCTTGGCGCGTTGCTGAAATTCGTCCGCGATCTCATGCGCACCGGCACCGGCATTCCGCTCGTTACGGTCGGCACGCCGATGTCCGGCGCGGTGGTGGAGATTTCCGCCAAAAGCCTCGGCTGCGTGGTCATCGCGGAAACGGATGGGCGGCTGGCCGGCATCATCACGGACGGCGATCTGCGCCGGCATATGGGGGCGGACCTGCTATCCGCCCGCGTCGAGAACATCATGACCCGCACGCCCCTGACGGTGCGGCCGGAGCAGCTCGCCAGCGAGGCGCTGGAGTTGCTCAACAGCGCCAACAAGAGCCAGCTCGTGGTCGTCGAGGACGCCCGGCCCGTCGGGATTCTGCACCTCCACGACCTGCTGCGCGTCGGCGTCGCCTGAATGTCCGGTTCCTGTCGGGACCGCTACTTCGGCGCCTTGACGAAGCGCAGCAGGAACCGGTCGCTTTCACCGATCTCGGCGTATTTCGCGCGATCCTGATCGCCGAGGCGATAGGACGGCGGCAGTGTCCAGACGCCACCGGGATGATCCTTCGTGTCCTTCGGATTGGCATTCACCTCCGAAGCTGCTTCCAGCCTGAAGCCGGCCTTCTCGATCAGGGCGATGGCATAATCCTCGCGCACATAGCCGGATTTCGCTGCCGGGTCCTGCGGCTGGTCGGGGCTGCCGCGATGCTCCTCGATGCCGAGGATGCCGCCGGGCTTCAGCGCCTTGTGGATCGATTCCAGCACCGCCTCGACATCTCCGGACGCCATCCAGTTATGCAGATTGCGGAAGGTCAGCACCATGTCCGCACTGTTCGGCGGCGCGATATCCCGCCGGTCGGTCCCGAACAGGTTGACCTGCGCCCGATCGTAGAGCTGGGGATCGTTCACGAGCTTGTTGCGGAAGTCGGTATTGACGCGCTTTCGCGCGTCGGACGCGGCCTCGCCGTCGGCGATGGCGGCGACGTATTTGCCCTTGTCGCGCAGATAGGGCGCAAGAATTTCCGTCCAATAGGCTTTCCCACCGCCGGGCAGGATCTCCACCACGGTCATGGACGGGGTGAGGCCGAGAAAGCGCAGCGTCTCGGCCGGGTTGCGATAGGCGTCCCGCGCGACATTTTCCGGGGCGCGCTGGGGGCCTTCCACGATGCGCAGCAGCGCGGGATCGGCCGGTTCGGCGGCAGCGGCGGTCATCGCCAGCACAAGAACGGCAAGGCCCGAGGCCACGCGACCGAGCCCCGCAAGGTCAAGGAGCCAGCCAAAGGGCCGACCATGGAACCGGTCGCCGATCATCCCTTGCGATCTCATCGCTGCCTCCTGCCGGCCCATCCCGGCCCCTCGTTCACTGCCGGCACCGGCTTCGGCGCAGCCGCCGCGAAACACGATGCTTGCGCGCGCAAGCTTAGAGCACCCGCGCCGGAATCAACACGGGCCCAGCGCGGCCGATCTTGTTCGGCAGCTTCGGGGTGGTTTTAGGGCGCGCCGCCATCGGGGAACGGGAGGCGGCTTCGGCGGCGCGAGGCCACCCAGAAGCCGAACACGGCGACAAGGCTGGCGGCGAGGCCGAACCATGTCACCGCATATTCGAAATGCCGGTTGGGCAGGGACACGGCCAGCGGCCCGGGCCGAGGGGCCGCACCGGTGGGAACTGGCGATTCGAGGTCGATATAGACATCCGGGACATCGCCCCAGCCGAGGGCGGCGGCCATCGCAGCGATGTCGCGCACGAAGAACATGCCGCTGGAAAGATCATCCGCCGGCGTGAAGGCTCCGCGCGGCTCCGGCCAGCGCAGCGCTCCCACCATGTCCACCGGCGTCATGGCCACATCGGCCGGCAGGCGCGCGGCACTTCCTTGCGCCTCCGGCACGAAGCCACGGTTGATTGCGATCAGCCGTCCGTCGGCCAGGCGGGCGGGTGTGAACACCCAATAGCCCACGCCCTTCACATCCGGCCGCAGCGGAGACCCATTCGTGAACACCAGCGCATCGCGCCCGGGCAAGAAGGTCGCGGTCAGCCGCACGCGGGTGAATTCGTCCCTTTCGGCCGTGAGGCCGGGCCATGCTTCCGGCGTCGGCAGATCGCTGGCAGGAGCCGCAAGCTTGGCGTTCAGCGTCGCGATCAGCCCTTCTTTCCATGCCTTGCGCTCAAGCTGCCAGAAGCCGAGCCCCAGCAGGATGCCGAGCCCCACCAGCATGAACAGCAGCGGGACGATCAGGGAGGACCGAGGCCGGGCATCGTCGGATGCCATCGAAGGTGTTCTCCATCTCTGCCGGGCGTCCCGCCGGCGCCTGGCCCGCGGGGGCGAGCCCCGGAACAGCCGGAACAGGCCGGTTCCGGCGTGACGGCCCGACCTGTCTCATGGCAAGCCCTTCTTTAAGGGCGGAGGCCCCGGCGGGATAGCCCCGCCCTCGCGGGGCGGCGTTGCGCATAGTGCGGCCGACGCCGGGGATGGAGCCAGACATGGAAAGGGCGGCCGCAGCCGCCCCATCCGGATTCGAACCTGACGTCCAGTCTCAGTGGGCGCCGCCGACCACAGGGCCGCCATAGCCCCAGACATAGATGGCCACGAACAGGAACAGCCAAACCACGTCGACGAAATGCCAGTACCATGCGGCGAATTCGAAGCCGAGGTGCTGCTGCGGCGTGAAATGTCCGGCCATCAGCCGCCCGAGGCAGACGGCCAGGAAGATCGTGCCGATCAGCACATGGAAGCCATGGAAACCGGTCGCCATGAAGAATGTCGCGCCGTAGATATGACCGCCGAAAGTGAAGGTGGCGTGCATATATTCGTAAGCCTGCACGCAGGAGAAGATGGCACCCAGCACGACCGTGCAGATCAGGCCCCACTTCACGCCCTCCCGGTCGCCCTCCAGCAGCGCGTGATGCGCCCAGGTGACGGTGGTGCCGGAGGTCAGCAGGATGAGGGTGTTGAGCAGCGGCAGGTGCCACGGATTGAAGGTTTCGATGCCGGTCGGCGGCCACTGCCCGCCGATGAACTGGTCGCGGACGACCTGATGCACGTCGGTGGGGAACAGCGCGACGTTGAAATACGCCCAGAACCAGGCAACGAAGAACATCACCTCCGAGGCGATGAACAGGATCATGCCGTAGCGGTGATGCAACTGCACGACGCGCGTGTGATAGCCGGTCTGGGCTTCACGCACGACATCGCGCCACCAGCCGGCCATCGTGTAAAGCACGCCGATCACGCCAAGGCCGAAGACCAGGGGCGCGGCCGAATACAGGTCCTTCATCCAGCCGATGGCGCCCACCGCCATGACGAAGGCGGCGACCGAACCGATGAACGGCCACGGCGACGGGTCGACAAGGTGATAGTCATGATGCTTCGCGTGGGCGTCGGCCATCTCGGTCTCCGTCAATCCTCTTCCGGCCTGGCCGGTTCTCTATCAGTTGCCGGCGGGAGCCGGCCGTCGCAGCCGCGGCCGGATGGCCGCCGGTGCGGGGGTTAGCTTCGGCCGCCGCTGCCGGCCTTGGCGCTGCCGGCGACAGGCGCCGGCTCGCGCACGGGATACATCGTATAGGACAGGGTGATGGTGTTCATGTCCTGCTCGTCGTAGTCATCCACCAGCGCCGGGTCCACATAGAACACGACCGGCATTTCCCGGGTCTCGCCCGGCTTCAGGGTCTGTTCCGTGAAACAGAAGCAGTTGATCTTGTGAAAATAGCCGCCGGATGTCGGCGGCGAGACATTATAGCCCGCCTGCGCCGTGGTCGGACGGGCGGCCTGATTGATCACCGTATAGCTCACGGTCACCACCTCGCCCAGCTTCACCCGGATGGAGTTCTGGTCCGGCGTGAAGCGCCACGGCAGGCCCGCCGCCGTATTCGCGTCGAAGCGCACCGTCACGGTGCGGTCCAGGACCTGGGCCGGAGCGGAGACCGCCACCTGCGTCGTCCCGCCAAAGCCCGTGGTGCGGCAGAACCAGTCATAAAGCGGCACGGCGGCATAGGCTGCGCCCACCATCAGCGCAACGAACACACCGCAGCTCGCGGCAACGACCATGTCGCGGCTGCGGAGGGAGGTTTTCTGCTGCGGTTGGGACATGACTGCCTCTCGACTGCCCGAATCCATCGCCGGCTCAGATGGGCCGGTTCAGAACTCCGGGTCCTTTCACCAGAGTCACCACGTAGAACAGCACCACGAGAAGCACGAGCACGATCGCCAGCGCGATGGAGCGGCCACGCCGGCTGCGCTTCTGCTGTTCGGTCAGAACAATTCCCGGACGGTCCGGATCTTCGGTCATGCCGCTCCGCCTCCGAACCATGCGGCAACACCGCCCGGACCCGCGCCGCCGAGGCCCAGCAGGGCCTCCACAAGCCAGGCCGCGAAGACGACGAACAGATAAAGGATCGAGTAGAAGAACAGCTTCCACGCCGGCGCTTCCATCGTCGCATCATTCGCGCGCCACAGCCGCAGGGCCAGCGCCAGAAACACCGCGCCGGTAAATAGCGAGACGGCGCCATACAGCAGGCCGGTATAGCCGGCGAGCCAGGGACTGACCCCCAGCGGCGCAAGCACCGCGGCATAGATCAGGATCTGCCGGCGGGTCTCCGCAGTGCCGGACACCACCGGCAGCATCGGCACGCCCGCACGGGCATAGTCATTCGAACGCACCAGCGAGAGCGCCCAGAAATGCGGCGGCGTCCAGAAGAAGATGATGAGGAACATCAGCACCGCCTCGATGCCGATGCCACCGGTCGCGGCGGCCCAGCCGATCACGGGCGGGAATGCCCCGGCGGCGCCGCCGATCACGATGTTCTGCGCGGTCCAGCGCTTCAGCCACATCGTGTAGATGACGGCGTAGAAGAAGATCGTGAAGCCGAGCAGGCTGGCGGCAAGCCAGTTCACCAGGACGCCCAGCGTCATCGTGGAGAACACGGAAAGGACGAGGCCGAAGCCGAGCGCCTCGCCCGGCGTGACGCGCCCGGCCGGAATCGGCCGCTCGGTAGTCCGCTCCATCACGGCGTCGATGTCGGCGTCGTACCACATGTTCAGAGCGCCCGAGGCGCCGGCCCCCACCGCAATGCACAGCAGCGCCGCGCAGCCGATCACGGGATGGATCGTGCCGGGCGCGGCGACGATGCCCACCAGCGCGGTGAACACCACGAGGGACATCACGCGCGGCTTCATCAGGTCGAAGAAGTCCCGCGGACTGGCAAGGCTGATCTGCGGGGTCGTCCCCGCCTCGTCGATCTTCACGCCGTCATTGGCTAGCGTCATCGCTGATCCTTCCGCGCCGCCAAAACCGAGGTTTGCAGCGCGCCTTCCGAAACCGGAGCCGTCCGGAACGGGACGGCTCCGTTCGCCGCATCACTTGATCTGCGGCAGCACCTCGAACTGATGGAACGGCGGCGGGGACGTCAGCGTCCATTCCAGGGTCGTCGCGCCCGGCCCCCACGGATTGTTCGCCGCCACTTCCTTGCGGATGAGGGCGCGCGCCATGCAGACGAAGAAGATCACGAGCCCGAAAGCCGACACATAGGAGCCCAGCGACGACACCAGGTTCCAGCCGGCAAAGGCGTCCGGATAGTCCGCAATGCGGCGCGGCATGCCGGAAAGCCCCAGGAAGTGCTGCGGGAAGAAGACCAGGTTCACGCCGATGAACATGACCCAGAAATGCAGCTTGCCGAGCCAGTCCTCGTACATGTAGCCGAACATCTTCGGGAACCAGTAATACCAGCCCGCGAAGATCGCGAAGACGGCCCCGAGCGACAGCACGTAGTGGAAATGCGCCACGACATAATAGGTGTCATGGACGGAGCGGTCCACGCCGGCATTCGCCAGCACGACGCCCGTGACGCCGCCAACGGTGAACAGAAAGATGAAGCCGACCGCCCAGACCATCGGCGTGCGGAACTGGATCGACCCGCCCCACATCGTGGCGATCCAGGAGAAGATCTTGATGCCGGTCGGCACCGCGATCACCATGGTGGCGAGCACGAAGTAAGCCTGCGCCGCCGAGGACATGCCGACCGTATACATATGGTGGGCCCAGACGATGAAGCCGATGCCGCCGATCGCCACCATCGCATAGGCCATGCCGAGATAGCCGAAGATCGGCTTACGCGAGAAGGTCGAAACGATGTGGCTGACCATGCCGAAGCCGGGAAGAATCATGATGTAGACTTCCGGATGGCCGAAGAACCAGAACAGATGCTGGTAGAGGACCGGGTCGCCGCCATGCTCGGCCGCGAAGAAGGCCGTGCCGAAGTTGCGGTCGGTCAGCAGCATGGTGATCGCGCCGGCCAGAACGGGCAGCGAGAGCAGCAGCAGGAACGCCGTCACCAGCACGGACCAGGCGAACAGCGGCATCTTGTGCATCGTCATGCCCGGCGCGCGCATGTTGAAGATCGTGGTGATGAAGTTGATCGCGCCAAGGATGGACGATGCGCCGGCGAGATGCAGCGACAGGATGACGAAATCGACCGACGGCCCCGGATGGCCGGAGGTGGACAGCGGCGCATACACGGTCCAGCCGGTGGAGGCGCCCAGGCCGCCCGGTTCGCCACCGACGAACAGCGAGATCAGCAGCAGCAGGAAAGCCGTCGGCAGAAGCCAGAACGAGATGTTGTTCATGCGCGGGAACGCCATGTCCGGCGCGCCGATCATGAGCGGAACGAACCAGTTGCCGAAGCCGCCGATAATCGCCGGCATCACCACGAAGAACACCATGATGAGGCCATGGGCGGTGGTGAACACGTTGAACATGTGAGCGTCCGGGAAGATCTGCATTCCCGGATATTGCAGCTCCATGCGCATCGCGACGGAGAGTGCGCCGCCGAGCACGCCCGCCATGATCGAGAACAGCAGGTACATCGTGCCGATGTCCTTATGGTTCGTCGAATAGACGTAGCGCCGCCAGCCGGTGGGGTGGCCGTGGCTTTCATGAGCGTCATGCGCGCCGTGAGCAGTGCCAGTGGTAGCCATGTTCGTTCCTCGTATAACCTTTCAGTGCCGGGTCAGCCGTCGCGGGTCAGCGCGCCGTCGGTCCCGTCACCGCCGCCACATTGGTCGGCTTCGCGATCTCGGTGCCCGCAAACTGCTTCTTCGCCTCTTCGATCCAGACATTGAACGCCTCATCACTCACCACGCGGACCGCGATGGGCATGAAGGCGTGATCCTTGCCGCAAAGCTCCGAGCACTGGCCGTAATAAACGCCCTCGCGCGTCGCCCGGAACCAGGTTTCGTTCAGCCGGCCGGGAACCGCATCGACCTTGATGCCGAAAGCCGGCACCGCGAAGGCGTGGATCACGTCGGCGCCGATGACCTGCACACGGACATTCTTGTTCACCGGCACGACGATATCGTTATCGACCGCCAGCAGGCGCGGCTGATCGGGCTTGCGGTCCTTATCCTGGAGCATCACCGAGTCGAACTCGAAGCCGCCATGGTCGGGATAGGTGTAGCTCCAGAACCACTGTTTGCCCGTCGCCTTGATGGTGATGTCGCTTTCCGGCGTGTGGAGCTGGAGGAACAGCAGCCGGAAGGACGGCACCGCGATGATCACCAGGGTGAGAACCGGCACAATCGTCCAGGCCACCTCCAGAAGGGTGTGATGGGTGGTGCGGGACGGGGTCGGGTTCCGCCGCGAATTGAACCGGAAGATCACGACCAGCAGCAGGATCAGCACGAAGACCGTGATGGCCGTGATGATGATGAGCAGGAAATTGTGGAACGAGTGGATGCTCTCCATCACCGGAGTGGCCGCCTTCTGGAACCCCAGCTCCCACGGCGCCGGCTGCCCGGCCACGGCCTGCGCGATGCCCGCCCCCAGCATGAACCCCATCACGGCCACAACCGCGGCCCAGCGTGTCAACACCAGCATCGTCGTCATGTCTCCTTGGCAGAGCGGCCGGACCGAACCGCGCCCGCCCTCGTCCCGGTTCCCGACCGGCCCCGTGCGCGCGCTGATCGCCCGGCCGGAGGCCGGAAAATGCCGTGCGCGGCCGCAAAGGCCCATAGGGAATCCACGCCTCTCAAACCACACTTCCCTGTCCGTCGCAATGCGGACCTGGGATCGTTCCAAAACGCCGCGGATGCCCCGCTCATGCCGCAAAATAACGGCAGCATATCAAGCTCTGCCGGTGCTTCTTGACACTCCGCAGCCCCCATGGTCCCAAAGCGAAGGTGCCACCGCATGACGGCCAAGCGTGATTCGAGAGGCGGACCTGCGATTTCCGCAGGCCTGCGGCCCGCTCCCGGACCGGGCGGCAGGCGACATGGTTAGGGATTCGAGGATGAACAGCGACGGGCCCCGGTTCCAGAGTCGTTCCGCCCGCCGGCCGGTCCGGCAGATGCTTGCGGCATTCGGTCTCGGCCTCGCCGCGGTCTGGGCCGCCACCAATCCCGCCGCCGCCCAGGGCGCGGTTCGTTCGGTCCATGGCGACTGGCAGATTCGCTGCGACACGCCGCCCGGCGCGCAGGCCGAACAATGCGCCCTGATGCAGAGCGTCACCGCGGAGGACCGCGCCAATCTCAGCCTCACCGTCATTCTGCTGAAGACAGCGGATCAGAAAAGCCGCCTGATGCGGGTGGTGGCGCCGCTGGGCGTGCTGCTGCCTTCCGGTCTCGGCCTCAAGATCGACGACACCGATGTCGGCCGGGCCGGCTTCGTGCGCTGCCTGCCCAACGGCTGCGTCGCGGAGGTCGTGATGGACGACAATATTCTCGGCAAGCTGCGCGGAGGCCAGACCTCCACCTTCATCATCTTCCAGACGCCCGAGGAAGGGATCGGCTTCCCGATGAGCCTGAAGGGGTTTGGCGAGGGCTACGACAAGCTGCCCTGACCCTGCCGCGACGGACACGCGGCTCCGGCGGCTGGCCCCGTCCCTCCCGCTAGGACGCCGTCAGGACAGTTGCCGAGACAATACCCACTAAGACAACGCCGCCGGGGCGGATCAGGGCGATGCCGCCAGCCAGCGCGCCAAGACCGTGCGCGCGTTTTCTTGCACGCAGCGGTTCCACTTCGCTCAAAAACGCGCTCGCCTGCCGGGCCGCTCACTTTTCCGTATCGTCGGACGGATCGCTCTTCCCCGGCCACAGGCTGGACAGCCAGCCGAAATCCGGCGCGGGCATCCGGCGCAGGACGGCCCCGACGATATTTGAATAATCGTCGCTCCAGACGCTCTGGTCCGGATCGGGACCGATCTGCTCCCACCCCTTGGCGGCGACAAGCCCGGCGACGGCCTCCGGCGTCTTCGCCGCCACCACCACTTCGGACGTGAAGGAATAGCTGCCGTCACCGCCGTCGTAGCCGGCGTCGTAATGCCAGGTCTCCATGCCGTTGGCGTCGGCAATGCCGGCGACGACGCTCGCCAGTTCCAGATGACGGTTGGAGACATGCATGACCACGAGCCCCGTGTCGGCCAGCCGGCTTTTGTAGAGCGCCATCGCCTCCCGCGTGGACAGGTGGATCGGGATCGCATCGGAGGAATAGGCGTCCACGATGATGATGTCGAACCGTCCCTCCGGCTCACGGGCCATGGTGAGGCGCGCGTCCCCGATCACCATTTCCGCCTGCGGCGCACAGTCCCGCACGAAGGTGAAGCGCGGTGTGTCCCGCGCGAACCCGACCACCGCGGGGTCGATCTCGAAGAACCGCCACGCCTCGCCGGGCTCGGAAAGACAGGCGAGCGATCCCGCGCCCAGCCCGATCACACCCACCCGCAACGGCGCGCCAGGCTCCCGGACCGCCTTGAGGGCGCGCGCGGCACGCACCGCCTGCGCCATCGGCGAGCCCTGATGATAGTAGCTGATCGGCTCCGGACGCCCGGTGAGCGGCGTTCCGTCCGCCGCCGTCAACTGCTGGGCGCCATGAATGGTGGTGCCATGCATCAGCACCCGGTATTGCCCATCCTGAGTGTCGAAAATCTTGTGAACGCCATAGAAACTCCGGATGGTCTCGGCGCGGATGGCCGCATCCGGATAGATGTGCATCATCGTCAGAGCGGCGCCGATCATGACCGCGGCCTTGAATGGCTGATGCCCCAGCATAAGCAGCGTGCCGGCGGTGGCCGCCGCAAGAACTGCCCAGTCGATGGTCCGGAAAGCTTCGTCGGGCGGCGCCCAGCCGAACACCAGTTTCGGCGCGAGCAGCACCACCGCCGCCGCCAGCACCGCAAGCCACAGCGCGGTCTGGAACGGGGTCCATTGCTGTTTCGACCACGGCCGGCACAGCACCGCCAGACCCAGCAGGATCGGATATTCCGCGACCCAGGTGAACAGATGCGGCGCGAGGAGGCCGGCAAACAACCCGCCGATCATCCCGCCGGCGGACAGCGCGATATAGAAGGTCGTGAGATAGGCTGCGGCGGGCCGCCGCCGCGCCAGTTCGCCATGGGCGGCCATGGCGATGATGAAAAAGCCGATCAGATGCCCCGCCAGCGTGACCATGAGCTGATGCAGGCTGGCCAGCAGCAGCACGACGATGACCCAGAAGATCGCGACCGGCTGCATCCGCAGGATGAATTCGTGGCGGATCAGCGGCCGGCGCTGGAACACCACCACCCATGTCAGCAGATAGAGCGACAGCGGCGCGATCCACAGCAGCGGGGCGGCCGCCACGTCCGTGGAGATATGCACCGTCACCGCGACCAGCAGGCCGGACGGGACGGCGGCCAGAAACAGCCATCGGCCGATCTCGCTCCAGCGGGGCGGCGGCTCCGTCGCGATGAGAACCGGAAGGACGGCCCTCGTCCCGCCGGGCGCACGGAGCAGCAGCACGCCGCAGCCCGCAATCAACACGATCAGCAGCCAGAAGCCTGCACTCCACAACACGTTCTGGTTCTGGAGGGTCAGCAGCGGCTCCAGCAGGACCGGATAGGACAGCAGCGCGATGAAGCTGCCGACGTTGGACGCGGCATACAGGAAATAAGGGTCCCGCCCATCCGGATGGCCGGTGCGGACGAACCAGGCCTGAAGCAGCGGATTGTTGGCCGACAGCGCGAAGAACGGCAGCCCTATGGAGACGACGAACAGGCCGATCAGCCACAGTTCCGCGCCGGTTCCGGGCGGCTCGCCCCAGCCCTTCGCCACCGTCAGCGGCAGCGTCACCCCCGCCGCAACCAGCAGCGCGAGATGAAGCCCGACCGCAAGGCCGGGACGCTCCAGCCGCGTGAGGACATGGGCATAGACATAGCCGGCCAGCAGCATGGTCTGGAAAAACACCATCGCCACCGACCAGACGGACGGCGATCCGCCCAGAATCGGCAGGATCAGCCGCGCGAACATCGGCTGCACGCCGAACAGCAGCAGCGCGCTGGTAAAGACCGACAGCGTGAACACCAGCAGGATGGTGCGCTGGCGGGAGCGCGCCAGGCCCGGCTCCGGGACAGTCGAGTGAGGCGAATCCATGAATATCCCGGATGGCGCGGCAAAGCGGCTCTCGCCGCACCCCGTTTTGAGCACAAGCGGCCCGGTCCGGCAACGCGCGTGATGCGCCCCGTCAATGCGGTCACGCAAACGTCAGCCGGACGCGGGTCGCCGCGCGGCAAACGGAGACTCAAGCCTTTCTGATCGGACGCGGAATACCTATCTTGGGGGAAGCATATCGGAGTTTCCCCCTATGGACGATGCCGCCACCTCCCTGCTCGACCGCGCCGGGCTCGACCGCGACAGCGCCTTGCGGCATGTCGCCCATGGGCTCGACGGCGCGGATGACGGCGAACTGTTTCTGGAATATCGCCAGTCGGAACAGATGGTGTTCGACAACGGCCGCCTGAAGCAGGCGACCTATGACACCTCGCAGGGCTTCGGCCTGCGCGCCGTGAAGGACGAGGCGGTCGGCTATGCCCATGCCTCGGACATGTCCGAACAGGCGCTGGCCCGCGCCGCGGACGCCGTCCGGGCCGTGAAAGGCGGCTATGCCGGCACCTATGCCGACGCGCCGGCGCGCACCAATGTCCGCCTCTATGGCGACGAGAACCCGCTCGGCGCGCCGGATTTCGCCGCCAAGGTGAAGCTGCTGGAGGAGATCGATGCCTATGCCCGCGCCCGGGACCCGCGCGTCCGGCAGGTCTCCGCCAGCATCGGCGCCAACTGGCAGGTGGTGGAAATCCTGCGCGCGGATGGGCAGATCTACCGGGATGTCCGGCCGCTGGTGCGCGTCAACGTCTCCGTCGTCGCCGGCGCGGGCGACCGGCAGGAGACCGGCAGCCACGGCTTCGGCGGGCGTGACGGCTACCAGCGCTTCATCGAGGCCGCCTCATGGCGCGGCGCGGTGGACGAAGCCGTGCGTCAGGCCATTCTCAATCTGGATTCGGTTCCTGCGCCCGCCGGCGAGATGGACGTGGTGCTCGGCCCGGGCTGGCCCGGCGTGATGCTGCACGAGGCGGTCGGCCACGGTCTGGAAGGCGATTTCAACCGCAAGCAGACCTCCGCTTTCGCCGGCCTGCTCGGCCAGCAGGTGGCGGCGCGCGGCGTCACCGTGGTCGATGACGGCACGCTGGGCGGCCGCCGCGGCTCGCTGAGCGTGGACGACGAAGGCACCCCGACCAGCCGCACCGTGCTGATCGAGGACGGCATTCTCGTCGGCTATATGCAGGACCGGCAGAATGCACGCCTCATGGGTATGGCTGCGACCGGCAACGGCCGCCGCGAAAGCCATGCCCATGTGCCGATGCCGCGGATGACCAACACCTATATGCCAAGCGGCGACAGGGACCCGGCCGAGATCATCGCTTCCGTGAAGAACGGCATCTATGCGGTGAATTTCGGCGGCGGCCAGGTGGACATCACCTCCGGCAAATACGTTTTCCAGTGCACGGAAGCCTATCGCATCGAGAACGGCCGCATCGGCGCGCCGGTGAAGGGCGCGATGCTGATCGGCAACGGTCCCACCGACCTGCACCGCATCAGCATGATCGGCAACGACTTCGCCCTCGATCCCGGCATCGGCACCTGCGGCAAGAACGGCCAGGGCGTGCCGGTGGGCGTCGGCCAGCCGACCCTACGGATGGACAGCATCACCGTCGGCGGAACGGGCTGACCGTTCCGGACGGGGCGGCAGAGCGCCGGGGCCGCCTTCCTTCCTAACGCACCACGCCGGACACGCAGCATGCCTTACGCTGCGGCGCGGTGACCCGGCTCTTGAGGTAGCAATAGGCGCCGCGCCCGCCGTAGCCCGGGCGCAGATAGGTCCAGGCCCGGCAGCGCGGATCGTTGCGGCATGCCTCCTGGCAGCTCCGGCCGTCCGGCTCGCGGCGGGTCGGAAAACTGCGGTAGTCGCCGCCGAAGCGGTCGGTCGAATATTCGACCGCGCGGGTCCGCGGCTCGATCAGCGCGGCCCCGCGCACGCCGGACACGCTGAACGGCGCATCGACCCGCTGGGGCACACGGGATTTCAGCCAGCACACCGCGCTGGCCTCCTCCGTCATGGGAAAATTGAAAGCCCAGGCCCGGCAGCGCTGCTCCCGGTCGCAGCGCGCCGCGCAGGTTGCCGGATCGCCATGGGGCATCTCGATGCGGTTGTAATCCGCGCCCGGGCGGTCCGTGCCGATCTGCGCCTGGGCCGCAGCCACCGACACCAGCACCCCGGCGACCGCCAGCGCGAAATACCACCGGCCCCACCGCCAGACGTCCAACCGCTTCGCCACCTGCCCGGACCTTTCCCGCCGTGATAGCTCAACGTAATCGGCATGCGTGAAGGATGCGAGCGCTGCGGGCGCTTTCCTCTCACGTCTTCGTGGGACAGCTTGCGGTCGATGCCGGGGCGAGAGGCTGGGACGAGATGCAGGCAACGGATGGCCAGCATGCTCCCTCGCACGCAGGTTGCGCATCCCAGGTGGGGTCGGACCGGAACGGCCGGGACAGCACATCGCAGCCGCGCATCCAAGCCGTGCGCGGTACTCAGGTGTCGCGCGGATGCAGTCCCGGACTATCGAGCTTATCAACCAGATTTTTCATCAGATATCAGAATGACTTAACCACACATGAGCCTTAATCGCTTTTGCAACTTAATCGCAATATATTGACGATCGATTCCCATCTGTGCGATCTGCTATTGCGACTTACTCGCAATCTGAGGTCGAGAATGGAAATCTATCGTTGGGCATTGGGGGCCAGCGCGCTGGTGCTTTCGAACGCCGCAAGCGCGCAAATGCTGGAACTTCCGGAAATTGTGGTGACATCGCCGAGTCCGATCGCAGCGCGCCAAACCAGCGAGAATACGATCGACAACCCGCCCTGGTCGGCAAGCTCGGTGTCGATGCCGCCGGCTCCATCCTTCAATTCGGTGCTGGTGATGACGCCGCAGAATACGTTGAGCCGGGGAGCGGCCTCCCTTGGCGATACTCTGGGCACGGCGCCCGGCGTTTCCGCCACATCGTTCTCGCCTGTGGCAAGCCGTCCGGTCATCCGCGGCCTTGGCGGCTTTCGCGTGCGCACGCAGGAGGACGGGATCGGCTCCCATGACATGGCAAATCTGGGAGAGGACCATGCGGTGACGATCGACCCGCTCATGAGCGGTCAGGTCGAGATCATCCGCGGCCCCGGGACGCTGCGGTATGGTTCACAGGCCATCGGCGGCGTCGTCAGTGCAAATAACGGGCGCATCCCGACAAGCATTCCGGCGAACGGAGTGACGTTTCAGGCGCGTGGCGGCTTCAACAGCGTCAGCAATGGGAAGGACGGCGCAGTCCTTCTCGACGCCGGAGGCGGGAACCTCGCGCTCCATCTCGATGCGTTCAAACGAAGCGCTGGCGACTACCGGATTCCGGGCGGCATTCAGGAAAACTCCGGCTACACATCTGACGGTTACAGCGTCGGCGGCTCGTATATCTTCAACGATGGCTTCATCGGCCTATCGTACCAGAATGCGACGATGATCTATTTTATTCCGGGCATCGATTCGGCTCGCGAGAAGAACCATATCGATCTCCGCCAGGAGAAATGGACCGGTCGCGGCGAATGGCGAGTCGGTCAATCCGGAATTGATACCGTCCGTTACTGGCTCGGGTTCACCGACTACAAACATAAGGAAATCGACGGGATCGGCGCCGCGGCAGAGGTCGGCTCCACATTCAAGAACCGAGAGTTCGAGTCGCGCGTGGAGATTTCACATCTTCCGTTCAGCACGGCGTTCGGAGAGCTAAGAGGGAGCGGCCGGGGTCCAGTGGGGCCGGCGCGATCTTTCAGTCGGCGGTGCGGAGGAGGAACTGCTGGCTCCCGCCCGCGCGAAGAATCTGGCCGCATTCATCTTCGAGGAATTGCAGATCACACCGTCGCTGCGCGCGCAGGGCGCCGTCCGTGTCGAGCGCACAACCATCGACGGCACGGGCGCCAGCTTCCCGGCTTCTTACCTGCCGCCGCCAGACGACCCGACTCTCTTCGCGGTCAATCGAAACTTTGCCCCGATCGGCGCCAGCGCCGGGCTCTTGTATGATCTGCCGCATGGAATGGTCGGCCGCGTTACCGCCCAGCATGTGGAGCGCGCGCCCGATCCGATCGAATTGTTCTACAAAGGCCCGCACGATACGCCCCGGACATTCGAAATCGGCGATCCAACCATGACGCTGGAGAAGGCCAACACACTTGAGATCGGGCTCAAGCGCGGACGGGGCGACGCGCGTTTCGATATCTCCGCCTATTACACCAGATTCGACAACTTTATTTTCAAGAACTTCACGGGAATGAAATGCGATGGCAATTTCGCGTCCTGCGGCGCTCCTGGCGCGAGCTTCGACCAGATCATTTATTCACAGCGCGATGCGACTTTCGTAGGCGCCGAACTCCAGATCGAGCAAGACGTCGGAAGAGTGTGGAATGGCGTGTGGGGTGTCGAAGCTCAATATGACTTTGTCCGCGCCACTTTCGCGGATGGCGGTCACGTCCCGAAAATACCGCCCCATCGGCTTGGCGGAGGACTGTTCTACAGAGACGCCAGTTGGACCGCACGCATCAATCTGTTGCATGCGTTCTCGCAGAATAATCTTGGCGCGTTTGAAACGCCGACCGCTGGCTTCAATCTGTTGAATGCAGAACTCAGCTATACGGCCAGGATCGCCACGTCGGCATGGCCGATCGAAGCCACCTTCGGCCTGAAAGGCGAAAACCTCCTCAACGACGATATTCGCTTCCACCAGTCGTACAAGAAAGACGAAGTCCTACAGCCCGGACGCAATGTCCGGCTGTTCACCTCCGTGAAATTCTGAACGACCCACATGCTGAATCCGACCGATGCCGGAACGGCCGCGTTGCAAGCTGAAGACAGCTTGCCCGGCCGGGACAGCCCCTGCCCTCGCATCTGCCCGCAGATGACTAATAGGCGTATTCGGCGAAAACCGGATCGACCGAGCCGCCCCATGCGCCGCGATACTTGTCCAGCAGTTCTTCCGCCGGCGTCCGTCCCTTCGCCACGCAGTCCTGAAGCGGGATGAGGTAGCGGGTTTCGTCCTCGCCGTCCTCGTTGAGATGGCCGCGACGCGCCAGCCCCGCATCCGCCATGCTCACCAGTTCATTGGCGAGATCCAGCAGCTTGCGGCCGCGAATCCGCGCGGCGAAGCCCTGGCGCGGCACGGCATCGCGCAGTGCCTGCCGCTCCTCGGCGGTCCAGTCCTTCACCATGTCCCAGGCAGCGTCGAGATTGGCGGAATCGTAAAGCAGGCCGACCCAGAAGGCCGACAGCGACGGCAACCTGTGCCAGGGCACCGAGTCCGAGCCACGCATTTCCAGATAGCGCTTGAGGCGCACTTCCGGAAAGATCGTGGACATATGATTGGCCCAGTCCGAGATCGTGGCGCGCTCGCCCGGCAGACCGGGCAAGGTCCCGGCCATCAGATCGCGGAAAGATTGTCCCGCAACGTCGATATAAGCGTCGCCGCGCTTGACGAAATACATCGGCACGTCGAGGGCATAGTCGACCCAGCGTTCGAAACCCATGCCCTCATCGAACACCCATGGCAGCATGCCGGCGCGGGCGTTGTCGGTGTCCCGCCAGATTTCCGAACGGAAGGAAAGAAAGCCGTTCGGCCTGCCTTCCGTGAAAGGCGAATTCGCGAACAGCGCGGTGCCGACCGGCTGCAAGGCCAGCGAGACTCGCAGCTTCTTGACCATGTCCGCTTCCGAAGAGAAGTCGAGATTGGTCTGCACCGTGCAGGTCCGGTACATCATGTCGAGCCCATAGCGGCCGACTTTCGGCATGTAGGCCGTCATGATGCGGTAGCGGCCCTTGGGCATGTGCGGAATGTCGGCGCGCGTCCATGTCGGCGCCATGCCGAGTCCGAGAAAGCCGATGCCGAGAGGCTGCGCGACCTCGCGCAATTGCGCGAGATGGGCCTGGAGTTCGCCGCACGTCTGATGGATGGTCGCAACCGGCGCGCCGGACAATTCGAACTGGCCGCCCGGCTCCAGAGAGATCGCCCCGCCGCCGGTGACGTCCAGCAGGCCGATGATGTTCTCCCCTTCCATGATCGGCTGCCAGCCGAGCAGGCCCCGCATGCCGTCAAGCAGGGTACGGATGCCGCGCGGCCCCTCATAGGGAACGGGGCGGCGGTCCGCGGCGAAGAATGGAAACTTCTCGTGCTCGGTCCCGACCCGGAAATCCGATACCGGCTTCACCCCGGCCGCGATCCACGCCACGAGTTCGTCGCGCGTCTCGATCGGCGTCATGTCAATCTGGTCACGGGCCATGAATGGGTCTCGGAAGGCCGGAAAGGCGGGGCCGCGACCTTATACGCGCTGCAACAGGAAGGGCAATCGGCTCCGGCCATGCCGGTCCGCCGCCCATCCAGGCAGTTGATTATACGACGCAAATCCGCTGTGCGGAACCTTTGTCATGGCCGGCGTTTGTAAAAGACCTGTCCCTCCCGTGCGGCATCCCGCTTCAGGGGTGACGCGCTGTCGTCGCCGCGTGGGGAAGCTTTATGAAGAACCTCCCGGCATCGATGTCTTCGCAACAGCCAATCCCGCCTGCATCCCTTTCGGCCAGCGGTCCGGCCATTCTCCAGCCCGGCCGCAATGTCTGGCGGATTGCGACCGCTGACCACGCGGCCGTGCTGCTGGACGGGGGCGGCTATTTCGGCGCTCTGCGCGAGAGCCTCCTGAAGGCCCAGTCCACCATCTTCATCCTTGGCTGGGATTTCGACAGCCGCACCCGGATCGTCGGCAATAGCGGCGAGGCTGATGACGGCTACCCGGCGGAGCTGCTGCCCCTGCTCGACCGGCTGGTGAACGAGCGGCCCAAGCTCGTCGTCCATCTGCTGATCTGGGACTATTCCGTCATCTACGCGCTCGAGCGCGAGATGATGCCGGTGTTCTCCCTGCAATATTCCACCCATCGCCGCATCCGTTTCTGCCTGGATGACGAGTTGCCCGCGGGCGCATCCCATCATCAGAAGATCGTGGTGGTGGATGACTCGGTCGCCTTCTGCGGCGGCATCGACCTGACCATCCGCCGGTGGGATTCGGATTCGCATGACTTCGCAAATCCGCATCGCGTCGATCCCGCGGGCGCGCCGTATCATCCCTATCACGACGTTCAGGCCGTCGTTGACGGCGAGGCCGCCCGCGCCTTTGCCGAGCTTGCCCGCACCCGCTGGGCAAAGGCCGCCTGCGAACGGCCCCGGCCGCTCGGACGCATATTCCATCGCTGGCCGGACAGCGTGCCGCCGGATTTCGAGCGGATTGGCGTGGGCCTTGCGCGAACCGTCCCCGGCGCGGAAGACACGCCGGACATCCGGGAGGTGGAGCGGCTGTTTCTCGATTGCGCCGGGCGGGCCGAACGCATGGTCTATATCGAGAACCAGTATCTCACCTATCTGCCGCTGGCCGAGCGTCTGGCCCAGCGGATGAAGGACCGGTCTGCGCTGGAAGTGATCCTGGTCTCGCCCAAGACCCAACATTCCTGGCTTGAGACGCTGACCATGCGCAACGGCCGCATCCGCTTCATGCAGGCATTCGAACAGGCCGGCGTCGGCGACCGCGTGCGGCTGCTCTATCACGATGTCTGCAACGGCAGCGAGCCTGCGGAAGGTCTCGACACCATGATCCACGCCAAGGTCATGGTCGTGGACGACACGCTGCTGCGCATCGGCTCGGCGAATCTCAACAACCGGTCGATCGGGCTCGACACGGAATGCGACCTCGTCATCGAAGCCACCGGAGAGGACGAGCGCCGCCGCATCGCCGCCGTCCGCAACCGCATGCTGGGCCATCACTGCGGCGCCAACGCCGAGGATGTGGCCGCGATGCTGAAGAGCACCGGATCGCTCCTCGCCACCGCGGAAAGGCTTGGCCATGGTGGACATTGCCTCCGCCCGATCACGGAGAACGAACCTGTGAACGAGGACATCGCGGCCACCCTCACCAGCATCGCCGACCCCGAGCGCCCCATTGCCGCGCCGGCGCTGCTTCAGGAATTCGTCGGCCAGCGGCCGCGCTCCCGCCGCTTCGGCCGCTTCGCACGGATCGTCGCAATCGCCCTGGTACTCATGCTGCTGATGTTCACCTGGCAGTTCACGCCGCTGGCCGGGCTGACCGATCCCGACACCATCCGCGAAGGCTTGCAGGCCGCTGCCGGCATGCCAATGGCATGGGCGGTCGTCGTCGCGGTGTTCGTCGTTGCCGGTCTGGTGGCTTTTCCGGTGACGCTGCTGATCGCGGCAACGGCAGCGACATTCGGGCCATGGGAAGGCTTTGCCTATGCCGCCTGCGGCGCGCTGCTCAGCGCTATTCTCACCTATTCCATTGGCGCCGCCATCGGCCGTCCGGCCTTGCAGGATGTTCTCGGGCCGCGCCTCAACCGCATCCGCCGGAGCATCGTGAAGCGCGGCATTCTCGCCGTCGCCACGGTCCGCCTGCTGCCGATCGCGCCGTTCACGCTGGTCAATCTCGCCGCCGGCGCCAGCCGGATTCCGTTTCATGACTATGTGCTGGGCACGGTCATCGGCATGGCGCCCGGCCTCGTCCTGATGTCCGCGCTCGGACATCAGATTCTGGCCATCATCCTCGAACCGACGCCGCTGAATGTCGCGCTGTTCCTGCTCGGCATCCTGGCATGGGTCGGCCTGTCCCTCGGTGCGCAGGCGCTTGTGATGCGCATGCGGGGCAAATCCGCGTGACCGGACGGAACGGCTCTTTCGTCCGCGTCATGACGTGGAACATCCATGGCGGCGTCGGGCCTGACGGCGTCTTCGATCTCGCGCGCGTCGCAGATCTGGTCAGCAGGCACGACCCTGACATCGTGGCGTTGCAGGAAGTCGATTCGCGCCGCTGCGGACCGGCCGACCCGCCACCCTTCGCCTTTCTGCGCGGCGCCATCCGGCGGCATGGCGTGGATGCCAAATCCATCACGACTGCGGACGGTGACTACGGCCAGATGCTCGCCAGCCGGTGGCCGGTGGTCGCCAGCGAGATCCACGATATCTCCTATCGCCGCAACGAGCCCCGCCGCGCCATCGAGACCATGATCGAGACGCCCGGCGGCGCGCTGCGCGTGGTCGCCACCCATTTCGGCCTGGGCTTTCGCGAACGCCGCGCGCAGGCGCGCGCGATGGTGAGGCTGGCCCGCAACAAGACCGATCATCCGATGGTCATGATGGGCGACTTCAACGACTGGGCCTGGCCGTCATCGCTGAGACGGGCGTTGAAACGCGAATTGCCCGGCTGGACGCCGCAGGCGACATTCCCTGCCCGCTGGCCGCTGCTGGGTCTCGACCGCATCTACTGCCGGCCGGCGGACATGCTGAAAGCCGCCTTCACCGATCCCGCCGCACGCCTGCTCTCCGACCATCTGCCCATGATCGCAGATATCGCTCTGCCGGCCTCATCGCGGCCGGCCGGATGACGCCGGCTGCGGCGGTGCCGTGGCCTTGCCGGACGCCAGCCTCGCGCGATAAGCCGGGGGATCAACGCTCAGGCCATCAGGCCTTCCGACGTGACCCAGTCCAGCGTCCGGTCGAGCGCCCGCGTCAATCGTCCGAACAGCTCGTCGATTTCCTCTGGCGTAATGACAAGCGGCGGACACATCGCCAGCACGTCGCCGGCCAACGGCCGCACGATCAACCCTTCCTCTTCCGCGAAAGCCGCCGCGCGGGCACCGACACGGCGGCGGCTCTCGAACGGTTTTCGCGTTCGCTTGCTCGCGACCAGCTCCAGCGCGCCGATCATGCCAAGCCCCCGCGCTTCGCCGACCAGCGGATGCTCCGCCAGCGCAGCCAGATGGGCCTGAAACGGCACGGACTTCTTCGCAGCCTGACCGTAGATATCGTCGCGCTCATAGATATCGAGAGTCTTCAGCGCCACCGCCGCCGCGACCGGGTGACCCGAATAAGTGAAGCCGTGGCCGAAGGAGCCGATCTTGCGGCTGCGATCCAGCATCGCCTCATACATCTGCTCGGGAATCATCACCGCCGCCATCGGGACATAGCCGGAGGTCAGTGCCTTCGCGACAGAAAGAGAATCCGGCACATAGCCGAGCGCCTCGCTGCCGAACCGCGTGCCGAGCCGGCCGAAGCCGCAGATCACTTCATCTGCGATCATGAAGATGTCGTAGCGGCGGCAGACATCCGCGACCTTCGCGAAATAGGTCGCCGGCGGGACGATGACGCCGCCGGCGCCCATGACCGGCTCGGCGATGAATGCGGCGACGGTGTCCGCACCCTCGCGCAGAATCAGCGCCTCAAGCTCTGCCGCAAGGCGCGTGGCGAAGTCTTCCTCGCTCTCTCCTTCGTTGGCGAAACGATAGTGATGCGGACAGCTCGTGAAGGCCACGCCCGCAATCGGCAGATCGAAATCCGTCTGGTTCACGGCGAGGCCGGTCAGCGAGCCGGATGCAATGGTGACGCCGTGGTAGCCTTTGAACCGGCTGATGATCTTCTTCTTGTTCGGCCGGCCGAGCGCATTGTTCATATACCAGACGAGTTTCATCTGGGTGTCGTTGGCTTCGGACCCGGAATTGCAGAAGAACACCTTCGAGACCGGCACCGGCGCCATGTCCTTGAGGCGTTCCGCAAGTTCGATGGCCGGATCATGGCTCTTGCCGGCAAAGAGATGCGAGAAGGACAGCTTGCCGATCTGTGCGGCCGCGGCTTCCGCGAGTTCCTCGTTGCCGTAACCCAGCGCCGTGCACCACAGCCCGGCCATGCCGTCGAGATACGCCTTGCCGGCACTGTCGTGCAGATAAACACCCTTGCCGCTTTCGAACACCAGCGGGCCCGACTCCCGGAATCCGTCCAGATCGGTGTAGGGGTGGATCAGGCTCGCGACGTCGCGCGCCGCCCGGTTGCTCGCAAGGGCCATGCCCATCATCCTCGACGGTTAGATTTTGAAGTCAGTCAGCCTGCGCCCCGGGTGGACGGGGGCGCGGCAACGGCGGATCCGCGCTTTGAGCATCCGCGATATTCCATTGGCAGATGCGATATCCGCTGCGGCGCTCGGCGAGATCGAGATGCACATGATCCTCATGATAGCCATCCGATCCCGGACCGAGAACAGTCGTGAAATGCGCACACGCACTCGTGCGCAGGCGTTCGCGAAAATCTCGTGACGCCGCCGCATCGGTCACGGCCACCGCGGTTCCGTCATGCAGCAGCACGCCCGCGACGTCTATGGCGTTGGCGCGGCCATGCTCGCTGATTTTCGCACCGGAGACGCGATTGCGGCCCCGACAACTGTATGAATCGAAATTCTCGATGGCGCGCAATGGTATGCCGAAAACCGTCACCGCCGCAGGCGCCACATCGTCGCGTATCCACGTCGCTAGAGCCTCGGCCAGCGCACAGCGCACCTGAGGCGCCGGCCGCAATTCGACGCTTCCGCCATCGGCGATCCGCACCGATTCAAGCCGCACGGCGTCCGGCGCACCGCAGCCGCCCGGCCCCTCCAGCGGCGGAATATCCGGCGCGACGACCCCCTGTTCGGACAGGCGGATGCGGCAGGCATGCGCCACCTCGCCTTCCTCCGCGCTCTGCGCCGCAGTCGGGCCGGAAGGAACGAAATCCACCTCCGGCGTTGCAGGCCGTGGCGCGGGGAAAGGTGCAGGGGGAGTCGCCGGTGTCACGAGCGGCTCGCGCGGGCCGGCCTCCGCCGGGCGCGGACGCGGCAGCGGCGTGACCTCCGCCAGCACGGCCCCGATGTGGCCCGCCGTCAGAAACATGCCGACAAGGCCGGAGAGAATCAGGTTGGCGGTGCGTGTCACACCCGAGCCCTTGAACATCCAATGCGGCATTTGTGCGGGACGCGCGATAAAGTTCCCCGAGCCTTCAATCCGGAAAAGCGTGGTAGAAGACTGCCCTGACCGCCCCTGCCCAACAATCCCGCCAGAACCGAATGCCGTCTCTGTTCTACCGCCGCGCTCTCATCCGCCAGCCGATCTCCCGCCTCGCCGTCTGGGCTCGCCGGCTCGCGGCTTTCTCGCTGGTGGCGGCGGCGCTGGCCATCGTCATCGTCCGGTCCGGCATCCTCGAAATCTATCCCGCCATGGCCGCGTTCGGCGGCGCGCTGGCCATTGCCGGGCTGGCGGCAATTCTCGCCTTTGCAAGTTTCGTGGTGATCTGGCGCAGCGGCACCCGGGGTCTCGGACAGGCACTGGCGGCGCTGGCCATGGCCGGCGCGCTGCTCGCCTATCCGGCCTATCTCGCCATAGAGGCCACCCGCCTGCCGAAACTGACGGATATCGTGACCGACCCTGCCGATCCGCCGGCCTTCGAGGTGCTGGCGCGGGTGCGCGCCCGGGACGCCAACCCGGTCGCATATCCCGGGCCTATGGCCGCAGCCCAGCAGCGCCAAGCCTACCCGGATGTGGAGCCCTATGTGACCGAGGCGGCGCCGCAGACGGTCTATGACGCGATGCATCGCGTCTTTGCGAAACGGCGCTGGAGCATTCTCAACGAACGGGTACCGGCCGCCACCACCCGGCGAGACGGCATCATCGAAGCGGTCGCTGTCAGCCCCATCATGGGGTTTCGCGACGATGTCATCGTCCGCATCCGCATGACGGCGGACGGCACCCGCGTCGATATGCGTTCGGCCTCGCGTTACGGCGTCACGGATATCGGCGCAGGCGCCAGCCGCATCCGCAGCGTGCTGACGGCCCTGGACGAGGCGCTGGCAAGCCTTCCCTCGGCTCCGGCGGCACCGCCGCCGAAGGCCGTACCGAAAGCTGCCCCGAAGAAGGGTCAGGACAAACGGTAATGACCGTCCAGCGCAGCAGCGGGACCGTCGGTCGCGACGACACCGCGCGCGACAAGGTCTTCCAGATGCGCGAGGACGGACAGGCCCGCGGCTTTCACCAGCCGAGGGTCAAGACCGATATAGATCGCGCGGACCAGCGTTTCGATATCCGTTTCGCCCTTGCCGAGACGATGGAGGATCGAGCCCTCGCGCGCCTGTCGGTGACGGATATAGGACTGCACGAAGGCCGGCGCGTCGTGGATCGCGTCGCCATGGCCGGGCAGATAGACCGTTTCGGGCCGCCGGCCGATTTTCTCCAGCGACGCCATATAGTCGCTCATGGAGCCGTCCGGCGGCGCGACGATGGTGGTGGACCACCCCATCACATGATCGCCGACCAGAATGAGATCCGTTTCGCGCAGGGCGAAAGCGAGATGATTGGCCGTATGGCCCGGCGTGGCGATGGCCTCGACCGTCCAGCCGGGTCCCGAGACGACCTCGCCGTCGCGCAAACACACATCCGGCCGAAAATCCGGATCGCCGCCGCCATCGAGACGCGGCGCCTCGCCGATATTCAGGGAGCGCGAGGCCCGGTGCGGACCTTCGGCATAGATCGTCGCGCCGGTCGCGGCCTTCAGCGGCGCGGCGCCCGGCGAATGGTCGCGGTGGGTATGGGTGACGAGGATATGGGTGACGGTTTCGCCGCGCACCGCATCGAGCAGCGCCGCACGGTGGACAGGATCGTCCGGCCCCGGATCGACGATCGCGACCTGCCCGCGCCCGATGATGTAGCTGACCGTTCCCGTGAGGGTATAGGGGCTCGCGTTGTTGGCCAGCACCCGGCGCACGCCCGGGGCGACCTCCTGCGGTTGCCCCGCCGGCAGCGGAAAGTTGCGGTTGAAGGGGATGTCGTCATCGGCCATGGGCTGCTCCCGAATGTCGACTTTTTGCGGCGGTGCGGCATCAAGTCAACAGCCATTGGGCCGGACGGCGGCAAGCCTGCATTGTGGCACGGGTCCGCGGGACCTAGAATGGACCGCCCCATATCGGCGGCAACGACCAGAAACGGAATCAGACGCGGGGCCATGGCGCGCAGAAAAGACACCGGCAACAAATTCGATCCGCTCCGCGATTTCCTGTTGCAGGACAAGCGCGACGATTTCGTCCTGACCTTTGCGGAGATCGAGGACATTCTCGGCTTCGACCTGCCGCGCAGCGCCCAGCGCGCGGAATGGTGGGACGACGACACGCCGGAACATCCGCGTGTGCAGCGCACCGCCATCCGCGAAGGGGGCTTCGATTCCCGCCGGTCCGGCGAGGGCCGGATTCGTTTTCGCCGCACGTCGGTTTTCGGATACTGACCGTAGGATGAGGAGCGCCGCGATGAAAATTCCAGGTCCCGACCATCCCATTTCCATCGCCGCCGCCGAAGGCCGGGTGCAGGTGATTCTGAACGGCGAGATCGTGGCCGACACCCTGCGCGCGAAGGTGCTGAAAGAAGCGAGCTATCCGCAGGTGTTCTACATTCCGCGCGAGGATGCGGCGCTGGACCGCTTCACCCGCACCGCGACGGCGACGCACTGCCCCTACAAGGGCGACGCGACGTATTATTCCGTCACGGTCGGCGAGCGGACATCCGCTGACGCGGCATGGTCCTACGAGGCGCCGTTTCCCGCCATGGCGGCGATCGCGGGCCATCTTGCCTTTTACCCCGGCCGTGTGGATGAAATCAGGGAACAGACATCCTGAAAGCCGCAAGACGGCCACCATGAGAGGAAACGCCGGACGATGCCGCGCCTGCCCGCCCCGACGCGCGAAGCGCATTATCCCGACTATCCCACCATCGTTCACGCCCTCGCTTTCGCCGGCACCCGGCGCGCCGACGCGCCGGGCCTGATCTGCGGCGAGACCGAGCTGACCTACGGCCAGTATGCCCATGCCGTCTCGGCCCTGGCCCATCGGCTGGAGGCGCGCGGCGTCGCCGGCCAGTGCGTCGCCTATCTGATGCGCAACGGGGCGGATATGGTCGTCGCGCTGATGGCCGGCATGGCGGCGCGGGCGCAGGTCGCGCCGCTGAACCCCACCTATACCGACCGCGAGCTGGAGCCGCTGCTGCGGGACGTCGATCCCGTCCTGATCGTCACGGACCCGGAGTTCGCCACGCTTGCACACCGGTTCGCGAGCGCGATGGGCGTCGCCGAAGTGCTGGTTGTCGGCAACGGTAAACTGACCCTAGCCGCCTTGCTGGCGCAGCCGCCGCGCCCGCTTCCCCTGCCGCAGCCGGACGACCGCTGCGCCATGTTCTTCACCGGTGGCACCACGGGCCTGCCGAAAGGCGCCGAGCATGTCCATTCCGGACTGATGGCCTTCTGCTATGGCGTCGCTGCGGTCTGGCCGCTGCCGCTGGACGAAGAACGCATCCTCAACGTCGCGCCGCTGTTTCACATCTGGGGCTTCTGCTTCACGCTGGTCTTTCCGGTTTATATCCGCGCGGCCATGGACATCATGCCGGCTTACAAGCCGGCCGCGGTGCTGGATGAATTCCAGAAGCGCCGCATCACCACCTTCGCCGGGGGACCGGCCGCGCTCTATATGGGCCTGCGCGCCAACGAAAACTTCAAGGCTACGGATTTCTCCAGCCTGCGCATCTGCCTCTCCGGCGGCGCCGCCTGTCCGGAGGAGCTGATCCGAAGCTGGGAAGCCGCCACCGGCTGCAAGCTGCTGGAAGGTTGGGGCATGTCCGAAGGCGCGCCGATCAATTCCAATCCCCTGAACGGCGTGCGCAAGATCGGTTCGGTCGGCATCGCCGCGGCGGGCACGGAAGTCGAAGTGGTCGATCTGGAGACCGGTGCCCGCGTGCTCGGCCCCGGCGAGCGCGGCGAGATCCGCCTGCGCGGCCCGCAGTTCACGCGCGGCTATCGCAACCGGCCGGAGGAGAACAAACAGACCATCCGCGACGGCTGGCTCTATACCGGCGATATCGGTTATCACGACGACGATGGCTATCTCTTTCTCGTCGATCGCAAGAAAGAGATGATTATCGTCGGCGGCTATAACGTCTATCCCCGCGAGATCGACGAATTGCTGTTCAGGCACCCGGCCATTCTCGAAGCCGCCACCGTGGGCGTGCCGGATTCATTCAGCGGCGAGGCGGTGAAGGTCTTCATCGTGCGCAAGCCCGGCGCGGACCTCGGCGAGGACGAGGTCCGAAACTACTGCCAGGCCAATCTCGTCAAATACAAGCTGCCCAAGCATGTCGCTTTCATCGATGCACTGCCGCGCACCGGCGTCGGCAAGATCGACAAGCTGGCGTTGAAGGCGTTGAGCTAGAACCTGTACGTCATGCCGGCCCGCATGATCCGGCCGGCACAACGTGTCAAATCCTGCGCAGCATAACCGAAGACAAGCGAAGCCGTCTTGCCTCACGCAGCGTTTGCGCGGACGCGCTGCTCGATCCAGGCATAGGTTTTCTCCAGTCCCTTGACGAGGGGCTGTGACGGTTTCCAGCCGAGCTTCTGTTCGATCAGGCGGTTGTCGGAGTTGCGGCCGCGCACGCCGACGGGGCCGGGGATGTTGTTCTTGCGGATGTCCTTGCCGGCGATATCCGCGACGATGTCCACGAGCTGGTTGATCGAGACCATCTCCTCGGAGCCGATATTCACCGGGCCCTCGAAGCCGGAGCGCAACAGCCGCGTCGTGCCTTCC
>DATMEW010000103.1:0-22513 GCA_035556495.1 Xanthobacteraceae bacterium | reverse complement strand
GCCGTGCTTGGTGATGAGTCCGACGAGCGTCACCAAGCCGATCTGGCTGTAGACGTTCATCGTCCCGCCCGTGAAATGCAGGGCGGCCAGCGCACCGGTCATCGACAGCGGCACCGTCAGCATGATCACGAAGGGGTCGATGAAGCTCTCGAACTGCGCCGCCAGCACCAGATAGATGAAGCCGATCGCCAGCACGAAAACGAACAGAAGGCTCTGCCCCGCCGCGCGGAACTCGCGGCTCTGGCCATTCACGTCCGTCTGCGCCGTGTTGGGCAGAGCCTCGTTGGCGGCGTTCTGCAACGCGGTCAGCGCCTCGCCGAGGGAATAACCCGCCGCGACGTTGGCCGAGATGGTCACAGCCCGAAGCTGGTTGAAGCGCTTCAGTTCGCGCGGCGCGACGGTCTCCTGCACCTGCACGATGTTGGAAAGCTGCACCATCTCGCCGCGCGGGCTGCGCAGGAAGATCGTGGACAGCGTCGCCGGCGATGCACGGTCCTCGGCAGCAAGCTGCACATAGACATCATACTGCTTGCCATTCATCGAGAACCGCGTGACCTGCCGACCACCCAGCAGCGTTTCCAGGGTCCGCCCCACCTGCGACACGTCCAGGCCGAGATCGGCCACCTTGGCGCGGTCGATCTGGATGCTGAATTCAGGCTTGTTCAGCTTGAGATCGGTATCGATATTCTCGAATTCGGGATTGTTGGCGATGCGCGCCAGAACCTTCTCCGCATATCCCTGCAATTCCTGATAGGTCGCGGAAGTCTGGATCACGAATTCGACTGGCCGGGACGACGGCCGCACCCCCAGAGACGGTGGATTGCTCGCGAAAGCGTTGACGCCGGGAATCTGCCGCAGCTTGGGCGAGATTTCCGCGACGAGCTGCTGCTGCTTGCGCTCCCGCTCGTTCCAGTCTTTCAAGCGGCCGACGGCGATGAATTGCGACACTTCCGGAAAGCCGGTGATGATGAGCCGCGAAGCGGCCTCCGGCACCTCTCCGATCAATGCACTGACCTGATTGGCGTAGCGTTCCGTATAGGCCAGCGTCGCGCCCTCCGGCGCTTCACCGCGCACCTGAAGAACGCCGCGATCCTCCGTCGGCGCAAGTTCCGACCGCAAATTGACGAACAGAACGCCGCTGAGACCGGCAACCACCAGCGCCAGCGCCGCCACCAGATAGCGGATCTGCAGCGCGCCCGACACCGCCCGGCGATAACCGTTCTCGAAAGCGACGAAGCCCCGCTCCACGGCGCTGAAAAAACGGCCATGCTCAGCATGCTTGAGCAGGCGCGAGCACATCATCGGCGTCAGCGTCAGCGCAACGAATCCCGAAACGACGACCGCGCTGGCCAGCGTCAGTGCGAATTCGAGGAACAGCCTGCCGGTGCGGCCCGGGGCGAAAGCCACCGGCGCATACACCGCCGCCAGCGTCATGGTCATGGCGATGACGGCGAAGCCGATTTCCTTGATGCCCCGCAGCGACGCCGCGACCGGCTGCATGCCGTTCTCGATATGCCGGTAGATGTTCTCCAGCACGACGATGGCATCGTCCACCACGAGGCCGATGGCGAGCACCATGGCCAGCAGGGTCAGCGTGTTCACGCTGAACCCGAGCGCATACATCATCGCGAAAGTGGTGATGAGCGAGATCGGAATGGTGACGATGGGAATGAGCGAGGCCCGCACGGAACGCAGGAATATGACGATGACCAGCACGACGAGGAGAATGGCCTCCCCGATGGTCGTGAACACGGCGTCGATGGAGCGCTGGATGAACACCGCACTGTCGTTGCCGATTTCGGCCGTCATGCCTTCCGGCAGGGATTCGTTGATAGCCGGCAACACGTTCCGCACCGCGCTGGACACATCCAGCGGATTGGCCACCGCCTGCTTGATGAGGCCGACGATCAAGGCCGGTCCGCCATTATAGGAGGTGGAACGTCGGGTGTCTGCCGGCCCCAGTTCGGCCCGCGCCACCTCGCCGAGCTTGACCTGATGGTTGCCGGCCAGCTTCACTACGATATTCGAAAACTGCTCGGGCGTGACGAGGCCAGTACGGGACAGCACCGTGAATTCGCGGTCGCTGCTCTCGATTCGGCCGGACGGCAGTTCGACATTCTGCGCCCGCAGCGCGTTCTCCACATCCTGCACGGTCATGTTGAACGCGGCGAGCCGTTCGCGATCCACCCAGATGCGCATGGCGTAGCGGCGTTCGCCGAAAATGGTGACGTCGGCCACGCCGTTGAGATTTTTCAGCCGATCGACGACATAGCGGTCGACATAATCGGTCAGTTCGAGCGACGTCATCTGATCGCTGCGGAACACGAGATAGAGGATCGGCTGGGCGTCCGCCTCGACCTTGGCGATCGTCGGTTCCTCGACCTCCGGCGGCAGGCGGCGACGCACCCGGCTGACGCGGTCACGCACGTCGCTGGCGGCGACGTCCTGATCGACGCCAAGCCGGAACCGCACGGTGATGCGGCTGGTTTCCGAACGGGAGGTCGATTCCAGCACGTCGATGCCGGCGATGCCGGCGATCGAGCCTTCGAGGATCTGCGTGACCTGGCTTTCGACGATGCTGGCGGACGCGCCGGGATAGCTGGTCGCCACGGAGACCGTGGGTTCGTCGATATTCGGATATTCGCGGACGGTAAGGCGCTGGTAGGAGACCAGCCCGACCAGCACGAGGATCAGGCTGAGCACCGTCGCGAAGACCGGCCTCCTGATGCAGAGTTCGAAAAGATTCATGTCTCAGCCACGGGCTTGAGAGTCGGACGACACCACATTGACGACCGCGCCGTCCCGCAGCCGCTGCTGGCCGGAGGTGACGACGGTTGTTTCCGGCGCGAGGCCGTCCACGATCTCGACCTGCCCGGCCCGGCGCTGGCCGAGTTTCACCCGGCTTTCCAGCGCCTTACCGTTCTCGACACGGTACACGATGCTGTCCCGGCCGCGCGGCACGATGGCGCTTTCCGGCACCAGCAGCACGGTCTGCTCGCGCTTGCCGGTGATGACGATGCGGGCGAACAGGCCCGGCCGCAGCACCTTTTCGGCATTCGCCAGCCGCGCCCGGATCTGCAAGGCCCGGCCGTTGACGTCCACCATCGGATCGATGGCGTAAATCGTCCCCTCGAAGGTGCGGCCCGGCAGCGCATCGATCGTCACCGAGATGATCTGGCCGACGCTCACGTCGCCGAGATGGATCTCGGGAATTTTGAAATCGACCTTCAGGGTGTCGATCTTTTCGAGATTCACGATCGGCGAACCGACGCTCACATAGGCGCCCACAGACGCCAGCCGCAGGCCGACAATTCCGTTGAACGGAGCGCGCAGGGCATGCTTGTCCACGCGGATATTTGCAAGTTCCAGCGCCGCCCGGCCACTCTCGAACTGCGCTGTCGCCTCGTCGCGGGCACGCTCGGTCACGTTGCCGGTCTTGGCCAGCGTGTTGGCCCGCGCCAGATTGGCCTTGGCGAGGGCGAAGGTCGCCTCGCGCTCCGCCACCTCGCCCCGCACCAGCGCATCGTCCAGCTTCACCAGCAGGTCACCGGCCTTCACCTCCTCGCCTTCCTTGAACAGGATTTCGGCGATACGGCCCGCCAGTTCCGGCGCGATCCGGACCGACTCGTCGGATTGCAGGCTGCCAACGGCCTGAATGGTGGGTGCGCTCTGGCTCGCGCGCGCCACCATGGTCTCGACCGGCGCGCCGCGCGGCGCAGCTTCGGGGCGCGCAGCCTCGGTCCGGGCGCTGGCGATCTGCCCGGCGCTCTTCCATTTCCAGCCGGCACCGGCCGCCGCCACCGCGACTGCCAACCCGAATAAAATCACGATTTTCGAGGACCTACGCATCCGCGAGTCTCACTCCGTCAGCCAGTATGGCCACAGATTTCCAAGTGGCAGGATTAAATGTTTGTCATGTCACGCAGATTTTAAGCATTGCCGGAATCTCCGTCGCCGACAACAAAAATCCCGCGCCGGGCGCGGGATTTCCGATGTGACGGTTGACGCCGGACGCAGCCCGACGGGCGATCAGGCCTGCTGGATCGCCGCCAGCAGCCAGGAGCCGCCGCGGCTGCGAACGAAAGTCCAGACCTCCGTGACCTGGGAGGGTTCGTCGTCCCCCTCCACAACCGCGCCATCGCTGCGGCGGACGACCTTGTCGACCAGCGAGAAGCGCATCGCCACGGTGGCGTATTCGCTCGCACCCTCGCGCCATGATTCGGCGAGGTCGCCCTGGAGCAGCCGAACATCCGAGATGCGGTTGACGACGCCGCGGCTGGCATTCGCCGTCAGATCCTCCGCGAAATACGAGACCATCTCCGGCGTCGCATACCGGCGCAGCCCGGCAAGATCCTCGTTGGAGAACGCCTCCTGGATCTGCGCCAGGACACCCTCGAAGGCGTCATAGTCCTCCGGTTGAATCGAGACATTTCCGCTCATGCTGGCCGCAGCGGCGCTGAGGCCGGCGCCGGATACATCCGCGCGCCGATACTCCGGCTCGTTGGCGATCTGGCGCGGGAGACCGGCAAAGGCGTGAGTCTGCTGGCGCCGCTGCCACCAGACCCATGCCAGTCTTGCCACAAGGATGACGAGGCCGACCTGGAGCAGCAGACCGATCACCGAAGCCAGCCCGCCGAGCCCGCCCAGCAGGCCGTTGCCGAACAGCAGGCCGAACAGACCCGCCCCGAGGAAGCCTGCGGCAAGCCCGCCGATCAGGCCCGGGCGATTGAACAGCCCGCCTCCGGCGACCGCGGCCGGCGCACCGGCCGCCGCCGCAGGACGGGCGGGGGTCGTCATGCTGCGCTCGATCGGCGCGGCCTTGCCGGGCACGGTCTGTGTCGCCGCCGGCGGCGCGAAGGTCCGCACGCCGCGGGACCCGAAGCTGCGGCCGCCGCCGATCCGCGCATCGGCAACCTCCACCATCACGAACAGGGCGGCGATTGCGATCGCGCCCAAACCGAACCAGGATCGAAATCCAAAACGTGTCATACAAGCCTCCAGATCCGGCTGCCGCCACCATCGGCCCACCGGACGTGCTCAATATAGTGGACTGCCGGGCGCAATTGTGAAGAGGCGATGCGTCTCGCGGTCGCAGTGCCATTTAGCAGCGGCAGTCCCCATTTAATCGTGCGACCGCCTTCCCTTGTCCGGCCTTTGAGTGCATTCTTGCCAGCCCCGCCGCCAGTTTTTCCAAATGATCGACCGTCCCAGCCGCATCGAAGGCTTCGCCATCATCTCCGCCAACGGCATGATCGCCGACGCCGCCGGCGAGTTTCCGGACGCCATCCGTTGCGACGCCGACTTCGCCTTCTTCCACGATTCGCTGTCGCGGATGGATACCTGCATCCACGGCCGCGGCTCGCACGAGGGCGGCCCAGACGCGGCGACCCGCCGCCGCATCGTCGTCACCCGCCGCGTGACGGGGCTCGCTCCCGATACCGAGTTTCCCCAGGCGCTGTGCTGGAATCCGGCCGGGGCGTCTTTCGAGGCGGCATGGACGGAACTTGGCGGCGGCCGCGGCACTCTCGCCGTCATCGGCGGCACGGATATTTTCGGGATGTTCCTGAAAATCGGCTATGACGCCTTCCATCTGACCCGCGTGCCGGGCACGGACGTGCCGAACGGCCGGCCGGTTTTCCCCGGCATTCCCCCCCAAAGCCCGGAAGACCTTCTCTCCGCGGCCGGCCTCGCGCCGGCGGAAAGCCGCATTCTCGAACCCGCCCGCAATGTCACCGTGACCACCTGGGCGCCCCGACCCTGATCCCCTGCCCCCGGAACCAATGTGGAACTTTCGCGGCGGATTCGCGTTCGAACCGTGCAGCCGCACATGGCTGAGGGGGACCGGAATGAATCGAAACATTTTGTTTCTTGTGATCGGCGCGCTTGCCGTGGTGAGCGTGGGTCTCGGCTATGCGCTTTATCAGGAACGGCAGAAGACCTCCGGCGTCGAAATCAGCGTCGGTCCCGGCGGCCTGTCCGTCGAGAAGAAATAAGCTTCAGCAGCTTCCATCATATCCAGGCTTGAAAAAAGGTTTTCCCAATGGGCCTTCTCATCAGCATTCTCATCACGTTTCTTGTCATCGTCCTCGTACTGTATCTCATCAACATGCTGCCGCTGGACGGCCGCATCAAACAGATCGTCCAGCTCATCGTCATCATCATCGGCATCATCTCGCTGCTCCGATATCTCGCCGTGTTCTGATGCGAGCTTCGCACGGAAACGAAAACGCTCGCTCGCGCGGGCGTTTTTCATTGATGCAAGCCTTCGGTACAGGCACTCCGCTTCACCGCGGGGGCCGGGAGCTGATCTCAGCGCCGGACGCGCTTGCGCGGCGGTGGCGGCGGCTCCTCCGGAACGTTCAGGTTGCGAACGCAGAGCTGGCTGACGCCGCGCACGAAATCCCGGCATTGTTCGAACGAATAAAACGAGCAGACAAGGCCATAATCACCGGCAAGCTGCCCACACCAGGGCGCGTTGTTGCTGCCCGCCTCGGCCTCCCGCGGCGGCATCGCAAGGAAGGCGACACCCATCGCGCCGGCCACAATCAGAGACCTGACCGCAACAGCACCGCCCCGAAAGTCACCCGGCAGGTTCATCGTCTCACCCTTCACGCTCATTCCGGCTGCTGGACAACCCATCGTTCCGCCGAGAGTTCCTGCGGCCTTGCCTACCCTCGCAATCTAGGGCCTTTCCGCTTCCGCTCCAACCGGCCTCCGGCGCGCGCATGTCCGGACATGCATGACAGCGCCTGCACTGGCGACGGCGACCGGCCGCGGTCCGGTTCTCAGTTCCGCACCACCTTGAGCGAACGCAAGGCGGGGCCTGACTGGCGCGCGGCCTGATCCGCCGCTGTCGTCCGCCTGTTTGCGGCCAGCGTGGCGATCCGGCCCTGTTCGCCCGGCGGATCGATCGCATTCAGCAGCTCAAGAAACGCCGATGCGGACAGCGGCGGCGCGAAAACAAACCCTTGCGCGCAGCGCACCCCGAGGTCGCGCAGGAACAGCACCTGCTCGAATGTCTCGACACCCTCGGCGACGACCTCCATCCGCATATTATGGGCGAGTTCGATCAGCGTCTGAATGATGGTCGCCGAATTCCGGTCCGTCCCCACGGCGTCGATGAACATCTTGTCGATCTTGATGACATCAACACCCAGCTTGAGCATGTAGGACAGGCCGCTATGGCCGGTGCCGACATCATCCAGCGCGATCTTCACGCCGAGGTCCTGCAACGCGGCGATGATCGCGCGGCTCTGCGTCAGATTGTCGAGGGGCTGACGCTCCGTCACCTCGAGGATGACCTGGGACAAGCGTATGGAAGATTCCTGAAAGATGCCTCTCACATCCCGCACGATGGTGTCGTCGGCGAAATGCTGGGCGGTGAGATTGAAAGCCACGCGCATATACGGGCGGTTCTGGAGCGCGGGGCCGACCTGATCGCGCACCATGATCATCAGCTTGCGCGTCGCCTCCACGATCAGCCCGGTGGATTCGAGCAGCGGCAGGAAAGCGCCCGGCGGCACCACCGTGCCGTCCGGCTTGCGCCACCGCAACAGCACCTCCACGCTGCGCAGGCGGCCGCTGCGGATATCCACGATCGGCTGAAAATAGGGGATCAGGTGGCCGTCGGCGACGGCGTTGGACAATTCCAGAATCGGATCGTCGGCGTTGCGGCGGACCAGCAGCAGCGACAGAAGAAAAAGTCCGACGGCGATCATCGCCGTTGCCGCCAGTCCCATCTCGCGCAGATCTTCATAACTCGCGATGTTCCGATGGGGCAGCCGCACCGTCGCTATCACGCCGTAATCGGCGGACCTCACCACCGCCTCGTACAGCTTCCGCGGGTCGGTTTCCGGCACCTGGCCGCTGGAAACAATCGGCGTGCCGTCCGGCAGCGTCAGTGTGACATGGGACAAGAACGTCCCGCGTGGCGACCAGGCCTGCGCCAGCAGCAGCTCCGGCGCAATCAGCGCTGCCACCGTGGGATGTTGGGCATGCATATGGCGAATCCGCAGCATCGGCTGTTCGCCGATGCGGACCATCTCGATGCCAATGCCGTCGGTCCCCCGTGTGGCCGCCGAGATCACCTCGGGCGGATGAAACGCCAGAACGTGGTCACCGCACAGCGTGGCACCATCCGGCGCAACGATCGAATATTCCTTCACCGGGCCGGTGGCGAAAGTGGCCTGCCGCAGCAGGTCGAGATTGGTCGTCGTGCAGGCTGCCATCTGCTTGGCGGCAAGGGCGTCAAGGCTGACGACGACCGCTCTTATCCGCCCGTCGACAACGGCAATCGCGCGTCTCGCGCTCGCGTCGGCGTCATCCCGGCCCTGCTGGGAAGCGAGGACGGCCATCCAGTAGCTGAAGCCACAAAACGGGAGCCCGACCAGCAACACGCCAACAATGACGGCAAGATATTTGCGGGCACGCGGAGACACGAGGACCTCGGGAGGTGACGCCTCCGAGCCTGCCGTCCACCGTTTTAAAGCACTCTTAAACGGCCGGGCCGCATGTGAAAGCAGCCGAACAGAGTCTCGCTATGCTGAACAGATGGTAAACATCGCTCACGCCGGGAGCGGGATGAACTCCGTCTCGTCGCCGGGCACCAGCGGAAAGCTCCCGTTCCGCCAATCGGCCTTGGCCGTCTCGATCCGGTCCTTCCGCGACGAGACGAAATTCCACCAGATATGCCGTGGACCATCCATCACCGCGCCGCCGAGCGCGACCAGCTTCGCATCGGTCACGGCCTTCAGCCTCAGGCGGTCGCCCGGCCGCAGGACCAGCAACTGCGCTTCCTCGAAGCGATCGCCCTGAATTTCGATGACGCCGGAGACGAGATAGACCGCCCGCTCCTCGTGATCGGCATCCAGCGCCATCGACGCACCGGCTGACAGGGTCGCATCGACGAACAACGTATCGGTCGCAGTGGCCACCGGCGAGGTCACGCCACCCCAACGGCCGACCACCACCCGCTGACGCACGCCGGTATCGGTCAGTTCCTGGAACTCCGCCGCGCCGTGATGGGCGAAAGCGGGCGCCATTTCCTCGTGGGTCGCCGGCAGCGCCAGCCAGCATTGCAGACCATGGAGCTTCTGCCCGGCAGAGCGGCTTGCCTCGCCCGTGCGCTCCGAATGGGCAATGCCGCGTCCGGCTGTCATGAGGTTGACCTCGCCGGGGCGGATCGCGATCGCATTACCCAGCGTGTCGCGGTGCATGATCTCGCCTTCCAGCAGGTAAGTCAGCGTGGCGAGGCCGATATGGGGATGGGGGCGCACATCGAGGCCCTGCCCGGCATCGAAGAAGGCCGGCCCCATATGGTCGAAGAAGATGAACGGGCCGACCATGCGCGGCTGGACCGTCCGCAGGCCGGCGACGGGCAAGGCCCGGCGCACCGTGAAGCCGCCGAGATCGGACGTCCGCGCCGCCACGACCTGGGCGACGCTGGCGGGCGGCGCGGCAGCCGGCGGCAATGGAAGCGGTGCGGAATCGGCGGGACGATCGACGCTCATGGCGGCCTCCGGGAGCATGATCCCGAAAAGGCGGGACCGGTTTTCGGACAAGGGTCATGCTCAACGAGCATGACAGTGTGTCGGCCCGACCCGATGCAACAGATCTGCCCAACAGCCGTCAGATCATCATGCCGGTCGTCGTCCCGCAATGCCGCCGGCTGCAAAGCCGGTCTTGCACGGATGCAAGCGGCGGCGACGGCCGCCGCCGCCGCTCAGGACTTCTCGGGCAGGTTCAGGCGGATATGCAACTCGCGAAGCTGCTTGGGCGTGACCTCCGAGGGTGCGCCCATCAGCAGGTCCTCGGCGCGCTGGTTCATCGGATAGAGCACCACCTCGCGCAGGTTCTCCTCCCCGCAGAGCAGCATCACGATACGATCGACACCCGGAGCGATGCCGCCGTGCGGCGGCGCGCCGAGGGAGAGCGCGCGCAGCATGCCGCCGAATTTCTCCTCCAGCACCTCCTCGCCATAGCCGGCGATGGCGAAGGCCTTCTTCATCACGTCCGGGCGGTGGTTACGGATCGCGCCGGACGACAGTTCGATGCCGTTGCAGACGATGTCGTACTGGAACGCCTTGAGGCCGAGGATGGTCTCGCTGTCGGCGGGGTCGAGCGCGAGGAAGGCATCGACGTCGATATTCGGCATGGAGAACGGGTTATGGGAGAAGTCGATCTTCTTCTCCTCGTCGCTCCATTCGTACATCGGGAAATCGACGATCCAGCAGAAGGCGAACTGATCCTTGTCGATCAGGTTCAGATCCTCGCCAACCTTGGTGCGGGCGGCGCCTGCGAACTTCACGAAGTCCTTCGGCTTGCCGGCGACGAAGAACACGGCGTCGCCGACGCCGAGGCCGAGCTGGTCCGCGATCTGCTTCGTCCGCTCCGGGCCGATGTTCTTGGCGAGCGGCCCCGCGCCGCCATCCTCGCCCTCGCGCCAGAAGATATAGCCGAGGCCGGGCTGGCCCTCGCCCTTGGCCCAGTCGTTCATGCGGTCGCAGAAGGCGCGGTTGCCGCCGCCCTTGGCCGGGATCGCCCAGACCTCCACCTTGGGGTCGTTGGCGATCATGTTCGCGAACACCTTGAAGCCGGAACCGGCAAAGGCGTCGGTGACCGCGGCCATCTCGATGGGGTTGCGCAGGTCCGGCTTGTCGGAGCCATATTTGCGCATGGCGTCCGCGAAGGGGATCATCGGGAACTGCGGCGTCACCCGCTTGCCGTTCGCGAATTCCTCGAACACGCCGCTCAGCACCGGCTCGACGGCGTTGAACACGTCCTCCTGGGTAACGAAGCTCATCTCGATATCGAGCTGATAGAACTCGCCCGGCGAACGATCCGCGCGGGCATCCTCGTCGCGGAAGCACGGCGCGATCTGGAAATAGCGGTCGAAGCCGGCGATCATCGTGAGCTGCTTGAACTGCTGCGGCGCCTGCGGCAGCGCATAGAACTTGCCCGGATGGATGCGCGAGGGCACGAGGAAGTCGCGCGCGCCCTCCGGCGAGGAGGCGGTCAGGATCGGCGTCTGGAACTCGAAGAAGCCGCCCTCCCGCATGCGCCGGCGCAGCGAGTCGATGATCGCCCCGCGGGTCATGATGTTGCGGTGCAGCCGCTCGCGGCGCAGGTCCAGGAAGCGGTATTTGAGGCGGATGTCCTCCGGATATTCCTGATCGCCGAACACCGGCAGCGGCAGCTCGCCCGCCGCGCCCAGCACCTCGATCTCGGTGACATAGACCTCGACCGCCCCGGTCGGCAGGTCGGGATTGTCGGTGCCCTCGGGGCGCCGACGCACCTTGCCATCGACCCGCACGACCCACTCCGCGCGCAGCGTTTCGGCAACCTTGAAAGCCGGAGAATCCGGGTCCGCCACCACCTGGGTCAGGCCGTAATGGTCGCGCAGGTCGATGAACAGCACGCCGCCATGATCGCGGATGCGGTGGCACCAGCCGGACAGGCGGACGGTCTGGCCGATATCGGCGTCGCGCAGCGCGCCGCAGGTGTGGGAGCGATAACGGTGCATGTGACCTGAAAACTTCCGGGAATCCGTTGAATTTGGCCGGAAAGGCACATGCAGGCCCGGGTTTGTCAAGGCGAAGCGCCGCACCGGACGGCGATTGCGATATGCCCGGTTTCGCCCCAAAGTGCGCCGGGGAACTGCGCGGGGGGATCGTGAACATGCCGCATCTGCTGATTGTCGCCGCGCTTTGGCTGGCTGTGCTGTCCATGGGGGGCGGGGCCGAGGCTGCCGCCGGCTCCGTCCTCGAACGGATCGAGCAGAAGGGCGTCATCAAGCTTGGCTATCGCGCCGACGCCCCGCCCTATTCCTACCGCGACGAGAAGCAGCAGCCTGCCGGCTTCATCGTCGATCTGTGCCGCGAGGTCGCGGCCGCGGTGGCAGCGGCCGCGAAAGGTCCGGTCCGGACCGAATATGTGCTGGTCGCCCCGCCGGAGCGTTTCGAAGCTGTCCGCGAGGGCCGCGTCGATATCCTCTGCGATCCCGCTTCCGTGACTCTCGAACGGCGCGAACTCGTGGATTTCTCGATTCCAACCTTCCTCGACGGCGCCGGCGCTCTCTCCCGGGCCGGCGTTGTGATCGACCGTTTCGAGGATCTCAGAAACCGCAAGGTCGGAGTGCTTGGCGGCACCACCACCGAACAGGCGTTGCGCGGCGCGCTCCGCGATGTCGGCGTGCCGGTCGAGATCGTCACCGTGCAGGACCATCGTACCGGCCTCGACCTGATGACCGCCAACAGGATCGATATCTATTTCGCCGACCGGGCCATCATCGCCGCGATGATCCTCCAGAACCGGATACCCGGGTTCCAGCTCAGCCAGCGCTATTTCTCCTACGAGACCTATGCGCTGGCGATTCCGCGGGACGACAGCGCCTTCCGCCTGCTGGTGGACCGGGCGCTGGCCCATCTCTACCGCACCGGGCAGATCGAGCAGATCATCACCCGGACCTTCGGCCGGAGTTTCCAGGACGAGATGCTGCGGGCGATGGTCGCCATCCATTCCCTGCCGGAGCGGTGATCCGAGCGCCGGCCGACCGGCCCCGCCCGTCCGGCAATCGGGGGCGGCCCGATCATTTCCTGAAAAAACCTGCTGTCCTTCCGGCTGCCGGGCCGTTATGAAGCGCCATGACGCCGAAGACCTCGCTGCTGACCTCGACCGAAGATCTCGCTGCCGCCTGCGCACGGTTCGCCCGGCATCCGTTCATCACCGTCGATACCGAATTCCTGCGCGAGACGACCTATTATCCGCAGCTCTGCGTGGCGCAGATCGCGTCCATGGACGAGGCCGTGGTGGTCGACGCGCTGGCGGAGGGGATCGACCTGACGCCATTCTACGACCTGATGGCCAATCAGGCCGTGCTCAAGGTCTTTCACGCCGCGCGGCAGGATATCGAGATCGTCTGGCATGAGGCGGGCTTCGTCCCCGCCCCCATCATCGACACCCAGGTCGCCGCCATGGTGCTGGGCTATGGCGACAGCATCTCCTACGATCAGCTCGTGCAGCGGATCACCGGCGACACCCTCGACAAATCACTCCGCTTCACGGACTGGACCCGGCGGCCGCTGTCCGACGCTCAGCTCCGCTATGCCGTGTCGGACGTCACTCACCTGCGCGACGTCTATCTCGCGCTCTCGGCCGAACTGAAGAAGAAGGGCCGGACGGAATGGATGGAGGACGAGATGGCCGTCCTCACGTCGCCGGACACCTATCGCGCCGAGCCGGAACACGCCTGGGAACGCCTGCGCTCCCGCGTGCGCAAGCCGAAGGAACTCGCCGTTCTGATGGAGATCGCAGCGTGGCGGGAGCGCGAGGCGCAGACCCGCGATATCCCGCGCGGTCGCATCCTGAAGGACGATGTCATCGCCGATATCGCCGTGCAGGCGCCGACCTCGCTGGAGCGCCTGGCCGGCCTGCGTTCCGTGCCGAAGGGCTTCGAACGGTCCAAATGGGGCGATGCGGTGCTGGAGGCGGTCGGCAAGGGGCTGGCGCGGGACCTCAAGGCCCTGCCCCGCCTGGAACGGCACAAGGGCGCCGCCAACGGACAGGCCACCGTGGAACTGCTCAAGGTGCTGCTCCGGATGACCGCGGAACAGCACGGCGTCGCCGCCAAGGTGATCGCCACCACCGACGATCTCGACCGCATCGTGGCAGACGACGCCGCCGAGGTGCCTGCGCTCCGGGGCTGGCGGCGGGAACTGTTCGGAGAAAAGGCGCTGTCTCTCAAGCATGGCAAGCTGGCGCTCGCCATCGACCGTCATCGCGTCAAGGCCATCGACGTCGCATCCGACGCGCAACGCTGACGCGCCCGCGCTCTCAGCCGTTCGAGATGGCGGGGACGCGGCCGATCAGCCGCGCGAGCTGCCGCAAACGGTTGAACAGCCGGTCGCTCGCAAGGTCCCTGAAACCGCCCTCCAGCGACAGCACGAGCTTGCCGCGTTTCACGACCATCGGGGCTTGAGGCAGGACGCCGGGCATCGCCGCGGATACCAGATAGGCCACACGCATCGCAGCGCCGAGCACCCGGGCCCGATCCAGCATATGGGGCGAGGCCAGTTCCCGCAGCAGCGGCGACAGTTCTCCGTCCACCAGCCCGACATGGCGGAAGAACACCGCGAGGGACAGAAAGATGCGGCCCGGATGGTCGACTGCGGCGAAGGCCGCGTTGGCGATGATGTTCAGCGACTGCTCGCCGCGATAGTCCGGATGCGCCCGCCAGCCGATATCGGCCAGAAGACATGCGGCATGACGCAGGCGCCGCTCCTCGGCTGTTTCACTGAGACCGGACGACATCATGAAGGCATCGGTCCAGGCGACCAGTTCCTGGCCATGCGCCGGCGAGCGCGAGCGCAGAACATTCAGCTCCTGCGCCGCAACCAGCAGCCCGTCGACCCGCCGCTCCTCATCATTCAGCGCCTCGAACAGCAAGCCTTCCCGGACGCCGGAAGCGGAGATGACGACGTTGCGCGGACGCGCGATGCGAATGACGTTTTCGAGCACGATGGCGGCATACGCCAGGAGCGGACGACGCGCATCGGACACGACCTCGATCCGCGACAGCGTGCTCGCATCGACCCGATGCAGGAGCCGCGCGAATTCCAGCGCCGCCTTGGCCGGGATCGTATAGCCATGCATGACATGCAGCGGATAGCCCGTCTGCCACATATGGAGGCGCGCCAGCGAGCGCCATGTGCCGCCGATGGCGTAGAAATCCCGGCCTGCGCCCTCATTCAGCAGCGGCACACCGGATAGCGTCTTCTTCGCGATCCGCGCGGCCCGCTTGATGGACCTGGACGATGTGTCCTGCAACGCCAGCCCGCCGAGCGGCAGCGTGAGGCCGCGGCGGGCCCGGCCGCCATGGATGTCGATCAGTTCCAGGGATCCCCCGCCCAGATCACCGGCGAGACCGTCCGGACGATACATCCCCGACAGAACGCCGAGTGCGGTCAAGTCCGCTTCGCGCTTGCCCGAGAGAACATCGACCGGCACCCCGCAGCAGGCTTCCGCACGGGCGATGAACTCCGCTCCGTTGGAGGCGGACCGGCAGGCCGCCGTCGCCACCGCCCAGAGCCGCCCCACCTTCATGGTTTCGCAAAGCGCGCGAAATCGTCGCAGCGCCTGCAAGGCCCGCTCCACCGCGTCCGCAGGGATCAGCCCGGTCGTGAACACCTCGCGGCCGAGGCCGCACATCACCTTCTCGTTGAAGATCGGCGTCGGGCTGCGCGACAGCCCTTCATAGACAACCAGCCGGACCGAGTTCGAGCCGATGTCGATGACGCCGACCGCAGGCCCCAGATCCAGCCGCCCCTGCGCCGGGCCGCTTGTCGCGCCGGCAACCACCCGTCGCGCGCTAGCCTTTTGTCGCGCGCTAGCCTTTTTCGGCTTTGCGCGTGAGGCTTCTCGGCGAGGATTCTTTAAGCGACTTGCCACGGCCCGACAGACTCGGATTCGTCATGAAATAATTGTGGGCATTGAACGGCTCCTCGCCCTGGGCAGGCTTTATGCGCGTCGATGTGCCGTCAGGCAAGACCCTCCAGCTCTGTTCGTTGTCCTTCAGATTGGCGACCATGATCTGGTCCAGCACCTGCTGGTGCACGGTCTCATTCCCGATCGGGCACAGAACCTCGACGCGCCGGTCGAGATTCCGCGGCATCATGTCCGCCGATGAAATATAGACCGCCGCCTTCTTGTGCGGCAGCGCGTGACCGCTGCCGAAACAGTAGATGCGCGAATGTTCCAGGAACCGGCCGACGATCGACTTGACGCGGATGCTCTCCGACAGGCCGGGTACGCCCGGCCGCAGGCAGCAGATGCCACGCACGACAAGCTCGATCGGAACGCCGGCGCGGGACGCCGCATACAGCGCGTCGATGATCTCCGGATCGACAAGCGAATTCATCTTCATCCAGATTCCGCACGGCTTGCCGTTGGCGGCATTCGTCGCTTCCTGGGCGATGTGATTGAGAATGCGCTCGCGCAGCATCTTCGGCGAGACCGCGAGCTTCTGTAGCTCGACAGGCTGGGCATAACCGGTGATGAAATTGAACACCAGGCCGACATCATGGGCGATCACAGGATCGTCGGTGAACAGCGACAGATCGGTATAGATGCGCGCGGTCACGGGGTGATAGTTGCCGGTGCCGACATGGCAGTAAGAGGCTAGGGAACCGCCTTCGCGCCGCACGACCAGCGACAGCTTGGCATGTGTCTTCAGTTCGATGAAGCCGAACACCACCTGCACGCCGGCGCGTTCCAGATCGCGGGCCCAGCGGATGTTGGCCTCCTCGTCGAACCGCGCCTTGAGTTCGACCAGCGCGGTGACCGCCTTGCCGGCGTCGGCCGCCTCGGCCAGCGCCCGCACGATGGGAGAATTGGACGAGGTGCGATACAGCGTCTGCTTGATCGCGACGACATTGGGATCGCGCGCCGCCTGGTTGAGGAATTGCACCACCACGTCGAAACTCTCGTAGGGGTGATGGACGATCAGGTCCTTCTGGCGGATCGCCGCGAAGACGTCGCCGCCCTGGTCGCGCACCCGTTCCGGAAAGCGCGGATTGTAGGGCGTGAATTCGAGATCGCGGCGATCGACCTGTGTGAGTTGCGAGAGCTCGTTGAGGGCGAGCACGCCGTTCACGAGGAACACCTCGTCGTCGCCGCAGGCCAGCGCCCGCTGCACAAAGTTCCGCAGTTCGACCGGCATCGCGGCGTCGAGCTCCAGCCGGATCACCGAGCCCCGGCGCCGCCGCTTCAGCGCCGTTTCGAAAGTGCGCACCAGGTCCTCGGCCTCTTCCTCGATCTCGACTTCGGAGTCGCGCACGAGGCGGAAGCCGCCCTGCCCGGTCAGCACATAACCGGGAAACAGGCGGGCAATGAACAGCACCGTGACCCGCTCGATGGAGATGAGCCGGGCCCCGGATCCTTCGCCCGGCAGGCGGACGAAACGATCGATCTTGTAGGGCATGCGGATCAGCGCGTTCATCGCGCGTCCGTCGCTCGCTCTGGAGAGTTGCAGCGCCAGCGTGAAGCCGAGGTTGCTGATGAACGGAAACGGGTGAGCCGGATCGATCGACAGCGGCGTCAGCAGCGGAAACACATGTTGCAGGAAGTGGTCTTCCAGCCATGTCTTCTCAGCAGGCGTCAAATCGGGACCGTCGACCAGAACGATGTTCTCCGCCGCCAGTTCCTCCCGCAATTCCCGCCATCGGGCCTGCTGGTCGCTGGCGAGGGACGAGACCGCCTCCGCAATCCGGGCGAGCTGTTCGGACGGCGTCAATCCGTCCGGACTGCGTTCGGCGATGCCCTCGCGAATCTGTGCCTTGAGGCCGGCCACGCGAACCATGAAGAATTCGTCGAGATTATTCGCGCAGATCGAGAGGAAGCGAACGCGCTCAAGCAGCGGGTCGTTCGGGTTTTCCGCTTCTTCCAGAACGCGCCGGTTGAATTCGAGCCATGACAGCTCCCGGTTGACGAAACGCTCCGGCAATTCGCTGAGGTCGGGAGGCGGCGCGGGCGTTCGCGCTTCGCTGGCGTCGAGGTCATCGGCAATAGCGGTCGCGGCAGAACCGGTGCTCATGGCAAGCTCTCAACCATCAGACTTGAGGATATCATACAGAATCGCGAACCGGTGGTCGCAGCCTTTTGTGACGGGCAGATGACGCAGCCGGACAGGCCGCATCGCTTCGGCCGGTTCCGGCATCGCGGCTGTCGGGCGGGGTCAGTCCGCGCCGCGGAACAACTCGGAAGCAAGGGCGCGCGTGACCGGCCGCTGGCGTCTCAACGCCTCGCCGTCCAGCCGCTCGACAGCCATGCGCACGGAGGCGAAGCTGCGCTCGATGCGGCTCATGAGATAGTCCAGCAGCGCGGCATCCGGCGCGATCTGCCGGTCCGAGAACAGTTTCACCATCACCGCCCGCAACAGATGCTCGTCCGGCGGCGTCACGGTCACGACCGGCAACGCCTTGAGCCGGGACGCGAGGTCCGGCACCCGCAGCCGCCATGTCGCGGGCGGGGTCCGGGCGGTGATCAGCAGAAAGGCGTCCCGCTCCCGGGCGAGATTGAGCAGGTGAAACAGCGCGGCCTCGTCCGTCGCGCCCTGGGCGACGTCCTCCAGAACAAGGGCGTCCGTCGCGAGGCTGGCGGGGACATCGCCCGTCGCCAGCAGGCGGGCCGAGGCAATGCGCGCACCGGCCTGCTCCGCCCAGATCGCCGCGAGATGGCTTTTGCCGGCCCCTTCCGGACCGACCAGCATGATGGCCCGGCCCGGCCAGTCCGGCCAGGCGGCAAGCAGCGTCAGCGCCGCCTGGTTGGACGGACCGTCGAGAAAATCGTCGCGCGCGAAACTTTCTTGATGCGGCAGCGCCAGAGCCAGTTGGCGCGGGCGGATGGCAAGGCACGCGGAGGAGGCCACCGTCAGGTCCCCCGGCCGGTATAGAGCGGACTTTCCATATAGCGCCGGAGGGCGAACCGCAGCAGCACGCTGATCGCCGCCGCCAGCGGCACGGCCAGCAGCAGGCCGACGAAGCCAAACAGCACGCCGAAGGCGAACAGCGCGAACATCAGCCACACCGGATGCACGCCGACACTGTCCCCGACCAGCTTCGGCACCAGGAAATTGCCTTCGAGAAACTGTCCGAAGAAGAAGATGCCCGCGATCAGCAGCACCATCATCCAGTCCGGAGCGAACTGCGCCACCGCGACGCCGACCGACAGGATCAGCCCCGTCAGCGAACCGACATAGGGGATGAAGGTGATGAGCCCGGACAGCAGCCCGATCAGGATGCCGAAATTCAACCCGGCCAGCGCCAGCGACAGCGCATAGAAAGAACCGAGGATCAGGCACACGGCCGTCTGGCCCCTGATGAATCCGGCAATGGCCGTATCCATCTCCCGCGCAAGCCCCCGCACCGTCTCGCGATGTTGCAACGGAATCCAGGAATCCGCCGTATTCACCATGCGATGCCAGTCATAGACGAGATAGAACGCCACCACCGGCATCACCACCAGCAGCGAGAACAGCGACAGCACCGCCTGCCCGCCGGACCAGAGCTGCTTCAGGAAAGTGGTCACCCAGCCCATGCCCTGGGAGACAAGCTCCCCGACGGACTTCTCCGCGCCGGAGAACCCCTCGCCGCCGAGCAGTTCCTTGAGCCAGGGAATGTCGGTATTGACCAGCAAGGATTGAACGCGGCGGACGTAGCCCGGCACATTCTCGATGAAGGACCCGAGCTGCCCGCCCAGAATCGGCAGGATGATGAGCAGCAGCAGCACGAAGCCGAACACGAACATGCTGATGACGATGAGCGCGGCCACGAGCCGGGGCAGGCCCCAGCGCTCCATGCGGTCGGCCAGCGGGTTGAGCAGGTAAGCCAGCGCGAAGCCGGCCACGAACGGCAGCAGGATGCTGCCGAACAGCCAGAGCAGCAGGCCGGCCACCGCCACGACAACCGACCAGAAGATCGCCTCGCGCCGGAATTCCGGCCCCCGCTCCACAAGCTGCGGGGCGGGCGTCGGCGCCACCGCCGCGGCACGCGGTGACGGCGTCGCCGGCAACGTCCTGCGCACATCCATCAGTTCAGCAGGTGTCGGCGCCTCATCGCTCATTGCCGCATTCCGCACGGCGCGCCGACGGCGCTGTCATCGCACATGGCTATCCCCTGCTGGCTATCCCTGCTGTTCGGGATGCGCGCCGTTCATGTGACGGACCCATTGCAGCACATAAACGCCGATGGACAAAAGCGTCAGAAACGTGACCAGCGCCATGGCCCCGATTTCCAGTTTCGGCAGGTTCCAGCCGAAGCCGCGCGAGGCCAGCACCAGCCCCGCGAGGAGGATCTGCGCCACGGTATTCAGCTTGGACACGAGATGCGGCCGGATCCGCACCGGACGCCCCACCAGCCAGGCCAGCAGCACCGCGCCGACGATCAGGATGTCGCGGGAAACCACAAGGATGACCAGCGAGCGCGGCAGCGCCTCGACGATACCCAGCGACAGGTAGATCGACACGATCAGGACCTTGTCCGCCAGCGGATCGAGATAGGCGCCCAGCTCGCTCGCCATGCCGAAGCGCTTGGCCAAAAAGCCGTCGACGGCGTCGGAGACGCCGGCGGCAAGGAACAGCGCAAAGGCAATGCCGAGCTGGCCGGAGGCGATAGCCCAGACCACCACCGGCACGAGCAGGATGCGCGCGAGCGTGATCAGGTTAGGAATGCTCAAGACCGGACCCCAGCAGAACGGTCGCCGCACCCGCGCGGGACCGATGGATGTTCACTACAACCGACCGCACGCCAAAACCATAGCAAACCAGTGCCGGCCGCTCTCCGATGGCCGTTGTCCAGAGCCGCCCGCGGAAGCCATTGCCCCCCTTGCCGATTCCCCCTAAACCGGCGGCGTTCCGGCCGGTCGTGGCCGATTGCGGGGAATACCATGGCGAAACCGGGCGGCGGCCTCACCTATGCCGATGCGGGCGTGGACATCGATGCCGGCAACCGCATGGTGGACCTCATCAAGCCGCTCGTGCGCGCGACCGCGCGGCCGGGCGCGGATGCGGAGATCGGCGGCTTCGGCGGCCTGTTCGATCTCAAGCGCGCCGGCTTCAAGGACCCGATCCTGGTCGCGGCCACCGACGGCGTCGGCACCAAGCTCAAGATCGCCATCGATACCGGCCGCCATGACACCATCGGCATCGACCTCGTCGCCATGTCGGTCAACGACCTCGTCGTGCAGGGGGCGGAACCGCTGTTCTTCCTCGACTATTTCGCATGTAGCCGGCTGGAGCCGCAGGTCGGCGCCGCCGTGGTGGCGGGCGTCGCCGAAGGCTGCCGGCAGGCCGGCTGCGCGCTGATCGGCGGGGAGACCGCCGAAATGCCGGGGATGTATCAGTCCGGCGACTATGACGTGGCCGGCTTCGCTGTCGGCGCGGTGGAGCGGGACGGCATCCTGCCGCGCCGCGACCTCGCCGCCGGGGACGTCATCCTCGGCCTCGCCTCCTCGGGGGTCCATTCCAACGGCTATTCGCTGGTGCGCCGCATCGTCGAACAGTCCGGCCTCAGCTGGGACGCCCCCGCTCCTTTCGCGCCCGACCAGACACTCGGCGCGGCGCTGCTTGAGCCGACGCGCGTCTATGTCCGCTCCTGTCTCGCGGCAATCCGGGAGACCGGCGCCGTGAAGGCGCTGGCGCATCTGACCGGCGGCGGCTTCCCCGACAATATCCCCCGCGTCCTGCCCGAGGGACTTGCCGCGGAGATCGACCTTTCCGCGGTGCCGGTGCTGCCGGTGTTCCGCTGGTTGGCCTCGGCCGGCAACGTCGCCGAAGCCGAGATGCTGCGCACCTTCAACTGCGGCATCGGCATGATCGCGGTGGTCGAGGCCGACAAGGCCGCCGCCGTCGCGGCGGTGCTCGCCGAAGCCGGGGAAACGGTCGTGACGCTGGGACGGCTGATCCCCCAGGCGGACGATGGCGAGCGGATCCATTATGCCGGATCGCTCGGCCTCGCCGGGTGAAGCCGCCGGAGGCGACACGATGAGCCCCGCCCCCCGCAAGCGCGTCGCGATCCTGATCTCGGGCCGCGGCTCCAACATGACCGCGCTGATCGAGGCGGCCCGTGCGGCGGACTACCCGGCCGAGATCGCCCTCATCCTCTCCAACCGGCCGGATGCGCCGGGCCTCGCCCGCGCCCGCGCCGCCGGCATCCCGACCGCGACGGTGGACCACACCGCCTTCGGCAAGGACCGGGAGGCGTTCGAACGGGCCATCGGCGCGGAACTGCGGGCGCGCGCCATCGATATCGTCTGCCTCGCCGGCTTCCTGCGGCTGCTGACCCCGTATTTCATCGTCCAATGGCCGAACCGGATTCTGAACATTCATCCGGCGCTGCTGCCGGCCTTCAAGGGGCTGGACACCCATGCCCGCGCCCTCGCCGCGGGCGTGAAGATCCATGGCGCGACCGTCCATGTGGTCGTGCCCGAGATGGATGCCGGCCCCATCGTGGCACAGGCGGCGCTGGCGGTCCGGGAGGATGAGACCGAAGCCAGTCTGGCGGAGCGCGTCCTCGCGCTGGAACACCGCATCTACCCGGCAGCCCTGCGCCTGCTGGCGGAAGATCGGCTGACCGTCACTGACGGCCGCTGCGTCATCACGGGCGCTGAGAATTCAGATGATTTTATCGTAACATCAGATAGATAACAGAGTTTTTGTATCCAAATACACCGCTGCCCATTCCTTTGAGCGAAACGAACCCGCTTAGCGTGAATAACCCTGTTGAAACAAAAGACTGGAGCCTCGGCTTTATTCAAACCGAGGCTCCGGATCGATCAGGCGGCATCTGGCCCGAAACTTAAGAATTCACTTCAGGTTCTGTGTGGAAACTCTTCCGGTCCGGGCGGATCCACGATCAGGGACGTCGTGTGCCGGCGCTGGCGCAGCCACCAGCCGACACCGACCACCAGCGCCGCGCCGACCGCCGCCGCCCAGAGGTGGAGATGCTCCAGTGTCGCGGCGGAG
>DATMEW010000102.1:0-28503 GCA_035556495.1 Xanthobacteraceae bacterium | reverse complement strand
GTCATTTCGTCGCGGCTGTCCACCAGCCAGCGCTGGGCCTGGAGCAGCGCGGCCGGGCCGAGATAGCGGTCGGAATTCCACCAGTAGCTCGGGCACGAGGTCGAGCAGCAGGCGCAGAGGATGCATTCGTAGAGGCCGTCCAGCTTGGCGCGGTCGTCGTGGCTCTGCCGCCATTCCTTCTCGGGCACCGGCGTCGTCGTCTGGAGCCACGGCTCGATCGAGGCATACTGGGCGTAGAAATTGTCGAGGTCCGGCACCAGGTCCCTGACCACGGGCTGATGCGGCAGCGGATAGACCCGGATCGGCCCTGTCACGTCGGCCATGTCCTTGGTGCAGGCCAGCGTGTTGGTGCCGTCGATATTCATCGCGCAGGAGCCGCAGACGCCCTCGCGGCAGGAGCGGCGGAAGGTCAGCGTCGGGTCGACCTTGTTCTTGATCCAGATCAGGGCGTCGAGCACCATCGGCCCGCAATCCTTGATATCGACGTGATAGGTGTCGATATGCGGATTCTTGCCGTCTTCCTGGTTCCAGCGGTAGACGCGGAATTCCCGGACCTCGTCGGCGCGGGCCGGCGGGCCCCAGGTCTTGCCTTCGGTGATCTTGGAATTCTTCGGCAGCGTGAGCTGAACCATACCCCAACGGCTCCTGACAGGCGCGCCGGCGCGTGAGCCGCGCCGGTTCTGGATGACCCGGCCGCATATTTTCCGGCTGGATCGCAGATTGGACAGTGTTTAAACCGGCTCTCACCGAAGTCAACGCGAAGGCGACGGCGCCCGCGTCAGGTCAGGTATTCCGTGGTGGATCACCCCGATTTCCGCACCGTCTTCGACGCCATGGCGACGCCCTATGTGTTGCTGGACGCCGACTTCGTCATTGTCGACATGAACCGCGCCTATCTGGACGTGACGATGCGGGCGCGCACCAATCTGATCGGCTGCAACATATTCGACGCATTCCCCTCCAAGGGAGAGAGTTACGATCTGCTCTACGGCTCCCTCGACCGGGTACGGACCACCGGCGCGGCGGACGCGCTGGCGCTCATTCCCTATGCCATCGCCCGGCCTGCGGACCGGGGCGGCGGCAGCGAGTTGCGGTTCTGGAGCGCGACCCATACGCCGATCTGCGACAGCGCCGGAACCGTCACCCATATCCTCCAGAACACCCAGGACGTCACCGAATTGCAGCGCCTGCGGGACGCGGCGATGCCCGCCGGGCGCGGGGTGCTCGGCACCGATGTGCTGCGGCGCGCGGAGGCGGTGCAGCACGCCAACCGGGAACTGGCGGAGGCCGGAAACCGGCTGCGCAACCTGGTGATGCAGGCGCCGGGTTTCATCTGCGTGCTGCGCGGCCCGAGCCATGTCTTCGAACTCGCCAACAACGCCTATCTGCAACTCATCGGCCATCGCGACGTGGTGGGGCGGGCGTTGCGCGACGTCTTGCCGGAGCTGGCCGGACAGGGTTATTTCGAACTGCTGGACAATGTGCTGGCCACGCGGGAGGCGTTTGTCGGCCGTGGCCTCAAGGTCTGGCTCCAGCGCACCCCGCAGGCGCCGCTGGAGGAGCGCTTCGTCGATCTGGTCTACCAGCCGGTGATCGAGGCCGACGGTACGGCCTCCGGCATCTTCGTCGAGGGAGCGGACGTCACCGAACAGATGAAGGCGCTGAATCGTCAGCAGCTCCTTCTGGACGAACTGAACCACCGGGTGAAGAACACCCTGGCGACCGTGCAGGCGATCGCGGTCCAGACCCTGCGCAGCACGCCTGATCCCCGGAGTTTCATCGGCAGCTTCCAGACGCGACTGCAAGCGCTCGCCCGGACCCATGATCTGCTCACCCTGACGCACTGGCAGGGGGCGGACCTGCGGGAGCTTTTGTCGCGAGAATTTGAACCTTTCGAGGCCGAGCGCGTTCGGCTCGGGGGGCCTGCGGTGCTTCTGCCGGCGCGCATCGCGCTGGCGCTCGGTCTGGTGGTTCACGAATTGGCGACGAATGCTGTGAAATATGGAGGTCTGTCCACGGCGGACGGGCAGCTCGATGTGGCGTGGTCATTCGACGGCGCAACATCGGCCGCAGCATCGACTGGGGTGCCGGCCGGGTCGGACGACGGCGGCCGGGCTGACGCGGGGCTGTCGCGGATGCTGAGGATCGTCTGGACGGAACGCGGCGGGGCTCTGCCGCCGGGCGACCGGCCAAGGGGGTTCGGTTCGCGGCTGATCGAGCGCAGCGTCGCGGGTGAACTCAATGGTACAATCGACATGGCATTCGGTCCCGATGGTCTGGTCTGCACGATGACATTCCCGCTTGGAACTCCCGCATGACTGGCGCGGCCGTGCGATCTTTTGGCGGGCTGAAGGTGCTCGTGCTGGAGGACGAGGCGCTCGTCTCCATGCTGATCGAGGATATGCTCATCGCGATGGGTTGCGAGGTGATAGGCCCGTTCCTGCGCATCGACCGGGTGCGCGAATTTCTCCAGCGCGGCGGGGCCGGGGTGGATTTTGCGCTGATCGACGTCAATGTCGGTGGCGTCCGCAGCTTCAACGTGGCGGCTGAACTGGTTCAGGCCGGCATCCCGTTCATCTTCGTCACGGGCTATGACGAGCCGGGCATCGATGAGCGGTGGCGGTCATGGCCACGCCTGCGCAAGCCGGTGATGCCGGAGGACCTGCTGGCGGCGCTGGACGGGCATTTCTCCGCGGTGCGCGCGCAGGACAGGCAGCAAGACCGGCAGGCGGCGGGCTGACCGCTCCCGCCGGGCTGGCCGGTGGCCGCCCGATTTTGCCGGGCGGAATGGAAACGGGCGCCGCGATGTGCCGCAGCGCCCGGAGCCTTTTCCGCCATAACGCGCCGCCTGTCAGTACACGCGGGCCTTGGGCTCGATATAGCTGATGTCGTTGGTCATGGTGTAGCTGTGCACCGGCCGGTATTCGAGGCGGACGTCGCCCTTCTCGTCGAGCCAGGTCAGCGTGTGCTTCATCCAGTTGACGTCGTCGCGGTCCGGATAGTCCTCGCGGGCATGGGCGCCGCGGCTCTCGGTGCGGTTCAGCGCCGAGTCCATCGTCACCACGGCCTGGACGATCAGGTTGTCGAATTCCAGCGTCTCGATCAGGTCGCTGTTCCAGACCAGCGAGCGGTCCGTCACGCGCAGGTCAGGCACGCCGGCCATCACGTCATGGATCAGCGTGTGGCCTTCCGCCAGAACCTCGCCGGTACGGAACACCGCGCAGTTGGACTGCATCACGCCCTGCATCTTCGCGCGCAGCTCGGCGGTCGGCGTGCCGCCCGAGGCATGGCGGAACTTGTCGAGGCGGGACAGGGCGAGATCGGCGGAATCCTTCGGCAGGTCGCCGTGATTTTGGCCGGGCGTGAGAATGTCGGCGCAGCGCAGCGCCGCCGCGCGGCCGAACACCACGAGGTCGATCAGCGAATTGGAGCCGAGCCGGTTGGCGCCATGGACCGAGACGCAGGCCGCCTCGCCGATGGCCATCAGGCCGGGCACCACCTCGTCCGGATTGTCGCCGCGCTTGGTGACGACCTCGGCGTGATAGTTCGTGGCGATGCCGCCCATGTTGTAATGCACCGTCGGGATCACCGGGATCGGCTCGCGGGTCACGTCCACGCCGGCGAAGATGCGCGCGGATTCGGAGATGCCCGGCAGCCGCTCGTGCAGCACCTTGGGATCGAGGTGGTCGAGGTGCAGGAAGATGTGGTCCTTGTTCTTGCCGACGCCGCGACCCTCGCGGATCTCGATAGTCATGGCGCGGGAGACCACGTCGCGGGAGGCGAGGTCCTTGGCTGACGGGGCGTAGCGCTCCATGAAGCGCTCGCCTTCGGAATTGGTAAGATAGCCGCCCTCGCCGCGCGCGCCCTCGGTGATGAGGCAGCCCGAGCCGTAGATGCCAGACGGGTGGAACTGCACGAATTCCATGTCCTGCAACGGCAGGCCGGCGCGCAGCGCCATGCCGCCGCCGTCGCCGGTGCAGGTATGGGCCGAGGTGCAAGAGAAATAGGCGCGGCCATAGCCGCCGGTCGCGAGAATGGTCTCCTGGGCGCGGAAGCGGTGGATCGAGCCGTCGTCCAGCTTCATGGCGATGACGCCGCGGCAGCGGCCGGTCTCGTCCATGATCAGGTCGATGGCGAAATATTCGATGAAGAATTCGGCCGAATGCCGCAAAGCCTGCCCGTACATGGTGTGCAGCATGGCGTGGCCGGTGCGGTCGGCAGCGGCGCAGGTCCGCTGGGCCTGCATCTTGCCGTATTCCATGGTCATGCCGCCGAACGGGCGCTGGAAGATGCGGCCGTCCTCGGTGCGGGAGAACGGCACGCCCCAGTGTTCGAGTTCGTAGACCGCGCGGGGCGCGTTGCGGCACAGATATTCGATGGCGTCCTGGTCGCCGAGCCAGTCCGATCCCTTGACGGTGTCGTACATGTGCCAGCGCCAGTCGTCGGCGTGCATGTTGCCGAGCGAGGCGGAAATGCCGCCCTGGGCCGCGACGGTGTGGGAGCGCGTCGGGAACACCTTGGTGATGCAGGCCGTGCGCAGGCCGGCTTCACTGCAACCGACGGCCGCGCGCAGGCCGGCGCCGCCGGCGCCCACGACGACGACGTCGAAGGTGTGGTCGGTGATCGGATAGGCCCGGCCGTTGATGGCCGGCCCGCTGTTCGAGGCTCCGTTGGACATGCTCACACCCCGAAGGACAGCTTGAGAATGGCGAAGGCCGAGGCCAGGGCGACCGCCACGGTGAAGAACGTGTTGGCCATGATGAGGACCAGCTTGGTCAGGTCGTGATGGACATAGTCCTCGATCACGACCTGCATGCCGAGCCGCATGTGATAGGTCGCCGAGCCGATGAACAGCAGCATCAGGATCGCCACGAGCGGCGAGCCGAGAATCTGCTTCACGGCGGAATAGTTGCGGCCGAGCAGCGAGGTCACGATCACCACGAAGGCGATGGTCAGCGGGATGTTGGCGACCGCCGTGAGGCGCTGACGCCAGAAATGCTCGGTGCCGGACTTGGCGGAGCCGAGCCCACGGACCCGCGCGAGCGGCGTTGAGAGGCGACCGATGCCCATCAGCGGGGCCCTCCGATCAGGATATAGCCGACGACCCAGAGCAGGATCGTGATGACGATGGAGCCGATCAGGTTGGCCCGTGCCAGCCATTCACGCTCGCTCGGCCCGAAGCCGATGATCATGTCCCACAGCAGATGGCGGATGCCGCCCAGCATGTGGTGGACCAGCGCCCAGGTGTATCCGAACAGGATCAGGTGCCCGATGATGGTGCCCATGAACCATTCGACATCGGCATAGGCGGCCGGACCGGCGGCGGCGGCCACCAGCCACCACACCATCAGCAGCGTGCCGGCATAGAGCGCAATGCCGGTGGCCCGATGAACGACGGACATCATCATCGTCAGCATCGGACGGTAGATTTGCAGATGTGGAGAAAGCGGCCGCTCCACCGGAGCTTTGATTCCGGCCATGATGTATCGCACCCTTATAGTTCCGGCCCTTGCATAAATAGTCGGGTCGCGAAGCGCAATGCCGTCTTTGGACTGCCTCGAATGTAGACTTTGCAATGCAACCCCGGGACGTGCGGGGGATTGAATGGCCTGGGGGCCGGTTCGCCGCACGCCTCGCCAGGTCCAGGGAGACGCAGAAATGATAATCGTCAGGGAGATTTTCGCCGGCCTCGCCGTCGCCGGCCTGCTCGTCGCCGGCTTGCCGGCTCATGGCCAGACCGCCAAGGGAGCCGCACAGGAGAAAACCAAGGCGGAAACCAAGGCCAAGGCCAAGGCCAAGGGGCGGCAGGCGGTCCAGCCCTCGGCGCGTGCGGTGCTGCGCAACGCCAAGGGCGAAGAGGTCGGCCTCGCCACCTTGCAGACGGCGCATCGTGGTATTCTGATGCGGATCGAGGCGAAGGGCCTGCCGCCCGGACCACTGGGGATGCATTTCCATGCCGTGGGCAAATGCGAGCCGCCGTTCGAGAGCGCCGGCGGCCATTTCAATCCCGGAAACCGCGCCCATGGCCTGACCCAGCGGCGTGGCGCCCATGCCGGCGACATGCCTAATCTCGTCGTGCCCGCGAACGGGGAGGTGACGGTGGAGATCGCCAATGCCGCGGTGAGCCTGCGGACCGGGCCGCGCAACACCCTGTTCGATGACGATGGCACCGCCCTGGTGATCCATGCCGGGCCGGACGATTACAGCACGGATCCTGCGGGCAATTCCGGGGCGCGGATCGCCTGCGGCGTGATCGAGCGCGACCCGCCCCGCTGACGGCATTTCCATCTCCGGACGCCGGCGGCGCTGGCTCCCGCCTGCGGCTTGCTCAGCCGCGGCCGGCCGGGCTGCGGCCGCCGGGCGGCAGCAACAGCCGCTCGGCCAGCAGCGCCGCCAGCCCGCAGCAGGCGATGCCCGCGACCATGGCGAAGGCGGTCTCGCTGGCCGCCAGCCCGAGCAGGGCCACGACCGCCGTACCCGTGAACATATGGATCGAGCCCAGCAGCGCCGAGGCGGTTCCCGCCCGCGCACCGTGGTCCTCCAGCGCCAGGACCGTCGATGTCGGCAGGATGATGCCGACCCAGCCGAAGGCCAGCAGCAGGAAGCCGCTCATCGTCACGAGCCCGCCCCAGCCCAGCGCGAAGGCGGCGAGCAGGGCCAGCACCGTCGCGGCATAGCCGGTGACGCCGAGGCGGATCACGCGCCGCAGCCCGAGGCGGCGGATCAGGGGGCTGGTGAGCTGCGCCGAGCCGATGAAGGCGACGGCGTTGACGCCGAAGATCAGGCTGTAGGCTGTCGGCGTCAGCCCATAGCCCTGAATGATCACGAAAGAGGAATGGGCGAGATAGATGAAGAAGCTGGAGATGCCGAGCGCGCCGATCAGGCACAGACCGATGAAGTTCCGGTCGCGCAGCAGCGTGCCATAGGCCCTCAGCACCGGCGCGATGCGCACGGGATGGCGCGCCGCGCGCGGCATCGATTCCGGCAAAGCGACGGCCGACAGGACGATCGCCATCGCCCCGCCGCCGGCGATGATCCAGAAGATCGCCCGCCAGTCGGAAAACTGGATGACGGCGCTGCCGACCAGCGGCGCGAAGACCGGCGACACGCTGAAGACCAGCATCAGCAGCGACATCAGCTTTGCCGCGTCCGCGCCGCTGTGCAGGTCGCGGACGACCGCGCGCGGGATCACCATGCAGGCGCAGGCGCCGATGCCCTGGACCGCGCGGAACGCCACCAGCGTGCCGATATCCGGCGCGAGCGCGCAGCCGATGCTTCCCAGCACGAAAATGGCGAGGCCGAAATACAGCGGCGGCTTGCGGCCGGCCATGTCGGCGATCGGCCCATAGAACAGTTGGCAGATGCCCACGGCGAGGAAGAAGGCGAGCAGGCTCATCTGCACGCTGGCGACATCGGCGGCGAGGCCCGCGGCGATGGCGGGCAACGCCGGCAGATACATGTCGATGGCGAAGGGGCCGATGCCGGACAGCAGGCCGAGAATCAGCGCGTATCGGAACATTCTGCCTCTTAGGGACGATCGGGGAGCGGACGGGCGCGGGAAGCAGAACGGCACAGCGTCGCGGATACGCGCCGTGTTCGCTCTGCCGGTGGTCGATTATGGGTGCGTCGAAGCGAAGTGGTGGTGCCCCTGGCCGGACTCGAACCAGCACTCCTCGCGGAACCTGATTTTGAGTCAGGCGCGTCTACCAATTCCGCCACAGGGGCCAACGCGGCGCGGATCATAGTGGGTGAGCGTGGCGGGTCAACACATGCTCCGCGCAAAATCAATTGAACGCCGGGCCTGCCGCATCATTCGACAAGGCGGCCCCGGCGCGGTATCGCAGGTCATGACCGCCATGGATTCTGCTCTCCTCCGGAGCCCGCCTTTCGTCGCAGCCCTTGCGGTCGCGCTGGGCGGTGCGGCAACGATCCTGGGCGCTTACTTCTTCCAGTATGTGCTCGGCCTGCCGCCGTGTCCGCTCTGTCTCGATCAGCGCGTGCCGTATTACATCGCCATTCCGCTCGGCCTGGCGCTGGCCGTCTGGATATGGCGCGGGGCGCCCGTCTGGGCCGTGCGGGCGGGACTTGCCGCTCTGGTGGTCGTGATGCTGGTCGGCGCGGGGCTGGGACTCTATCACGCCGGCGTCGAATGGAGATGGTGGCCCGGCCCCACGGACTGTTCCGGGCCCGTGGGTGCGGGGCTGGGCTCGGCGGCCGATCTGATGAGCCGGATCGAGGTCGCCCGGGTCGTGCGCTGCGACGAAGCGGCGTGGCGGTTCCTCGGCCTGTCGCTGGCCGGCTACAACGTGCTGATCGCGCTGGCGCTGGCGGCGGTGGCGGGATGGGGCCTTGCGGCTTCCCGCCGGGCCGGCTGAACCGGATTGCCCGAACCGGACCGGGTGAGCCTTACAGGCCCGGCGGCACCGGCAGCTCCTTGGACACTACCTCGCGCAGCCGGCTGAACACCGCCTTCACCTCCGGATGCTTGTCGGGTTCCCAGCGCTTGAGCAGTTCGTCCACCCGGCCCTGACGGGCTTCGATCACCCGGTCCTGGGCTGCCATACCGTCATGGGTGAGATGCAGGATGCCGTCCGGCGTATCCTCGATCAGGCGGTTCCGCAGCAGGTCCGCCGCGGGCTTTTCGAGTTCGGACAGCGGCACGCCGAATTCCCGGCCGAGATCCTCCAGCGAGAGGTCGTTGCGCCTGCCGAGACGATACAGCATCCAGATTTCCGGCGCGGTCAGGTCCAGCCGGGCGCGCTCCGCGATGTCCGCATAGAGGCGCCAGCGGTTCTCCGGCGCGGCGAGGCGGATGACGATGCGCTCCAGCTCGTGCAGCGAATCGGCGTCGCGCGGCATCGGGAAGGTCTCGCCGACGATTTCGGTGGGCGCCATGCCGCGCAGCGGCTGTTCGCGGATCAGCCAGGTCAGCGTGAAGCCGCAGGCGGCGACGAGGGCAGCGACGACATAGACCGGCTCCAGCGCGCCCATGACGGCGGTGATGTAGTCGAGATGGATGCCGGGCGGCAGGTTGCGCGCGGCGGCCGGGTTGATCGCGGCAAGGGAGTCCATGCCGGGGCCGCTCAGCCGCGTGTGGAGCCCGTTGGCGAAGATGGCGCCGAAGATCGCGACGCCGAAGGCGCCGCCGACGGCGCGGAACAGCGAGACGCCGGAGGTGGCGACGCCGAGCCGGCTGTAATCCACGCTGTTCTGCACGGCCATGGTCAGGACCTGCATGATCATGCCCATGCCGAGGCCGAGCACCAGGGCGTCGACCGAAGCCTGATACTGCCACGAGCCGACCGACAGCCGCGACAGCATGGTCAGGCCGAGGGTCATCAGCGCCGTGCCGAGGATCGGGAAGACCTTGTAGCGGCCGAACCGGCTGATGAGGCGCCCGCTGGTCACCGACGTGACGAGCAGGCCGAGCATCATCGGCATCATGGCGAGGCCCGAGGCCGTGGGGCTGACGCCTTGGACTACCTGAAGATAGATCGGCAGATAGGTGACCGATCCGAACAGCGAGAAGCCCACCACGAAGGCGACGCCGCAGGAGATGGCGAAGGTGCGGTTGAGGAACAGGTCGAGCGGCAGGATCGGCTCGTCCACGCGGCGCTCGACGGCGAGAAAGGTCAGCGTCGCGACGATGCCGATGCCGAGCAGGGCGAGCAGCAGCGGCGAGGTCCAGGGCAGCGTCGTGCCGCCGAGGCTGGTGAACAGGATCGTGCTGGTCAGCGCCGCCGTCAGCATCGCCGCGCCGACATAGTCGATGCGGCGCCGCTCGCGCACCGGTGGCGAGGTGAAGGCGAGGCTGATGATGGTCAGGGCGAGCAGGCCGAACGGCACGTTGACGTAGAAGATCCAGCGCCACGAGAGCTGGTCGACGAAGAAGCCGCCGAACAGCGGACCGATGATGGTCGAGACGCCGAACACGGCGGCGAAGAAGCCCTGATAGCGGCCGCGTTCGCGCGGCGGGATGATATCGCCGACGACGGCGATGGCGGTGACGATGAGCCCGCCGCCGCCGATGCCTTGCAGCGTGCGGAACAGGATGAGCTGCACCATGTTCTGCGACAGGCCGCTGAGGACCGAGCCGGTGAGGAAGATGCAGATGCCGATCTGCAACACGATCTTGCGGCCGTAGAGGTCTCCGAACTTGCCGTAGAGCGGGCCGACGATGGTGCTGGAGAGCAGATAGGCCGTCACCACCCAGGACAGATGGGCGATGCCGCCGAGTTCGCCGGCGATCGTCGGCAGCGCGGTGGAGACGATGGTCTGGTCGAGCGAGGCGAGCAGCAGAACCAGCGCCAGCGCGCTGAAGATCGTGCGGATGGATTGTTGCGGCTGTTGTTGCGGCGGGCTCGGCGGCATTCTCGCTCCGGATGGATCGCACCGCCTGAACGGCAGGCATTGCTTCCGCAAACGCGCCGTCAGGGATCGAGTTCGGTATCCCAATAAAGATAATCGAGCCAACTGTCGTGGAGATAGTTCGGGGGAAACATGCGGCCGTTGCGATGAAGCTGGTTGACGGTCGGCTGAAAGGGCGGCTGCGCGAGATGCATGCCGGCTTCGGAGACGGTCAGGCTGCCCTTGTGCAGGTTGCAGGGCGAGCACGCGGTGACGACGTTGTCCCAGGTCGTCTGTCCGCCCCGGGAGCGCGGGATCAGGTGGTCGAAGGTCAGTTCGTCGTGGTCGCCGCAATACTGGCAGGAAAAGCGGTCCCGCAGGAAGACGTTGAAGCGGGTGAAGGCCGGGTTGGTTGACGGCTTGACGTAGGATTTGAGCGAGATGACGCTGGGCAGCTGCATCTCGAAACTGGGACTGCGGATCGCCTGGTCGTAATGGGCGACGATGTTCACCCGCTCGAGAAACACCGCCTTGATCGTGTCCTGCCAGGACCAGAGCGAAAGCGGATAATAGCTCAGCGGCCGAAAGTCGGCATTCAGCACCAGGGCGGGAAAGCCCGCCGGCGAAACATGCATGGTCACGACGTCGTCTTGTCCTCCGCCAGGGTGGGACTCAATCCGTGCAACACGCGCATAGTCTACAGGCAGCGTGACGGCATTGTGAAGCCGCCACAGGTGGTATCGACAAAAGCAGTGTTCAGCCGGTCCGGAAGGCGCGGGCGAGGAATTCGCCGCCACGGCGCAGGCCGTCCTGGTCGATGCCGTGGCCGAGGCCGGGCGAGACATGCGATTCGACCGGGACGCCCAGCGCGCCGAGGCCGTCCGCAGCCATCGTCAGCGCCTGCACCGGGATCACCTCGTCCTGGTCGCCATGGACGAGCAGGACCGGCGGGCGGCTGCAGATCTCCGCCGTCATGTCGCCGCGCGGGTCGTCCGGCGTGGTCAGGAGCCCGGAATAGCCGACGATGGCGGCCGGCGCCTCGGCCCGGCGCAGGCCGGTGTGCAGCGCCATCATGGTGCCCTGGCTGAAGCCGACCAGCGCCAGCGCGGCCCCCGGCAGGCCGAGGCGGGCGAGTTCCGCGTCGAGAAACCGGTCAAGGATCGGGCCCGCCATGGTCACGCCGCGCCAGCGCTCGCCGGGATCGCGGAAGGTCAGCGGAAACCATTCCCGGCCCATGGGGGCCTGCCCGCAGGGGCGAGGGGCATGGGGCGAGACGAAAGCCGTGTCCGGCAGCAGACCCTGCCAGGCCCGACCGATCTCGATCAGGTCGTTGCCGTCCGCGCCATAGCCATGCAGGAAAACCACGAGCTGGCGGGGCGTGCCGCTCCGCGGCGCGAGGCGGGGCCCGTCGAGAAGAGGGCTGTCGAGGAGGGGCGAATCGTTGCGGTCGGCCATGCTGTTTCAACGGCCGTCGCCGCCTCCGGGGATGATGCGCGCGGCCTCGGCCGGTTTTGCCGGTGCGCCGTCGCGCTTCTTCACGGCGTGATAATAGGCCCAGAACAGATGCGCCGCCACCCCGCGCCACGGCCGCCAGCCTTCGGCGAGCGCGGCCATGTCCTTCGCCGTCGGCCGGGCGTCGAGGGTAAAGGCGATGCGGATCGCCTCTTGCAGGGCGAGGTCTCCCGCCGGCCAGGCGTCGCCATGGCCGAGGCAGAACAGCAGGTAGATGTCCGCCGTCCATGGCCCGACGCCATGCAGGCCGGTGAGCCGGGCATGGGCCTCGTCCGCCGCCAGATCCGCGAGACTGTCGAGGTCGATCGTGCCGTCCGCCACCGCCGTCGAGATGGCCTTGACGGTGCGGATCTTGGGCGCGGACAGGCCGAGCCGCGCCAGGGTCGTCGCCCGGCAGCGGCGGATGCGTCCTGCATCGAACGGCGCGAAGGCGGTTTCGAATCGCCGCCAGATCGCCGCGGCGCTGGCGGTGGACAGTTGCTGGCCCATGACGATGGCGCAGAGCCCTTCAAGGCCCGGCGCGCGGCGGCGCAGCGGGGGCTGTCCGGCTGTCGTCCGCACGGCCGCGAGGCGCGGATCGGCGGCGATCAGCGCATCCAGAGCGACGGCGAGGTCGGAATCGGTCGTCAGCAGGCGGGTCATCGCGGCAAGCATGGACGCGGCGAGGCCGGTCCGGCAACCCGGTTTCCGTTGGCGGCCGGTCCGGCGGTATAGACTGGCGCGATGCCACCGGTGTTCCGCTTCGCCCCCAGCCCCAACGGCTATCTCCATCTCGGCCATGCGCTCTCGGCGCTGCTGAATGCCGACATGGCGCAGACCGCCGGCGGCCGCCTGCTGCTGCGGATCGAGGATATCGACGCCGCGCGCTGCCGGCCGGAATACGAGCGGGCGCTCGATGAGGACCTCGGCTGGCTCGGCTTCGACTGGGAGCGGCCGGTGCGGCGGCAGTCCGAGCATCTCGGTGTCTATCGCGACGCCCTGGAACGGCTGAGGGCGCGGGGGCTGGTCTATCCATCCTACGAGAGCCGGGGCGAGATCGCCCGGCTGGTGGCGGAGCGGGAGGCGGCCGGCGGTGGGCCGGGAAACTGGCCGCGCGACCCGGACGGCGCGCCGCTCTATCCGCTGCCGCCGCGCCACGGGGTGGGCAGGCCCGGAGAGGCTGCAATCTGGCGGCTCGACATGATGCGGGCGCTGGCCGAGGCGGGGCCGTTGTCTTGGCGCGAGACCGGCATGGGGCCGGACGGCAAGGCCGGGACCGTGCCGGCCGATCCGGCGCGCTGGGGCGATGTGGTGCTGGCCCGCAGGGAGACGCCGACCAGCTATCACCTGTCGGTCGTAGTGGACGATGCCCTTCAGACCGTCACCCATGTCGTGCGGGGGCAGGATCTGTTCCACGCGACGGCGGTGCATCGCCTCCTGCAAGTGCTGCTCGGCCTGCCTGCGCCGGTCTATCGCCATCATCGGCTGATGATGGGCGCCGATGGCCGCAAGCTGTCCAAGCGCGACGGCGCGACCGCGTTGCGGGCCCTGCGCGCGGCGGGCGCGACGCCGGCCGACATCCGCCGGCGGGTCGGGCTTTTGTCCGGGACAGGTCCGGATCAGCGCGAAAAATCCCGCTCGCCGGGATCGACATAGGAGGGCCGGCCGTCCTCCGGCGCGGGCGGTGCGGGAACCTCCGCCGCGCGCGCGTCCTCCTTGGCTTGCAGGACGCGGTCTTGCGCAATGGCGGTGTTGAGTTCGCCGCCATAGATGAAGATCGACGCCGTCAGATAGAGGAACACCAGGGTGATCATCACCGAGGCGAGGCCGGCGTAATAGAGCGTGTAGGTGAAGGCGAATTTCGCGAGATAGCTTGCAAAGATCTCGCCTCCGGCCAGCCACAGGATCAGCGTTGCGACGATGCCGGGCCAGACTTCCCGCAGCCGGCGTCGACCGGCCGGTAGCCACAGATGCACGATGACCAGCGTGACGACCAGCACCATGGCCGCGACGGCCATGCGCACGAAAGTGACGGTCCAGCCGAGCGGCGAAATCTCCGGCACGAGGCGCACGGCCGTGCCCCAGATCAGCGGGGCCAGCAGCACGAGAAAGGAAAACGCCAGCAGCGCCACCGCCCCGACCAGCACATAGGCGATGGATTCGAGCCGCAGCAGCCACCATGGCCGCATCTCGGCGATGCCATAGGCCCGGTTGAGGCCGACCCGGACGCTTTCCACCCCGCTGGAGGCAAAGAAGATCGACAGCGCCGCGCCGACCGTGAAGACATCGCCGCGGGCGGTCAGCAGCACGCCCTGGATGTCGAGGGCGATGGCGTCCGCGACTTCCTTGGGCCAGACTTCCAGCAGCAGCCGGGCGGCTTCCTCCGCGAGATTCTGGGAGCCGAAGACTCCGGCGGCCATGGCCGTGAGCACCAGCATGAATGGAAACAGCGCCATCAGGCCGGACAGCGCGATATGGCTGGCGATGGCCCAGCCGTCGTCCGCGTTGAAGCGATAGAAGGCGTCGAGGGCGATGCGATACGCGCGCAGCATGGCGGTTCCGAAGCGGTGGGGTTTGACATCGCGATTCACGGGCGCGATTGCAAGCGCGGCGTGCAGGCAGGGGCCTGTTGCCCAAGTCTCGAAGGGGCAGAAAGTGGGCAGGAGCCGCCTATACAGGCGCGGTTTGCCGCGCTAAGAGCCGCGAGGGGACGGACAACTCAAGGACAGGGCGCGTCTGCGCTGCGGCAGCCAATGACAGCAAAGATCATCGACGGACGCGAGGTCGCAGCGCATATCCGGGAAGAGTGCAAGGTCCGGGTCGCGAAACTCGCGGCGGAACACGGCGTGACGCCGGGGCTGGCGGTGATCCAGGTCGGCACCAACGCTGCCTCGCAAGTCTATGTCCGCAACAAGATCAAGGCGTGCAAGGACGTCGGCATCCGCTCGCTGGAATTCAATTATCCCGCCGACGCCGACCAGGCGACGGTGCTGGCGAAGATCGACGAACTGAACCGCGACCGAAGCGTTCACGGCATTCTCGTGCAGCTTCCGCTGCCGCCGCAATTCAGCGTCAACCGCATCCTCCACGCCATCTCGGCCGACAAGGATGTGGACGGCTTTCATCTCTACAATGTCGGCGGCCTCGTCGTCGGCGACACGGTGTTTCCGCCCTGCACGCCCTATGGCGTGGTGAAGCTGCTCGAATACGAGAATATCTCCATCGAGGGCCAGAATGTCGTCGTGGTCGGCGCCAGCAACATCGTCGGCAAGCCGATGGCCTTGATGCTGATGCAGCGCGAGGCGACAGTGGCGATCTGCCATGCCAAGACCCGCGATCTCGCCCAGTTCACCATCCTTGCCGACATTCTGGTCGTGGCGGCGGGCAAGCCGAATCTGATCCTGCCGCAGATGGTCAAGAGCGGCGCGGTGGTGATCGATGTCGGCATCAACCGTCTGCCCGACGGGCGGCTGGTCGGAGACGTCGATTTCGAGGGCGTCAAGGAGAAGGCGTCCTACATCACCCCGGTGCCCGGCGGCGTCGGGCCGATGACGGTGACCATGCTGCTGGTCAACACCATCTCCTCCGCCGAACGCAGCGTGAATGTTCCGGCGATGATCGACCAGACGGTCGGCGCTGTCGGCGGCGCCCAGCCGGGGCTCGCCGCCGCCGCGAGCTGACCCGGGCGGGACAGGGTTCCATGCGCGGCGCGGGTCATGGACCTGCGCGAATCCGGTTTCGCCGTCCCGCGTCATGGCCTAGGATTGCGCTTCATCCGCCGCGACAGACCGGCGGGCTCGATGCGGGAGGCCGGCCATGGACAGCACCACCCTCACGCCCCAGGCCGGTGCAGTCGGCCAGCCGGCGAAGGGGCAACAGTCGCCCGGCCTGATCGACTGCGACATTCATCCCGCCCTGCGCACGCCGGCCGATCTGGACCGCTTCCTCTCCGTGCGCTGGCGCGAGCATCGCAAGACATTCGGGGATCATGTGCGCCGCGCCACCAAGGCGTGGATCTATCACCGCATGGACAACCACGGCATGCGCCTCGACGCCATGCCGCCGGGGGGCGGGCCGGCCGCGTCCGATCTCGACTTCATGCGCCAGCAGCATCTCGACGCCTATGGCGTGACGCTCGGCGTGTTGCAGCCGCTCAGTTCCGCCGCCTATGTGCGCAGCCGCGAGTATTCCGCCGCGCTGTGCCGGGCCATGAACGAATGGCAGGTGGAGGACTGGACCCGCCACGAGAAGCGGCTGAAGGCGTCCATCGTGGTCAACCCGGAATTCCCCGAGGATGCCGTCCGCGAGATCGACCACTGGGCCGACCATCCGGACTTCGTGCAGATCACCGTGCCGCCGCGCACCTCCGACCCGCTCGGCCGCCAGTCCTATTGGCCGATCTTCGAGGCGGCGGAGCGCCATGACATGGCGATCGGCCTGCATGTCGGCGGCGTCAACGGACATCCCTCCGGCGGCGCCGGCTGGCCGTCCTATTATCTTGAGGAGCATCAGACCAACGCCCATACGGCGCAGGCCATCGTCACCAGCATGGTGATCGAGGGCGTGTTCGAGCGTTTCCGCCACCTGCGCGTGGTGATGATCGAGGGTGGCTTCGGCTGGGTGCCGCCGCTGTCCTGGCGGCTCGACAAGCACTGGCAACGGCTGCGCGCGGAAGTGCCCCATGTGAAGCGGCCGCCGTCCGAATATGTGCGCGAACATTTCTGGTTCTCGACCCAGCCGATGGAGGAATCGACGAACCCGCAGGACATCGCCGAACTGTTCGACTGGATCGGCTGGGACCGGCTCGTCTTCGCCAGCGACTACCCGCACTGGGATTTCGACGATCCGAACTATGTGTTCCGCACGAAGGTCTCGCCCGAGCAGAAGCGCATGGTGCTGCGCGACAATGCCCGTGCCGCCTTCCGCCTGCCCTGAATCGCGCCGAGGTTTGCATGACGACAGTTCCTTCCGGCGCGATCGATTGCGACATCCACCCGGCGACGCCGGGGCTGCGCGCGCTGCTGCCTTATCTGGACGAGTATTGGGCCGACGCCATCGTGGCGCGCGGTATCGACCGGCAGAATCTCGACCTGACCAGCTATCCCTCGAACACGCCACTGGCAGGGCGGCCGGACTGGCGGCCGGAAAAAGGCGCGCCGGGCACCAGCTTCGAGATGCTGAAAGCTCAGGCGCTCGACGGCTTCGGCACGCGCTACGCCATCTGCAATCCCATCCATGTCGCGCAGGTGCTGGCCAACGACTACATGGCGGCGGCGCTGTGCCGGGCCATGAACGACTGGCTGGCGAAGGAATGGCTGGATCGCGACGCGCGCCTGCGCGGCTCCATCCTCGTGCCGATGCAGGCGTCGGAACTGGCGGTGGAGGAAATCGAGCGGCTGGCCGGCGACAAGCGGTTCGTGCAGGTGCTGACGCTGGCGATGGGCGAGCAGCCGCTCGGCAAGCGCGCCTATTGGCCGATCTATGCGGCGGCGGAGAAACACCAGCTTGCCATCGGCATCCATGCCGGCAGCATGTATCGCCATGCGCCGACTTCCGTGGGCTGGCCGTCGTTCTATCTGGAGGACTATGTCGCGCAGTCCCAGGCGTTTCAGGATCAGTTGCTCAGCCTGGTTAGCGAAGGGGTGTTCGTGAAATATCCGGCGCTCAAGGTGGTGCTGATCGAATCCGGCTTCACCTGGCTGCCGAGCTATATCTGGCGCGCGGACAAGACCTGGCGCGGCGTGCGCATGGAGGTGCCGTGGGTCAACCGCGCGCCGTCCGAATTCCTGCACGAGAATGTCCGCCTCACGATCCAGCCGACCGACGCGCCGCCGGACCCGAAGCAGCTCACGCGCATCTGCGAGCAGATCGGCTCCGACAGGATGCTGCTGTTCTCGACGGACTATCCGCACTGGCAGTTCGACGGCGACGAGGCGATCCCGCAAGGGCTGCCAGCGTCGATGATGCAGAACATCCTTGTCGACAATGCCCTTGAGACTTATCCGCGCCTGTCGCAACACTGACGGCGCATTTTCCATTCCAACCCGAAGGCCGACATGAAGCTTGAAACTGATGTGCTGGTGGTGGGCGGCGGCGTGGCCGGCGTCTGTGCGTCCGTGGCGTCCGCGCGTGCCGGGGCGAAGACCATGCTGGTGGAGCGCAATGGTTTTCTCGGCGGTGCGGCAACGGCGGCGGCCGTGACCCAGTTCATGGGCTGGAAGACCGAGAGCGGCAAGCAGGTGATCGCCGGCCTCGGTCAGGAGATCATCGACCGGCTGGTGGCGCTCGGCGGCTCCAACGGGCCGGACTGGGGCCTGCTTTCGACCGGCATCATGATGGACCGGGTCGTGTTCGATCCGGAGATCTGCAAGATCGTGTTCGACGACATGCTCTCGGACGCCGGCGTGACGCCGCTGTTCCATGCCATGGCCTGCGGCGTGGCGACGCAGGGCCGCACCATCACCAGCGTTTCCTTCCTCACCAAGTCCGGCATCATCGACGTGACCGCGCGGGTGGTGGTGGATACGTCCGGCGATCTCGACGTGCTGCATATGGCCGGCTGCGAGATGCTGGGGCTCGAGGACGGCGAGCAGCTTCAGCCGGCGACCTCCTATTTCAAGATGGGTCCTATCGACTTCGAGGTGTTCGACGCGCTCACCCATGAGCAGCGCACCGAGATCGCCCATCGTGGCGTGAACGAGGGCAAGCTCGGTCGTCTCGCCATCAGCGGCTATCAGTCTCCCGGAAGCCAGGAGGGCTGGTTCAACGTGACGCGGGTGACGGTGGACGGCACTGACGCCATCGCGCTCTCCCGCGCCGAGATCGAGCATCGCAAGCAGGCGCTGATCGCGGCCCGGTTCATCGCGGAGAATGTGCCGGGCTGCGAGAAGGCGCGGCTCAGCGGTTTTGCGCCGCAACTCGGCATCCGCGAGACCCGGCGCGTCAAGGGTCATGTGGTGGTCGGGGAGGAGCACCTGCGCAGCGGCGAGGCGTTCCCGGATTCCATCGCGATCGCCAGCTTCCCCATCGACGTCCACGAGCCGGACAGCCCGCGCACGCGGCTGGAGCGCGTCGGCGGGCCGGACCATGTCTATCACATCCCGCTCGGTGCGCTGACGCCGGTGTCCCTCGACAACGCGCTGGCGGCGGGGCGCGGCGTCTCCGCGACCCATACCGCCTTCGGCGCGCTGCGCATCATGCCGCAGGCGATGGCGATGGGTCAGGCGGCCGGTGCGGCAGCGGCGCTCGCCAGCAAGCGCAATTCGCCGGTGAAGGATGTGCCGTTCGATCTGGTGCGCGAGCAGCTTGTGAATAACGGCGTGATCCTCGATCCTCCGAAAGCCGCCTGACGATAGAATCGCGTTAGCCGGCCGGATAGCTGAACGGCGCGTCCGGCCGGTCGCGGTCATAGACCTTCTCGCCGGCGACATAGGTGGCGCGCACCATGCGGTCGTCGCCCAGCATCATGGCGACGAACAGCTTGTCCATCAGCGTCTCGCAACAGCCCATGCGGAATTCCATGAGTGGTGTGGCGGCAAGGTCCAGCACGACCATGTCGGCCTCGTATCCGGGTGCGAGCGCGCCGATGCGGTCGTCGAGATACAGCGCTTGCGCGCCCCCGCGCGTTGCGAGCCAGAACGCATGGGCGGCGGTCAACCGGGTGTTGCCGAGCTGGGCGATCTTGTAAGCCTCGTTGAGCGAGGTGAGCTGGGAGAAGCTGGTGCCGGCGCCGATGTCGGTGCCGAGGCCGACGCGCACCGGCCGGTCCGGCCGCCGCGCCTCGAACAGGCGGAACAGCCCGCTGCCGAGGAACAGGTTCGAGGTCGGGCAATGCGCCAGCGCCGAGCCGGTGGCGTGGCACAGCGCGAAGTCGGCCTCGGTCATATGCACGCCATGGCCGAAGATCGCGCGCGGACCGGTGAGACCGGCCGAATCGTAAACGTCGAGATAGCTCTTGTGCTCGGGGAACAGGCTCGCGATCCAGGCGATCTCGTCCAGGCTTTCGTTCAGATGGGTCTGCATGTAGACGCCGGGATGCTCCCGCCACAGCCGCCCGGCGGCGGCGAGCTGCTCCGGCGAGGACGAGCCGGCGAAGCGCGGCGTCACGCAATAGAGCTGCCGTCCGCGGCCGTGCCATCTCTCCATGAGATGCAGGGAGTCCCGCACGCCGCTCTCGACCGTATCGCATAATGCCGCCGGCGCGTTGCGGTCCATCATCACCTTGCCGGCGATCATGCGGGTGTTGAACCGCGCCGATTCCGCGAAAAAGGCCTCGACCGATTGCGGATGTACGGTGCAGTAAACCGCCGCAGTCGTCGTGCCGTTGCGCAGCAGTTCCCGGAGGAACACGCCAGCGATCTCTTCCGCATGGGTGCGGTCTGCGAACTGCTGTTCCGCCACGAAGGTATAGCGATCCAGCCATGCCAGCAGATGCTCGCCGAAGGCGGCGATCATCTGGGTCTGGGGATAGTGCACATGGGCATCGATGAAGCCCGGCAGGACGAGGCTGTCCGGATAGCTTGCGACCTGCGCCGTCTGCGGGATGGCGGCCGCGGCAAACGGCGCGACCGACCGGATCAGTCCATTCTCGAGCGTGATCGCCGCATCCGCCCAGTAGGTGAAGGAGGCCGCGGGATCGGACAGGAAGGGATCGCGGTCGAAGGTGAGTGCGGCGGCGCGCAGGATCTGGAGGGTCACGGTGTCGTTCCGGTTTTGGCGATGACTGCGGATGTATGTGACAGGCGAGGCGGCGCGTCCCAGCCATTCTCCGAGCGGCGGGACCGGGCCGGAATCGCCGCCTGCAACCGACCCGACCTTTACAACTCTTCCACAACTCACGTTCCCTATGGTATCTCTACGGGGAATTTGATAGATCACCCCTTCGGGGTGTCGATAATCCGCGGAACAACAGCGGTCGGTGCCAGACTTCAGGGGAAACGAAACGTACGGTGGAACGATGTGGGGAGGCCGGCGGCGCCATGTTGCCGGATCGTTTGCAAGTATGATCACGGTCGGCGGACAAGTTCCTTCATCATTTCCATTCTGCATATCCAAAAAGGCGCGCCTCCGTGTGCGCCTCTCAGGAGTAGGTTGAATGATTCGAGTCAAAAGCCCGCAAGATCTGGGTGCGGGGATTCTCTTTTTCCTATTAGGGCTGGCGGGAATTTATTTCGGCCGTGAACTGACCTATGGCAGCTCCATGCGCATGGGGCCGGGCTATTTCCCGTTCTGGCTCAGCGCCATCATCCTGTTCATGGGACTGGTCATCGGTTTGCGGGGCCTGATGTTCGACGGACCGGCGATCGAGATGCCGCAGGTCCGTCCGATGGTCATGGTGATTCTGTCGATCCTGTCCTTCGGCCTGTTCGTGATCCCGCTCGGCACGCCGCTCGCGATCATCGTCCTGGTTTTCATCGCTGCCTATGCGCGCCCTGATGTGAACATTCTCGAAACAGCCATTCTCGCAGTCTGCTCGGCGGTATTCGCCGTGCTGGCCTTCATTTATGGCCTGGGACAGCCGCTGCCGCTGTGGGGAGATTTCTGACGTGGATATCATCGGCAATCTCACCACCGGCTTTGTCGCCGCACTATCCTGGGACAACGTCCTGTTCTGCCTCATCGGCTGCTTCCTCGGGACGCTGATCGGCGTTCTGCCCGGCATCGGACCGATTCCCGCCATCGCGATGTTGCTGCCGATCACCTTCGGCCTCGATCCGCTGTCGTCCCTCATCATGCTGGCCGGTATCTATTACGGCGCGGCTTACGGCGGCTCGACGACCTCGATCCTGGTCAATATGCCAGGCGAAGCGTCAGCGATCGTGACATGTATCGACGGCCATCAGATGGCCAAGCAGGGCCGCGCCGGGCCGGCACTGGCCATCGCGGCGCTCGGCTCGTTTTTTGCCGGCACCATCGCCACGATCTTCGTGGCCGGCTTCGGTCCGATCCTGTCGGCCTTCGCCCAGCAGTTCAACTCGCCGGACTATTTCTCGCTGATGGTTCTCGGCCTCGTCACCGCGGTCATTCTTGCTCATGGCTCGGTGCTCAAGGCTGTGACCATCATTCTGGTGGGCCTGCTGCTCGGCCTGGTCGGCACGGACGTGAACAGCGGCACGACCCGCTACACCTTCGGCATCTCCGACATCTGGGACGGCATCGACTTCCTGCCGGTCGTGATCGGCATGTTCGGCGTGACCGAGATCATCAAGAATCTCGAAGCCAAGCAGTATCTGCGCGATCCCATCAAGGCGAAGCTGTCGACCATGTGGCCGACAAAGAAGGATTTCCGTGACTCCGCCATGCCGATCCTTCGCGGCACGGCGCTCGGCTCCATCCTCGGCATTCTGCCGGGCGGCGGCGCGGTGCTGTCCTCCTTCGCGGCCTATACGGTCGAGAAGAAGGTCGCCAAGGACCCGTCCCGCTTCGGCAAGGGCGCGATCGAGGGTGTCGCCGGTCCCGAATCCGCCAACAACGCGGCTTCGCAGACCTCGTTCATTCCGCTGCTCACGCTGGGCCTGCCATCCAACGCCGTCATGGCGCTGATGATGGGCGCGATGATGATCCAGGGCATCCAGCCCGGCTCGGCCGTGATGACCAGCCGCCCCGACCTGTTCTGGGGCATGGTCGCGAGCATGTGGATCGGCAACGCGATGCTGGTCGTCCTGAACCTGCCGCTGCTGCCGATGTGGGTGCGGCTGCTGTCGGTGCCGTACCGGCTGCTCTATCCTGCGATCCTCATGTTCTGCGTGATCGGCGTCTATGCCAACAACAACAACGCCACCCAGATGGTGATTGTCGCGGTGTTCACGCTGTTCGGCTATATCCTGATGCGTGTCGGGGCCGAGCCGGCGCCGATGATCCTGGGCTTCATCCTGGGGCCGCTGATGGAGGAAAATCTCAGGCGCTCGCTGGTTCTGTCCCGTGGCGATCCGATGATCTTCTTCAACAGGCCGATTTCCGCCACGCTGCTGTTCCTCACATTCTGCGTGGTACTGTTGATCGTCTTGCCATCTTTCCGAAAAACGAGAGAAGTGGCATTCCAGGAAGAATAGAGAAAGGCGGCCTTCGGGCCGCCTTTTTCTTGTCGGGATCACCGTGATCAATCACGGGATAAAATCGAGGGAGGTCAAATCATGGTCACGCGTCGCGTCGTCCTTCAGGGAGCGGCTGCCGCTCTGCCGGCTGTCATGATGCCGGGCGTTGTCAGGGCCCAGCAGTATCCGGCTCAGGATATCCATTTTATCTGCGCCTTTCCGCCCGGCAGCGGGGCGGATGTGCTGGTGCGCTATTTCGCCGAGAAGGTGCGGCCGCTGACGGGCCGCAATGTCCTGGTCGAGAACAAGTCCGGCGCGATGGGCAACATCTCGATCGCCTATACCGCCCGCGCCAAGCCGGACGGCTACACCGTCTTCGTCCATGGCGGCAGCGGCGTCGCCGCCAGCATGAGCCTGTTCAAGAACCCGCCGGTCGATGTCGCCAAGACCATCCAGATCGCGGCGACCATCAACCGCCAGCCCTTCATGTGCGTTGTGGCCACGGATTCGCCCTACAAGACGCTGGCGGATCTGACCAAGGCGATGAAGGAGAAAGGCGCCAAGGCGAATTATGCCACGGCCGCCACCAACGGCACGGTAATGGGAGAGCTTTACAAGCAGGCCACCGGCATCCAGGCGGTGGAGGTCGTTTACAAGACCGGCGGCGATTCCCTGAACGACCAGCTCAGCGGCCGGATCGACTATGCGATGCAGGACCCGGTCTACGCGCTGGCCCAGCAGCGCGAGGGCCGCTTACGGATTCTCGGCATCAGCACCGGCACGCGCCTCGACGCGACGCCGGATCTGCCGACCATGGCCGAGCAGGGCGTGCCGATGGACGTGACCGGCTGGTTCGCCGCAATGGTGCCGGCCGGGACGCCGCAACCGGTCATCCAGCAGATCAACAAGTGGTTCGTCGAGGTCGTCAGCACGCCGGAAACCAAGGCGTTCCTGAACAAATTCGGCGGCGATCCCTTCATCATCTCGCCGGATGAGGGCCAGAAGCTGTTGCTGAAGGATATCGACAGCTGGAAGGAGCACGTCCGCGTCGCCAAGATCGTGCCGCAGGGCTAGAGCATGATCCCGAAAAATGGACACCGGTTTTCGGATAAGATCATGCTCAGGCAAAAGCATGATCCCGAAAAGTGCGAAGCGGTTTTCGGACAGGATCATGCTCAAACAAAAACATGATTCCGAAAAGCAGAAACCGGTTTCCGCAAGATCGTGCTTAGCCAAAAGGATCACCGACGGGTCTGATTCAACGAAGTTGGATCGGACCCGTGTGCTGCTTCGCGCCCGCCGCTGCGTCACGTTGCCGTGACATCGGACTGACGCTGGACCTGAGTCTGATGGGCGCCACGGGGCCACGCCAGGGCGGCGCATACCGCCGAGGTGTCCATCGTCGCGGCTCTGCCGGGGACAGAGGATGAGCGCTCCTCGGCGCGACGGTTGCGACGTCGATATTTGTGGCGTCCGCGACAGATCGTCGAGCATGGCTCGTTGGGTATCGATCATGTGCGGCATTCGTCCCGGATACCTCATGGCCGCAAGGAGTTCGTGTTTTCTGGCCATGGCGCTCTTGACGATGACGCTCTTGACCATGGCGTTCCTGACCGTCGCTCTCGCGACTATCCTTCTTACGACGTTTCGCTTCCCGGGATCGCCTTCCTGGAACCTCCTACAGTTGCGGCTTTGCTGACCGCGGTAGCCCCGCTGGTGCGTGCGGCCAGATTGACGGCCGGGCCGGCCAGAGGCGACAATGCGTGTTGTCGGTGCATCCGTGCCGATGGCGTCGGGGCAAGGCGGCTGCTAGTGGCAAGGCAGAGGGCGTCACGGTGGCAGGATGGAGCCGAACTTCATCTGGCCGGGCAGCCCGCCGGCTGCATGGCGGATGGGGTGCTCTCTACCGTGCTTCGGGGATGCCGGCTATGCCGTGCGGAGTCGAAGTCGCGGGGCGTCACCGTTTCATGCGGAGCGGCGTTTCGCGTTTCATAACGATATCGAAATACCCCAAGGAGGAAAACGATGAGACTTTCAAGGCGGGATGCGGCGGTCGCGGTCGCGCTGGGTGCAGCCCTGATAGTGGCGGCCCCTGACGCGCGGGCGCAGAGCTACCCCTCGCAGGATATCCACTTCGTTGTCGGCTTCGTTCCGGGCAGCGGCGCCGATGTTCTCACGCGCTTTTTCGCCGAGAAGCTGAGCGCCAAGGCCGGCCGCTCCGTGGTCGTGGAAAACAAGCCGGGCGCGGCCGGGAATATCGCCACCGTGCAGGTGGCCCGCTCCAAGCCGGACGGGCATACCATCCTGCTCGGGGCTGGCAGCGCCATCGCCGCCGGCATGCATCTCGTCAAGAACCCGCCGCTGGAAGTGACCAAGAACTTCCAGATCGCCGCGACGCTGAACCGCCAGGCCTTCATGTTGGCGGTTGACACCAACGCGCCCTACAAGACCGTCTCGGATCTCACGGCCGCGATGAAGAAGAAGGGCTCGGCCGCCAGCTATGCCACCACGGCCCCGACCGGCATCGTGATGGGCGAGATGTACAAGGCGACGGCCGGGCTCGAGGCCGTCGAGGTTCGCTACAAGGCGGCCGCTGACGCCCTCAACGAATTCGCTACCGGCAAGCTCGATTTCGGTGCGCTCGATCCCGTCTTCGCGCTGGCGCAGCAGCGCGCGGGCCGGCTGCGTATTCTGGCCCACAGCTCCGGCCATCGGCTAGAGGCCGCCGGCAGCATCCCGACCATGGACGAGGCCGGCGTGAAAGGCATGAATCTCACGTCGTGGTGGGCGATCCATGTGCCGATGGTGACTCCCAGGCCGGTGGTCGACCAACTGAACAAATGGTTCGGCGAAATTCTGCGCGATCCGGAAACGGTCAAGTTCCTCAACAGCATGGGCGGGGATCCTTTCATCTCGACGCCGGAGGAGGGACAGGCCCTTTTCGTCAGCGACGAGAAAGCCTGGGCGGATTATGTGAAGATCGCCAAGATCATCCCGCAATGAGGCCCTACGGCGTCTGCCGGGACGGGAACCGGCGGACGCCCGGAACGGCCGCTCAAACGGATCGGTAGTTGAATTTTGATCGCAGGATCGGCATGGAAGGCGGCATTGTCCGCCTTCCGTGGGAAGGCCGCGGATCGCTGGTAGAGAAGCTTCGATGATCAATCGCCGAATGGTTTTGAATTCTGCTCTGGCCGCAACCGCGGCGGCTGCCACCGGTCTGCGGGCCGCGCCCGGACACAGCCAAGATGCGGGCTACCCGTCCCAGGACCTGCATTTCATCTGCGGCTTTGCCGCCGGCAGCGGCGCGGACGCCATCGTGCGCTGGTATGCGGACCGCATCCGGCCGATGGCCGGGCGGACCATCGTGGTGGAGAACAGGCCGGGCGCCGGCGCCAATATCGCCATCGAATATGTCGCGCGCGCCAGGCCGGACGGCCACACGATTCTAGTGCATGGCGGCAGCGGGCTTGCCGCCAACATGCATATGTATAAGAAGCCTCCGCTCGAATCGATCAGCCAGGTGCAGATGATCGGTGGCATCAACAAACAGGCTTTCATGCTGGTGGTGGATGCGAAGCAGCCCTATCAGAGCGTGGCGGACCTGACCGCGGCCATGAAGAAGAAAGGCGACAAGGCGACCTATGGCACCTCGGCGCCGCCGAGCCAGGTGATGGGCGCCATGTATCGCGATGCGGCGGGGCTACAGTCGGTCGACGTCAACTACAAGACCGCGGCCGACGGTCTGAACGACCTGACCAGCGGCGCGATCGACTATGCGCTGTTCGATCCGGTGTTCGCGACCGCCCAGCATAAGGCCGGGCGGCTGCGCGTGCTTGGCGTGAGCAGCGGTCAGCGCATGGCCGCCGCGCCGGAGTTCCCGACCATGGCGGAATCCGGCGTGCCGCAGATGAATCTGAATCTCTGGTGGGCCGCCATGGTCCCGGGCAAGACCCCGCGCCCTGTCGTCGAGCGGCTCAACGGCTGGTTCAACGCGGTGACGGGCTCCGAGGAGACCAAGGCTTTCCTGAACAACTTCGCCAGCGATCCTTATCTGATGACGCCGGATCAGGCCCAGGCTGAACTCGAGCGCGAGTTCAGGGACTGGGCGGAGTATGTGCGCATCGCGAAGTTCATCCCGCAGGGCTGATCGATCCGTCGCGACGCCGTCATGGTCTCGTTGGCCATGACGGCGCTCGGCGAAGGCAGGGCGCGGTCGGTTGCAATCCGGCCGGAACTGATGAGAATGCGGCCAACAGCGCCGCCATGCGAGAGCGGCCGTCGGAGGGAATGCCCGGATGCGGCATGGCGATGCCCAGCGCTATCGCGATTCGAGAGCAGGCGCTTTCGGCTGCCGGTCGGTCCGGCGCCGCGGTCCTTCACGCTTGAACTTATGCGGCGTGGCCGCTTCCAGGCTTTCTGAAAGACAACGCGGACGGTGCGGGCCTGCCGCGCACGGCCGGCAGCGTCACGGCGCACCGCGCGCCCATGGGCAGCAGATAGCGGCTGTAAAAACCCCGTGGATATGGCGGTGGGCTGCCGGCATTTGACGGGTTATCTGCATGTGAATCAGTGAATGCCGGCGTGAGACCGGCCGCGAACGAGGGAGGAGAACCGATGGCGGGACGTGTGACGGTGATGATGGCGGCGCTTGCAGCGACGCTCACGCTCAGTGGCGGGAAGGCGCAGGCGCAGAGCTATCCCAGCCAGGATATCCATGTGATCTGCGCGTTTCCGGCCGGCAGCGGTGCCGATGTGATCGTGCGCTATTTTGCGGAGCGGCTGCGGCCGCTGGCGGGCGTGAACATCGTTGTTGAGAACAAGCCGGGCGCGGCAGCCAACGTTGCGACGGAACATGTCGCCCGGTCCCGGCCTGATGGTCACACCATCCTGATCCACTCGGGCAACTCGCTCGCCTCGAACGCACATCTGATCAAGAACAATCCGGTGGATGCTCTCAAGCAGATCCAGGTCGCGGCGACGATCAACCAGCAGGGCTTCATGTTCGTGGTGCACCAGAGCACGCCGATCAAGACCATGGGCGAGCTGATCGAAGTCCTGAAGACGAAGGGGGACAAGGCGAGTTTCGGCAATTCCGCGAATTCGGGACGCATCGCCGGCGCGCTGCTGAATGAGCAGGCGGGCCTGAAGGCCGTTCAGGTGCAGTATCGCACCGCCTCCGACACACTGAACGACCTCGCCAGCGGACAGCTCGATTATGCCGTGCTGGATCCCGCCGTGGCGCTGGCGCAGGAGCGGCAGGGGCGCGTGCGCGTCCTGTCCATCGTGGTCGACGAACGCCTGCCGTCCACGCCGGACATTCCGACCATGAAGGAGCTGGGCTATCCGATGGACCTGCGCGGCTGGTTCGCCGCCATGGTCCCATCTGCGACGCCGCGGCCGGTGGTCGAGAAGATCAACGTCTGGATCAACCAGATACTTTCCACCAGCGAAGCGAAGAAATTCCTGGAGGATGTCGGCAGCGTTCCGTGGTCCAGCAAGCCTGAAGAAGGACAGGCGCGGCTTGCCAAGGATATCGGAGACTGGGTGGACTATGTCCGGATCGCCAAGCTGATCCCGCAGTGAAGGCGAGTCTGGCCCGACGCGGTGCGACTGGTTGAAACAGACACAT
>DATMEW010000101.1:0-27814 GCA_035556495.1 Xanthobacteraceae bacterium | reverse complement strand
CGGCATGGAACCATGAGGGTTCGGCCGCCATACCTCAGGAATGCGGGTGTAGCTCAGGGGTAGAGCACGACCTTGCCAAGGTCGGGGTCGAGGGTTCGAATCCCTTCGCCCGCTCCAGTGGTCCGGCGAGCGGCGCTCAGGCCGCCGGATATGGATTTTCAGACATGCGCCGCGAGCTTTTTCAGTTACTCGATCACGAGGCGGAGATGCCGTTCTTCGTCATCGATGGCGCGACCCGCGTGGCCGGCCTGTTCCTTCCCGCTTCCGAGCCGCCGATCAACCTGAATTCCGGCTGCAGTTCAGCGCCGGAGAGCGATTCCCGGCGCCAGCGGCGTCCGCGCCGCCGCACCTGAACGTCCGGCTTTTCCATTCATCGCGCCGTGCCGGATCGGTGATATCGACCGATCAGGCGCAATGCCGGCGGCATCTTGCCCGATGGCCAGCCGTGTGGGCGCGCATCTTCTGCGGAGGCCGGGGTCTCTCTCTAGGGTGACCGTCGGAAAGGGAGGGGTCGGTGCTGGGAGGATTTCTGGCGCTGCTGGCGGCGGCGACATTCGCATTCAACAATGCGACCTTGCGGCGCGGGGTCCTGACCGGCACACCGGCGCAGGCGATGGCCATCACCGTGCCGCTCGGCGTGCCGTTCTTCCTGCTGGGGACCGCCGCCGCCGGCGCGCTCGCCCTGCTGCCGGCTTTCACCGCCCTTGAAACCCTGTCCCTGTGCGCCGCCGGCCTCGTCCATTTCATCTGGGGCCGCTACTGCAATTATCGGGCGACCAAGGCGATCGGCGCGAATCTGGTCGCGCCGGTGCAGCAGTTCAGCATGGTGTTTGCGCTCGGTCTCGCCATCTGGTTCCTGGGCGAGGTGCTGACGCCGCTCCGCATGCTGGGCATCCTGCTGGTGGTCATCGGCCCCGCCATCACCTTCCGGCAGGGCTCGCCACGGGCCGTTCCCGGCGGCACGGCCCCGGAAACGGCGCGGCCGTCTGTTCCCGCCTTCGAGCCGCGCTATGGCGAGGGCTATCTGTTCGCGTTCCTCTCCGCCTCCGGCTACGGAACGAGCCCGGTCCTGGTGCGGCTCGCCATCGAGGGCAAGGGGCTGGGCGGGGGCCTTGCGGCCGGCGTCGTCTCCTATACCGCTGCCACGGTGCTGATCCTGCTGTTCATGCTGCTGCCGGGACGGCTCGCCCATGTCCGGGCCATCTCCGGCGAATCGGCCAAGTGGTTCACCATTTCCGGCGTGCTGGTCTGCGTGTCGCAGATGTTCACTTATATGGCGATGGCCATCGCGCCGGTGACGGTGGTGATGCCGATCCAGCGGCTGTCGCTGGTGTTCCGGATCTATTGCGCCAAGCTCATCACGCCGGACCATGAGGTGTTCGGTCCCGGCATCGTCCTCGGCACCGTGGTGTCGCTGGCGGGCGCGGTGCTGCTCTCGCTCAGCACCGAAGCGGTGCTCGGCTGGCTGTCGCTGTCGCCGGAGACGGAGGCGCTCCTGCGCTGGCGGTGGCCCTGATCCGGGATGCGTCGCGCAGGCGCGGGATCACTCCGCACCCGCTGCGAGCGCCCCGCGGGTGCGCGGGTCGGCCGCCCCCACGACGCCCTCCGGCGTGACCGTGACGGAATTGGCGGAAGTGGCCGGCGGGCCGATGACGACGTGATGGCCGCGGGCGGCGAGATCGCGCATGACCTCCGGCGCAAAACCCGGCTCGGCGAGAACCTGATCGGGCAGCCACTGATGATGGATGCGCGGCGCGGCCACGGCGGCCGCGATCCCCAGGCGCCGATCGATGCTGTTTTGGATCACCTGAAGCACGGTGGTGATGATGCGGCTGCCGCCCGGCGAGCCGGTCACCAATACGGGCTTGCCATCCTTCAGCACGATGGTCGGCGTCATGGATGACAGCGGGCGCTTGTTCGGTCCGGGGGCGTTGGCCTCGCCGCCGACGAGGCCATAGGCATTCGGCGCGCCCGGCTTGGCCGCGAAGTCGTCCAGTTCGTTGTTCAGCAGCACGCCGGTGCCATCCGCCACGAGGCCGAGGCCGTAGCTGAAATTCAGCGTATAGGTGTTGGCGACGGCGTTGCCGGCGGCATCGACGATGGAAAAATGCGTGGTGTTGTCGCCTTCCTGCCGCGGCGGCGCGAGGGCCGCGTGGAGCTGGTCGGACGGGGTCGTCTTTTTCAGGTCGATCCCGTCGCGAAGCTCTTTCGCATAGCCTTTGTCGGTGAGGCGGCCGAGCGGCGCTTCGACCGTGGCGGGATCGCCCAGAAATGCCGCGCGGTCGGCATAGGCCCGTTTCATCGCCTCGATGGTGACATGCAGGCGCGCGGCGTCGTCCATCCGCGCGAGATCGTAGCCTTCGAGGATGTTCAGCATCTCGATCAGCACCACGCCGCCGGAGGAGGACGGCGGCATGGCGATGATGTCGTGGTCGCGGTAGCGCCCGCGCAGCGGCTCGCGCTCGATGGCCTGATAGTTGTTGAGATCGTCGAGGATCATCACGCCGCCGGCGTCGCGGATGGCGGCGATCAGCCGTTCGGCCACAGGGCCATGGTAGAAGCCCTTCGTGCCGAACCGGGCGATGGCGGTGAGCGTATCGGCGAGGTCCGGCTGGGCGAGCAGGTCGCCGGGCTGGAGCGAGGTGCCGTCCGGCTTGAGGAACACCTTGGCGGAGGACGGCCAGCGGCTGAAGCGTTCCTGCATCGCCGGAAGGGAGTCGGCGAGGTCGCCGTCCAGCGGGAAGCCCTCACGGGCGAGGCGGATGGCCGGACCGACGAGGTCGCTGAGGCCGAATTTACCCGAGCCGTAGCGTTCGAGCGCCATCACCAGGCCGGCGACGGTGCCCGGCACGCCGATCGCCAGCGCCGAATGGCGGGACTTGAACGGATCGGCCTCGCCGTCGGTGGCAAGGAAGCTGTCGCGCGTAATGGCCGCCGGGGCGGTCTCGCGATAGTCGATGGTGGTCTGGATGTTCGGGGCGGCGAGATGGATGGTCATGAAGCCGCCGCCGCCAATATTGCCGGCGCGGGGGTAAGTCACCGCCATGGCGAAGCCGACTGCGACCGCGGCGTCCACGGCGTTGCCGCCGCGCCGCAGGATGTCCGCGCCGATTTCCGCCGCGCGGGCCTCCTGCGCCACGACCATGCCGCCTTTGGAGGCGACGGGGACGGCGGGCGGAATCCTGTCGTGAATCGTCGGCGATTCGAGCTGGGGGCCGCCTTGCGCCGCCACCGGCACCGCCGGCAGCGCCAGAACGAGGGACAGGAACAGGGCGGCGGCCGGGCGCAGGGCCCGCATGGAACATCTCGGCATCGATCGGCTATACCAGAGAACGCGAAGCATGGGGGAGAGCTGGCGTGACGGCAGACCGGGACGAGGCGGCGATGGGGAACCTTGAGCCATTCGAGGCGCGGTCGCCGGACGGGGTCCGGCTGCGCGGCGTGGTCACCGGCAACCCGGACGGCCCCGCGATCCTGTTCCTGCACGGCATCTGCCAGAGCCATCTCGCCTGGCGGCAACAGTTAAAGGACCCGGTTCTTGCGGCCCGGTTCCGCATGGCGGCGATCGACCTGCGCGGCCACGGCTTTTCCGACAAGCCGCTGGAGGCCGCCGCCTATGCCGACGACCGGCGCTGGGCCGACGATGTCGCGGCGGCGATGGCGGCGGCGGGGCTGGTCCGGCCCGTGCTTGTCGGCTGGTCCTATTCGGGCCGGGTCATCACCGATTACCTCCGCTTCCATGACCAAAGCGGGATCGCCGGCATCAATTTCGTCGGCGCGGTGACCCGCAACGATCCGGACATTTCGGGGCCGGAGCGCAGGCATCTCGCCGCCATGCTGACCGAGGATCTGGCGGACCATATCGAGGCGACGCGGGCCTTCGTGCGCGGCTGCATGGCCCGCCAGCCCGCCCAGGACGACTACGAGCGGCTGCTCGCCGTTAATATGATGGTGCCGCTTGCGGTGCGTCATGCGCTCATCAAGGAACGCAGTCATAATCCGGGCGACCTGCTGCCGGCCCTGACCGTTCCGGTTCTCGTCACCCATGGCGCGGAAGATGCGATCATTCTGCCGGTACTGGGGGAACGCACCGCGGCGGTGGTGCCGGGGGCGCGGCTGTCGCTCTACGAGGGCGTCGGTCACACGCCCTTCATGGAAGCGCCGGAACGGTTCAACACCGAGCTGGCCGCCTTCGTCGCGGCGGTCAACGGATAGACGGGCCGCACCGCGGCCCCGAATGGAGAGACCGGAATGGATCAGACCACCGCCGCAGGCAGCTTGAATCCGGTCGAGCCGCGAATCGCGGAGGCGAGCCGCCTCGCCACCGGCGTGGACCGCACCCTGCCGGCGGATTTCGTAGCTACGCTGTTTGCACATAGCGCGGCAGAGGATCTGCTGCCCTTGAGCGCGCAGGACATCGCGGCGCTGGCGGTGCGGGCCTGGGTCCATCTCCAGGAACGTCCGGCGCAGACGCCGCGCATCCTGCTGGAGGCCCCTCTCCGTGTTGCCGGGTCCGGCCCCGATGCCCCGCCGCTCGCGGCAATCTCCGTGCTGGAGATCGTCAACGACGACATGCCGTTTCTGCTCGATTCCGTGCTGGCCGAGCTGACAGAGCGGGGACTGGATGTCCTGCTGGTGGCGCATCCGGTTTTGATGGTGGCGCGGGACGCGGCGGGCACCGTCACAGGCTATGGCGCGGCCGTGCCGGGCGCGAAGCGTGAAAGCCTGATCCATCTCCATCTGCCGCGCATCGACGACGAGGACCGGGCAGCGCGGATCGTCGCGGGTCTGCACACGGTGCTCGGAGAGGTGCGGGTCGCGGTCGCCGACTGGCCGGCCATGCTGGCGCGAATCAACGGCACCGTTGCCGCGCTCAAGACGGCGCCGCCGCCGCTGCCGGCGGGAGAGCTGGCTGAGGCCGTGCAGTTTCTGGACTGGCTCGCCGACAACAACTTCACCTTCCTCGGCATCCGCGACTACGCCATCACGCCTGACGGCGGCACCATCGTGCCGGTGGAGCAGGGCGCGCTCGGCATCATGCGCGCCTCCGAGACCTGGGCGATGCGCAGGGGCGACGACACCATTCCGATCACGGCGGATATCCGCGCGCTGCTCGACGCGCCGCAGTTGCTGATGGTCAACAAGGCGGCCATGCGTTCGCGGGTGCATCGCCGGGTCTATCTCGACATCATCGCGATCAAGCGTTTCGACGAGACGGGCCGCCTGATCGGCGACACCCGCATCGTCGGCCTGTTCACCTCGACCGCCTATACCCGGCAGGTGCGCAACATTCCCTATCTGCGCCGCAAGGCCGACGCGGTGATCGCACGGGCTGGCTTCACGCCCGACAGCCATTCGGGCAAGGCGCTCGCCAATGTGCTCGACAATTATCCGCGCGACGAGCTGTTCCAGATCGACGGCGACCAGCTCTACGATCACGCTCTCGCCATCATGCAGCTCGACGAGCGGCCGCGCGTGCGCGTGCTGCCGCGCCGGGATCTGTTCGACCGTTTCGTGGCGGTCCTCGTCTATCTGCCGCGCGAGCGCTACAACAGCCGCACCAGCGCCGCCATCGGCGACATGCTGGCGGCCGCCTACGGCGGGAGGATCAGCACCTTCACGCCGTTCTTCACGGAAGGCCCGCTGGTGCGGATCGTTTATATCGTCGCCCGCCATGGCGACCTGCTTCCCGAGCCGGCGCGGGAGGCACTCGAACAGTCTGTCGAAGCCATCATCCGGACATGGGCTGACAGCCTGTCGGGCCTGCTGCGTGACGCCTACGATCCGGGGCGCGCGACGGTGCTGCTGGCCCGCTATGGCGAAGCCTTTTCGGAAGGATATCAGGACCGCTATGCGGCGCAGACCGCCATCGCGGATATCCGCATGATGGAAGGGCTGTCGCAGGCGCGGCCCTTCGGCGTGGATTTCTATCGTCGGGATCGCGCAGGGGATTCCGGCATCGGCCTCAAGATCTGGAGCCATGCACGGCCGATCCCGCTGTCGGAACGGGTGCCGGTGCTGGAGAATCTCGGCTTCTGCGTCATCGACGAGCGCACCCATCATATCGCGACGGCGGCGCGCGATGGTGGCGACGATGCCGGCTTCTGGTTCCACGACATGCTGCTGGAGCCGGCGCGGGACGGCAGCGCCTTCGACGAACGGCAGGCCGACCTCGAAACGGCGTTTCTCGTCGTCATGAGCGGCGGCGCGGAAAACGACGGCACCAACGCGCTGGTGCTGGAGGCCGGGCTTCAGTGGCGCGATGTCGCCCTGCTGCGGGCGCTGTCACGGTTTCTCCGTCAGGCCCGCATTTCCTATTCGCAAGATTATGTCTGGGGGACGCTGCGGAATCATCCGGCCATCGCGACGCAGATCGTGAAGCTGTTTCATGCGCGGTTCGATCCGCACCGGCAGGGCACGGCAGAGGAGCGCGCGGAGGCGGAAGCCGCCATCACCGAGGCCATCGAGACGGCGCTGGCGGATGTGGCGAGCCTCGATGAGGATCGCATCCTGCGCCGCATGCGCAACGCCGTGCAGGCGGCGATCCGCACCACCTACTGGCAGCTTGGCAAAGACGGCCAGCCCCGGGCCGAGATCGCCATCAAGTTCGAGAGCCGCAAGCTCGACGACCTGCCGCTGCCGCGCCCGCTCTACGAGATCTTCGTCTATTCGCCGCGCGTGGAGGGCGTGCATCTGCGTTTCGGCAAGGTCGCGCGTGGTGGCCTGCGCTGGTCCGACCGGCCGCAGGATTTCCGCACCGAGGTGCTTGGGCTGGTGAAGGCCCAGCAGGTGAAGAATGCCGTCATCGTGCCGGTCGGCGCCAAGGGCGGCTTCGTGCCGAAGCGCATTCCCGCCGGCGCGGCACGGGACGTGGCGCAGGCCGAAGGCGTTGCGACCTACAAGCTGTTCATCGGCGCGCTGCTGGATCTTACCGACAACATCCTGCCGGACGGGTCGATCCTGCCGCCGCCGGACACGGTGCGGCATGATGGTGACGACCCCTATCTCGTCGTTGCCGCCGACAAGGGCACCGCGACCTTTTCCGACACCGCCAACGCTATCGCCGAGGCGCGCGGCTTCTGGCTCGGCGACGCCTTCGCCTCCGGCGGGTCCGCCGGCTACGACCACAAGAAGATGGGCATCACCGCACGGGGCGCATGGGAGTCGGTCAAGCGGCATTTCCGCGAGATGAATATCGATGTTGCCACGACGCCCTTCACGGTGGTCGGCGTCGGCGACATGTCGGGAGATGTGTTCGGCAACGGCATGTTGCGCCAGGACACCATCCGGCTGGTCGCGGCTTTCGATCACCGCGACATCTTCCTCGATCCGAATCCCGATCCCGCGACGAGCTTTGCCGAGCGCAAGCGGCTGTTCGATCTGCCGCGGTCGAGCTGGCAGGATTACGACAAGGCGCTGATCTCCGCCGGCGGCGGCGTGTTTCCGCGCAGCGCCAAGGATATCGCGCTGTCGCCCGAGGTGCGCGAGGTCCTGGGCCTGACCGCCGCGCGGATGACGCCGCAGGAGCTGATGAGCGCCATTCTCAAGGCGCCGGTCGATCTGCTGTTCTTCGGCGGCATCGGAACCTATGTGCGCGCCTCCACCGAAACCGACGAGAGCGTGGGCGACCGCACCAACGACGCCATCCGCATCGCCGGCAGGGACCTTGCCTGCAAGGTGGTCGGGGAAGGCGCCAATCTCGGCATGACCCAGCGTGGGCGCATCGAGGCGGCGTGCGGCGGCGTGCGGCTCAACACCGACGCCATCGACAATTCCGCCGGCGTGAACACGTCGGATGTCGAGGTGAATCTCAAGATCGCCCTTGCCATTCCGGAACGTAGCGGCGCGCTGACGCGGCCGGCGCGGGACGAATTGCTGGCCGGTCTCACCAATGAAGTGGCCGCGCTCGTGCTGCGGACCAACTACGACCAGACGCTGGCGCTGTCCCGCGCGCAGACGCGCGGAGCGGCGGAGCTTGGTTTCCACCAGCGCCTGATGCAGACGCTGGAACAGCGCGGCCTGCTGGACCGCGCTGTTGAATATCTGCCCGACGATGCCGAACTGCGCGAGCGCCGCCGGCGCCATGCGCCGCTGACGCGGCCGGAACTCGCCGTGCTGCTGGCTTATGCCAAGCTGGCGTTGAGCCACGACCTGGAAGAATCGGTCCTGCCCGACGACCCTTATCTGGCGCGCGAACTGGACGCCTACTTTCCCGAGGCGATCCGCCAGCGCTTTCCGGATGCCGTCGGAGACCATCGCCTGCGCCGGGAAATCGTCGCGACGCAGCTTTCGAATCAGATGATCAATCGCGGCGGGCCGGCGCTGGTCACGCGGATGAGGGATCAGACCGGGGCGACGCCGGCCGATGTCGCGGCGGCTTTCGTCGCCGTTCAGGACAGCTATGAGCTCGACGGGCTGAATGCCGGAATCGAGGCGCTCGACAACAGGATCTCGGGTGATGTCCAGCTCGGGCTGTTCATCCGGGTGCAGGATCTGCTGCTGGACCGGCTGGTCTGGTTCCTGCGCCATGCCGGGCTGAAGCGCGGCCTCGCCGGTGTCGTCGATCACTTCCGCGCCGGTATCGCGGAGGCGACCCGGACTCTCGACACCGTTCTGACGCAGGACGAGCGCGCCGCGCTTGCGGAGGATCAGGGTGCCCTCGAAGCCGCCGGTATCCCGGTGGACCTCGCGCGGCGGCTGACCCATCTGCCGGCGTTGGCGTCCGCGCCGGACATCGTCTGGGTGGCGGATCGCACGAGCCGCTCGGTGGCGGAGGCCGCGGCCGTCTATCGTGCGCTGGAGCGGCTGTTCCAGTTGCCGGCCGTGACCGCCGCTGCGGCGGGGATTGCCCCGGAGGACTATTTCGACCGGTTGGCGCTGGACCATGCGCTGGACGCCATCGGCGCGGCGGTGCGGCGGCTTGCGGCGGCAATCCTCACAACGCCCGGACAGTCCGTGGAGAGCTGGGCCCAGGCCGACGAATCCCGGGTCGCACGGGTGCGAACCACCTTTGTCGATATCCTCGCCGCCGGCCTGACGGTGTCCAAGCTGACGGTGGCGAGCAGCCTCCTGTCGGACATCGCCGCGCTGGAAACGCTTCCCGCGCAGGGCTGAACGGCAATTCGCGACAAAAAGTCGCAGATATTGCGCGGGCGACATATTGAAGCAGGCAACACGCTTCGCTGTTGCCTCATGGTTGATCGGGGCCTAGTTTTCGGGGGAGCCAATATCGGTTGGCCTCCCCTTAGAAAACGGAGCGACGTCTGGATGAAAGATAAACAAAACTATACAGTAATCAACAAGACTAAATCGAATTTTGATCGGCTGTATGACTCAAAAGACCCGCGCGATTACTTCAAATATCTAGGTGAGCTGGACTATATTATTCCTCATCTTGCGCAGCCGATCTTCAATCAGATCATTCAAGCACGCTCCGAGAGTCAGAGCGGCCCTGTGACAGTCCTCGATCTCGGCGCTTCCTACGGGGTGAACGGCGCCCTGATGAAATATCAGTTGGACTATGAGGCGTTGCGGCAACGCTATACGGCGCCCGCCCTCCAGGTGCTGGACAGCGAGGAGGTGCTCGAACTCGACCGCGCGTTCTACAAGTCATGGCCGAAGAACGCTGGCGTGCGCGTGATCGGTCATGACGTGTCCGTCAATGCGGTGACCTATGCCGAGGCCTGCGGTTCGGTCGATCTCGGCATGGCCATCAATTTCGAGGAGGACGACCCGAGCCCGGCGCAGATCAAGGCGCTGGCGGATGTCGATCTCATCGTTTCGACGGGCTCCATCGGCTATATCTCCGAAAAGACCTTTGCGCGGATCGCCCGTTTCACGGACCCGGCGCGCAAGCCATGGGTCGTGTCTTTCGTGATCCGGATGTTCCCCTTCGACGAGATCCAGAAGACGCTCGAGGGGCTGGGGCTCGAAACCGAGAAGTTCGAAGGCGCCACCTTCGTTCAGCGCCGCTTCGCGGATCGCGAGGAAATGCTGGCGACGGTCGCCTCCGTCGAGGCGCGCGGCATCGATACCGTCAACCACGAGCGGCAGGGCCTGTATCACGCCGATCTGTTCGTTTCGCGCCCGCGCGAGGCCATCGAAGCCTGTCCGCTGTCGCAGCTCGTCAGCATCGTCAGCGGCGCGAACAAGCCGTGGACGGTCGGCACCAATGTGCTGGCCGGTTATGGAGCGGATGCGCCCCAGCCGTCGCGCGGCAACCGCGGCGGCCTGACGCTCGCCCACAGCGCCTGACGCCGCCGCCCTTCGGCGGGCGCGTCACAGACCGAATGAAAAGGCCGGGCAGTTCGCCCGGCCTTTTTATCTGCTGATCTTGATAAGGAAGAGCGGCGGCCGGCTCAGCGCGGGGCCAGGATCATGATCATCTGGCGGCCTTCGAACTTGGCGTCCTGCTCCACCTTGGCGATCGTGTTCACGTCGGTCTTCACGCGGTCGAGCAGCTTAAAGCCCAGTTCCTGATGCGCCATCTCGCGGCCGCGAAAGCGCAGCGTCACCTTGACCTTGTCGCCTTCCTCGAAGAAGCGCTCCATGGCGCGCATCTTCACGTTATAGTCGTGGTCGTCGATCATCGGCCGAAGCTTGACCTCCTTGACCTCGACGACATGCTGTTTCTTGCGGGCCTCGGCGGCTTTCTTCTGGGCCTGATACTTGTACTTGCCATAGTCAAGCAGCTTGCAGACCGGCGGCACGGAATTCGGAGCGATCTCGACGAGATCGAGCCCGGCTTCCTGCGCCAAAGCCAGCGCGTCCTGAATCGGCGTTGCGCCGCGGTTCACGCCGTCCTGGTCGATCAACTGGACGTCCCGGACGCGGATCTCATCGTTGACGCGCGGACCGTCTTTCTGGACGGGCAGCGGGGCTCTCATCGGGCGACGAATGGTGGTGATCTCCTGCAATGTTGAAACAATGCCGCTGTCGGCCGGGTGGCGTCATGCGCGAGCGACCTTGGCAGCATGCGGAAGATCGGGACAAACCGGGTCCAAGTCAACATATCCGGTCAACATATCCGGCCGTGCGGCAACGGCATGCGGGCAAATTGCTGATGACCGTTGCCCCCGCGCGCCGGAAATTTCCCGTTTCCATATGGGCGGAGCCGCTTCCGCGGCCCGGGTCAGCGGTCCTGAACCTGTGTCTCCAGCATGGCGGCATAGACCGCGAGCGTCGCGAGATCCGTGCTGGCGGGCGAGAACATATAGTCCGTGAACTGGCGCGCGCGGGCGGAGAGGGCGTCATAGGCGGTAGGGTCCAGCGCCAGCGGCGCGGCAAGCGCCTCCGCCAGATCGTCCGGATCGCCCGGCCGCACGACCCAGCCGGTGCGCAGGTCTGCGGCGATCCGGGGCGGCGCGACGAGATGCTCGGGCAAAGCGCCGGCGGCGCTGGTCACCACGGGGCGGCCCATCGCCTGGGCCTCGGCGCTGGCGCGGCCGTGGCGCGGGGCCTCCAGCGCGGTCACCGCCACCACATGGGCGGCGGCCATCGCGGCCGGCATGTCGGCGCAATGGCCGGCGATGCGGACCACATGGTCCAGCTCCAGCGCCCGGATCTGGCGATGCAGGGCGCGGACATAGGCCGGCTCGCTGTCGGTCTCCCCGGCGATCACCAGCGTCGCGTCGCGCAGGCCACGGTCCAGCAGGATGCGGAAAGCGTCCAGCGCCACATGCTGGCCGTTCCAGGCGGCGACGCGGCCCGGCACGAGAATGACCCGGTCGGCCGGCGGCACGCGCCAGGTGTTGCGGAGCGAAGCGACGCGGCCGGCGGCCGCGGCGGGATCGAACCGTCTTGTATCGACACTGCGCGGCACGACCACCAGCCGGTCCGGATCGAGATCCTGTTCGCGGATCACGGCGGCGGCGTCGAAAATCGAGGAGGCGATCAGGCGATGGCTGAATGCTGCGGCGTGGCGGCGCTCCGCCCGCTCCCGCCAGGGCAGCCGGCTTTCGTTCGCGGCGCGGCCCATGGAGGTGAGCAACAGTCCGGCCGCGGCCCGCGGCGGCTCTGCCAGCACCGCGGATGCCGGCGTCAGCGCATGGATCAGGTCGACCTGCTCGGCGGCGATGAGATCGGCGAGGATGCGCCGGTTGCGCCGGCGGGAAAACGGCAGGGCGAACGGACCAAACCCGGTTTCGGCCAGTGGCACCCAGCGCCCGCCCAGCGCCCGCAATTCCCGCAGCAGCGGCCCCAGCCGCGCCGCGACGACGGCGCGGGCGCCGGCGTCCACGAGCGCGCCGGCGATGCGGACCGCGGCCCGCGCATCCGCTTCCGCCAGCGACGGCAGGATTTGCAGCACCGTGGCGTTCCGCAGCGCGGCGAATTCGACCGGATCGGAGGCGCCGACCCCGGTATCTGTCCTCGAGGTGCTGCGGTTGCCGTGGGGCGCGGTTGTCGCGACGGGCGGGGGCCTCATCGGCGAGTCCCGGCATGCGGCTGCATGCGGGCGGCGGGAAACCTCCGGAGCCGGGCTGCCGGCAGGGCGGAAGGAGTGCGGCGGATCACGGCGGGCCCTGATAGTGAGAGGCGGAAAGACGCGAATCACTACGACGCGAATCGAGTGTGAGTTTTAGAGCATGATCGCGAAAGCCTCGCACCGGTCTTCGGGGTATTGTGATCCGGCGCTGCGGGAAAGGCGTGGAACGATGACCCGCGACCATGCAGCGGATTTCATTCAGCAACAGGGGACCGGGCGCTGACCCGGACCGGCCGATGCAGGACATGAACGATTCCCATCTCCAGTTTCTGGATGTCGTAACCGGCGGCGCGCCGCACCGGCTGGCGGTGCGCGCCCGCGCCGGCGCAGCACCCGGCATCGTCTGGCTGGGCGGTTTCAAGTCCGACATGCTGGGGACCAAGGCGGCGGCGCTGGACGACTGGGCCGCCGCGCAGGGCCGCGCCTGCCTACGATTCGATTATTCGGGCCATGGCGAATCGGACGGCCGGTTCGAGGACGGAACCATCGGCCAGTGGCTGGCGGACAGCCTCGCCGTGTTCGACGCTCATGCGCGCGGGCCGCAGATCCTCGTCGGCTCCTCGATGGGCGGCTGGATCGCCCTGCTGCTCGCCCGCGCGCTGGCGCGGCGCGGCGGTGCTGACGCCGCGCATGTCGCCGGCATGGTGTTGGTCGCCCCCGCGCCGGACTTCACGGAAGAACTGATGTGGAAGCGCTTCACGAAAGCACAGCGCCGCGAGATCGAGACGAATGGTTTCTGGATGCGGCCCTCGGCCTATGGCGAAGCGCCTTACCCGATCACCCGGGCGCTGATCGAGGATGGCCGGGATCATCTGCTGATGGGCGGGCTGATCGAGCCGGGCTGTCCGGTGCGTATTCTTCAGGGCGTCAAGGACGAGGACGTGCCGTGGGAGCATGCGGTCGAACTGGTCTCCCGCATCGCGCGCGACGATGTGGTGCTCAGCCTCGTCAAGGACGGGGATCACCGTCTGTCGCGGCCGGAGGATATCGAGCGGATGCTGGCGGCGGTGGCTGAATTCGAATGATGCTGGCGGCGGCGGGCCGGCGTTCAGAAGTCGAGGTCGGCGTAGGTGGTGGAGGGCGGAATGCCGGGCACCGTCTCGGCGAGCAGCGCGCGGAACGACGGGCGCGATTTGACCCGCGCATACCAGCTCTTGGCCATTTCATCCTCGCTCCAGGGCACGTCGCCCAGATAATCGACGGCGGACAGATGCGCCGCGGCAGCGAGGTCGGCATAGGTGAGCCGCTCGCCGGCCAGATAATCGCGCCGGCGCACCAGCCAGCCGATATAGGCGATGTGGTAGCGGATGTTGGTGCGCGCCGCGCGCAGCCATTCGGTGTCGGGCGGGCCGCCGCCGGCATGGCTCGGCATCTGCCGCTTGAAGAATCGCTCCATCGTCAGCGGGCCGCTGACCTCGGTGAAGAACTTGTCGTTGAACCAGTTCGACAGTCGCCGCACCTCGATGCGTCCGCCCTGGTCCGGCGGCAGCAGCCGGCCCTCGCGCCGCTCGATGCCCTGGGTCTCGTCGAGATATTCCGCGATGATCGTCGCGCCGGGCACCGGGGGCTGGCCTTCCTCGACCAGCACCGGCAGCGTGCCGGCCGGATTGAGCGTGAGGAAATCCTCGCGCCGCTCCCAGATGCGTTCCTCGATCAGCCGTGTCTCGATCCCATACTCACCCAGCGCGAGGCGGATGAAGCGGGAATGCGGACAGAACGGATGATGAAACAGTGACGGCATGGACCGAGGCATAGCAGGCTGGATGTGGCCGAAATGGGGACGCCATCGCAGGCGCGATGGCAAGGGAGCGAAACCGGATATCGGCTGTTCCGCGACACCATGGCTAACGGACGTTAACCCTTCGTGAGCAAGGTGGATGACGACCGGGGTCGGCGATTCGCCGCGCGCCGGTTGCGCCCGCCGCGCGTGCCGTTACCCGCCTTCCGAAAGGTCCTCCATGCTGCCGGATATCATCAAGGCTTTCGCCCTCGGCATCGTCGAGGGACTGACCGAGTTCCTGCCGGTGTCTTCGACCGGCCATCTGCTGCTCATCAGCCAGTTCTTCGGCTTCGAGGACGCCGATTTCGGCAAGACCTTCGTGGTGCTGATCCAGCTCGGCGCGATCCTTGCGATTCTCTCCGTCTATTTCGCCCGGCTCTGGGCGATCGCGCGCGGCGTCTTCAGCGATCCGGCCGCGCGGCGCTTCGTGATCGGCGTGCTGATCGCCTTCCTGCCGGCAGCCGTGATCGGCGCGCTGGCCCATGGCTTCATCAAGGATGTGCTGTTCAATCCCTGGGTGGTTTGTTTCACGTTGATCGTCGGCGGCGCCGTGCTGCTCTGGGTCGATGCGCTGGACCTGCGGCCGCGATTCAGGGACGCCACGCGCTTTCCGCTCGGCACCTATCTGGCGATCGGTTTCGCTCAGTGCCTGGCGATGATTCCGGGCGTGTCGCGCTCCGGCGCCACCATCGTTTCCGCCATGCTGCTCGGGGCGGACAAACGCTCGGCCGCCGAGTTCTCGTTCTTCCTCGCCATGCCGACCATGGCGGGGGCGTTCGCCTATGATCTCTACAAGAGCCACGGGCAGATGACGGCGGACAATACGCTGCTCGTCGCCATCGGCTTCGTCACGTCATTCATCGCGGCGGTGATCGTGGTGCGCACGCTGCTGGATTATGTCAGCCGCCACGGCTTCGGGCTGTTCGCATGGTGGCGGATCATCGTCGGCACGCTGGGCCTGATCGGTCTCGCCATCGGTCTCGGGTAAGCGGTCCCGGTGCGAAGCGCGATGCCGGCGGTTCAGGCGATGCTGTCGCGGAACTGGCCGGTCTTGCGGAAGCGCCAGAGATAGGACGGCGCCACCGCCTCGATGGTGGTGGGCGCGATGCCGAAGGCGGACAGCGTGCGGCCCTCCCGCAACGCATCGTCCGAGACGATATTGTCGGTGCGCAGCAGCGCCACCTGGTCCGGCGTCAGCGGTCTGCCGGGCAGATATTGCAGCACGCCGGCAACGGCGCTTGCGAGGCCGAACGGCAGCGGCAGCAGCAGGCGGCGACGCTCGATGGTCGCCAGCAGATATTCCATCAGTTCGCGGAACGAGCGTGTCTCGGGGCCGCCGAGTTCGTAGATCGTCCCCGCCATCGCCTTGCCGTCCACCGCATCGGCGACCGCCGCGGCGACGTCTCCCACGAAGACCGGCTGGAACAGGGTTGTTCCCCCTCCGATCAGCGGAAGGAACGGCGAGAACCGCGCCAGCGCCGCGAAACGATTGAAGAAGGTGTCGTCGGGGCCGAACATGATCGACGGCCGAAAGATGACCGCGTCGGGCCGCCCGGCCAGGACGGCCGCTTCGCCGGCGGCCTTGGTGCAGGCGTAGGCGGACGCGGACCCTGCGTCCGCGCCCAGCGCCGACACATGAACCAGCCGCGCGCCGGCGGCAGTCGCGGCCTGCCCGATGATGTCCGCACCCACGCTCTGCACCGTGTCGAAAGTCTGCCGGCCGGTCTCGTGCAGAATGCCGACGAGATTCACGGCGACATCCGCACCGCGCATCGCGGCCTGGACGGAGCCCGGATGGCGCAGATTCGCCTGCACGGCATGAATCTGGCCGACGCGCCCGAGCGGCTGGAGAAAACCCGCCAGTTCCGGCCGGCGCACCGCGATCCGGATGCGATAGCCCCGCCGCGCCAGCGCGCGAATCAGATGCCGTCCGAGGAACCCCGAACCGCCGAATACGGTGACGAGAGTTTCCGAAGCGGGCTGGAAAGGCTGAAGGGTCATGTCTGCCGGCCGTGACAAGGGGACATCGATGCTGGGGTCTATAGGCCCTGAAACATACGATTTGACAAGGCGTAAGCCGCCCCATAGGTAATCGCCCCATGCCCAGGTGGCGGAATTGGTAGACGCGCTGGTTTCAGGTACCAGTCTTGCAAGAGGTGGAGGTTCGAGTCCTCTCCTGGGCACCATTCCCGAAGATCAGACCCGACCGTCGGACCTGCCCGCGTGACTTGCCCGAGTGACCTGCCTCAGGTCCCGAGCCTGCCCGGATCGTCCGCCGGGTCTGCCCGTAGGTGCCGCTTAGCCATGACCATCCGTCTGCATCGCGGCGATCTGCCCGATCTGTCCCGCTACGGCGCCGGTTCCGTCGCCATCGACACCGAGACGATGGGGCTCGATCTGCATCGCGACCGGCTCTGCGTGGTGCAGCTTTCCCCCGGCGACGGCACCGCGGATGTGGTGCAGATTCCCGCGGGCGCGGATGCGGCCTCCGCCCCGAATCTGGCGGCGCTGCTGGGAAATCCGGCGGTGGTGAAGATTTTCCATTTCGGCCGGTTCGATCTCGCCATGCTGTGCCGGGCGTTCGGCGTGATGCCGGCCCCGGTCTATTGCACCAAGATCGCCTCCCGCCTCGCCCGCACCTATACCGACCGCCACGGCCTCAAGGATCTCGTCCGGGAGCTGATCGGCCAGGATCTGTCCAAGCAGCAGCAGTCGTCGGACTGGGGCGCGGAAACGCTCACCGAGGCGCAGCTCGTCTATGCTGCGTCCGACGTGCTCTATCTTCATGCCTTGCGGGAGCGGCTCGACGTCATGCTGGCGCGGGAAGGCCGTGCGGAGCTGGCGCGCGCCTGTTTCGATTTCCTGCCTCACCGGGCGCGGCTCGATCTCGCCGGCTGGGCGGAGCAGGATATTTTCGCTCATTCCTGAAGCGATCGCCTGAAAGCGGTTGCCTGGGAACGGCCGCACGGCTCCCGCCGTGCCTCGTCCTGTCCCTGCCACATTGGGGGGCGACGGTGGCCTTGCGAGCGACTACAATGATGACGATCTGGTGGCGGAGCCGGCTGGTGCAGGCCGGCCGCGCGCTGCCCGGATAAAAACAACCTTACGCAACCCCACGGCTGACGATTGACCCACGCTCATGCCCATCCTTCCGGCCGGCCGGACCGCGCCAGCGCGCGCGGCTTTCGCGCCGCGCGCCGCCACAGCCGGATCGTGCGCTGGCTGCGGCGCGGCATTCCCGCGGCGGTGGTGGGCGGCCTTGCAGTGGTGGCGCTGGTGTCGTGGTTCAACCCGCTGCGGGCGCTCACCGGGCTGTCGGGCCTCGATCTCGGCAGCCTCGTCGTCTCCGGCAGCAAGATCAAGATGGAATCGCCGCGTCTGGCCGGCTTCACGCCGGACGCGCGCGCTTATGAATTCGTGGCCAAGGCCGCGGCCCAGGATCTGACCCATCCGGACATGGTCGAACTCACCGACATCCGCGCCAAGGTGGAGATGCCGGATAAGGCCGTGCTGAATCTCAGCGCCCGCAGCGGCCTGTTCGACAGCAAGAAGGACATGCTGACCCTGACCGACGACATCCGCCTGCAATCGCCCGCCTATGAGGGGCGCCTTGAGGAAGCGGTGGTGAATATCCGCACCGCCAGCGTCGAATCGAAACGGCCGGTGCGGGTCCGCATGATTCAGGGGGACCTGACCGCTAACGGGCTGGCGGTCAGCGATTCGGGCGATGTGGTGCGGTTCCTGGGCGGCGTGAATCTGTCGCTGGCGCCGGGCGCGTTCCGGGGCGAGGCGGCCGAGGGAGGACACAGGAAATGACGAGCGAGCCGCGAGGACAGATGCGGCGTAGGCGGCCGGCGATGGGCGCGCTGCTGGGCGGCGCGGCGAGCCTCTGCCTTGCGGCCGTGCTGGTGCCGGCCGTCGCTGCGGCGCAGACCCGCACGACGACCACCCGGCCGGCGGCCAAGAGCCAGCCGGCGGGGCCGGCCAACGCCTTGCAGGGCTTCTCCCAGAATCGCGACGAGCCGGTGCGGATCAACGCTGCCACGCTGGAAGTGCGCGACAAGGACAAGGTGGCGACGTTCAGCGGCGATGTGCAGGTGGTGCAGGGCGACACCACGCTGCGCTGCGCCTCGCTCGTGGTCTATTATGAGGATGACGCCGCCAAGGGCGGCATGCCCTCCGCCACGCCGGGGCCGAACGGACAGCAGCGCATCCGCCTGCTGGAAGCCAAGGGCGGCGTCACCGTCATCCAGAAGGACCAGACCGCGACCGCCAGCACCGGCATGTTCAACATGCGGGAAAACACCGTGACCCTGAGCGGCAATGTCGTCATGCAGAAGGGCGAGGACGTTCTGCGGGGCGAACGGCTGGTGGTCGATCTCACCACAGGCGTCTCGCGGGTGGAGGCCGGCCGTGGCGGCACGGGCCGGGTCGATGCCGTCTTCTCCACGAGCGGCGGCATGCCCGGCGCAACGCCGGGCCAGCCCGGCCGCCGCAACTGATGCGACAGGCGGCAGGGAAGAGGCGAGCGGCAGTCCGGCCGGTCAGTGCGGACGGGTCGTGCAGGCCGGAGCAGGCGAGGCGCGTTTGAATTTCAGCAATCTGTTTGGATGGCTTGACGGCCGCAACGGCGGCCGGACCGGACAGCGCCGCAACGGCCGTCCGGGCCAGCGATTCTGGCGTCGGCCCGGCGGCGATCCCGCGCGGGCAGGCGGGGGCGGAGCTTCCGGTGCGGACACCGTCCGCTATGCGCCGCAATTCGTCGCGGGAGAAGGCTTTCTCGCGGTGCATGGCATCGAGAAAAGCTTCGGCTCCCGCAGGGTGGTGAACGGCGCGAGCTTCTACCTGCGGCGCGGCGAGGCGGTCGGCCTGCTGGGGCCGAACGGCGCCGGCAAGACCACGATCTTCTACATGGTGACGGGTCTGGTGAAGGCCGACCGCGGCCGCATCGATCTCGACGGCCACGACGTCACAGACCTGCCGATGTATCAGCGGGCGCGGCTTGGCATCGGCTATCTGCCGCAGGAAGCCTCGATCTTCCGGGGCCTGACGGTGGAGGACAACATCCGCGCCGTGCTGGAGGTGATCGAGCCCGACGCGCGCCGGCGCGACCACGACCTCAATTCGCTGCTGGAGGAATTCAACATCGCGCGGCTGCGCAAGTCCCCCGCCATCGCCCTGTCCGGTGGCGAGCGCCGGCGGGTCGAGATCGCGCGGGCGCTGGCTTCGCGGCCGAGCTACATGCTGCTGGACGAGCCTTTCGCCGGCATCGACCCCATCGCGGTGGGCGACATTCAGGTGCTGGTGCGCCATCTCACCAACCGCGGCATCGGCGTGCTCATCACCGACCATAACGTCCGCGAAACCCTCGGCCTCACCGACCGGGCCTATATCGTCTATTCGGGCGAAGTGCTGATGGAAGGCACGCCGGAGGAGATCGTGAACAGTCCGGACGTGCGGCGGCTCTATCTCGGCGAGGAATTCCGCCTCTGAGGGGCGGCCCTGACAGCCATGCAGCCGGCGCGACGCCGGGGCGGCTATACACTCGCCTGCAAAACGTATAAGCAAGAAACGGACCAATTGTAGCCGGATCAGATGGCTCTCAGCCAGAGACTTGAGTTCCGCCAGAGCCAGGCTCTGGTGATGACGCCGCAGCTGATGCAGGCCATCAAGCTGCTCCAGCTCTCCAATCTCGACCTCGTCGCCTATGTGGAAGGCGAACTCGAACGCAACCCGCTGCTGGAGCGGGCGGAGCCGGACAGCACGCCGCTCCCGGACGGAGCGGAGGCGGACGGCGTGGCCGACACCTCCACGTCGGATGCCGCCGACGGCGACTGGATGGCGCAGGACCTGGAGACCAGCCGGGGCGCCATCGAGGACCGCCTCGATACCAGCCTGGAGAATATCTATCCCGACGAGCCGGGCGGCGCGGCCCGGCAGGAAAACCCGGACCCGTTGCCGGCCCCGCCGGACTGGAGCGGGGCGGGCTCCGGCGGCCGCGAGGACGGCGATTATAATCTGGAGGCTTTCGTCTCGGCCGAGACGACGCTGGCGGATCATCTCACCGGTCAATTCATGCTGGCGGTGAGCGATCCCGTGCAGCGGATGATCGGGCACTATCTCATCGATCTGGTGGACGAGAGCGGTTATCTCGTCGGCGATCTCGATCAGGCGGCCGAACGCCTCGGCACCTCGCGCGCCGAAGTCGATAACGTGCTGGCGGTTCTTCAGACCTTCGAGCCGACCGGCATCTGCGCCCGCACGCTCATGGAATGCCTGGCGTTGCAGCTTCGCGAGAAGAACCGATTCGATCCGGCGATGGCGGCGCTGGTCGGCCATCTCGATCTGCTGGCCCGGCGCGACATGGCGGCGCTGCGCAAGGTGTGCGGGGTCGATGATGAAGACCTGCGCGACATGATCGCGGAGATTCGCCAGCTCGACCCCAGACCCGGTCTCGCCTTCGCTTCCGCTTCGGTGCAGCCGATCGTGCCGGACGTTTTCGTGCGGCCATTGCCGGATGGAAGCTGGCAGGTCGAACTGAACACCGACACGCTGCCCAAGGTGCTGGTCAATCAGACCTATCATACGAAGGTCGCAAGGACCGCGCGCAGCACCGAAGACAAGACCTATCTGGCGGATTGTCTTCAGACCGCGACGTGGCTGGTGCGCGCGCTCGATCAGCGGGCGCGCACGATCCTCAAGGTCTCGACCGAGATCGTGCGGCAGCAGGACGGCTTCTTCAGCCTCGGCGTGGAGCATCTGCGGCCGCTGAATCTCAAGACCGTGGCGGATGCCATCGGCATGCACGAATCCACCGTCTCGCGCGTGACGGCCAACAAATACATGGCGACGACGCGGGGCATCTTCGAGCTGAAGTATTTCTTCACGTCCGCGATCGCCTCGGCGGACGGTGGCGAAGCCCATTCTGCCGAAGCGGTGCGGCACCGCATCCGCCAGCTCATCGATGCCGAGGCGGCGGACAACATTCTCTCCGACGACACCATCGTGGAAAAACTGCGTGGCGCCGGCATCGATATCGCGCGCCGGACCGTTGCCAAATACCGGGAGGCCATGCGCATCGCCTCCTCGGTCCAGCGGCGGCGCGAAAAGCAGGCGGCTGCGGCCGGCGGGGGGCGGTCCGATCATGTCGCGCCGGTGTGAATTCCCCGCCATTGACGGAACCGGGGCGGCTACCTATGGTCCGCCGCCGTTGGCCCCCGAGCTGGGGGAGCCGGCCGAAATCGCCGCGGCCGCGTAAGGAACGCGAATGACACGGTTCCCGCCATGCGCCGGAACACGTCCCCTACACCAGCGTCGTTGTTTTTCTTCGGATCAGTTCCATGCTGCTCACCGACCTCGTCGCGCCGAACGCCATCCTTCCTGCCCTGAAGGTCAACGGCAAGAAGCAGGCTCTTCAGGAGCTTGCCACGAAAGCCGCCGAACTGACCGGGCAGGACGAGCGGGTGGTGTTCGAAACCCTGCTTCAGCGCGAGAAGCTGGGCTCCACGGGTGTCGGAAGCGGCATCGCCATTCCCCATGGCAAACTGCCCCAGCTCGACCGGCTGTTCGGCATGTTCGCCCGGCTTGAACGCCCCATCGATTTCGAGGCGCTGGACGGCCAGTCGGTGGATCTGATCTTCCTGCTGCTGGCGCCGGAAGGCGCCGGCGCCGACCATCTCAAGGCGCTTGCGCGCGTGGCGCGTGTTCTGCGCGATCCGGAGGTCGCCGAGAAGCTTCGCCAGTCCAGAGACGCAGAGGCGCTCTATTCCGTGCTGGCGCTGCCACCCGTCACGGTGGGCTAAACGCCGGCGCGTGATCCGCCAACCACGGCTCGCCGCGGGGGTCGATCACGGCTTCTGATGCTTCACGCACAAGAGCCCGGCAGCGATGCTGCCAGGCTCTGAAGCAGGCGACGACGGGCCCTCGCGTGGAAATCGTACAGGGGTCAGTGAACGCTGACGGTTTCCAGTTCGTTGCTCATCGCATTTGCGAGCGCCGCTTCCCTGCTGTCTGTCAGCATCATCGGGGTGCCGTCCGCGGCATTGAGCGTGAAGAGCCGAAGGCCTGGGGCGAGCGCCGGCGCATCCGGAAACAGCCTTGCGACGTCTTCGGAGCGGATTGCCTTCACATAGGCGATCTTGCCGTCACCCAGGGCGGCCAGCGCCTGCGGGGAAATCTCGAAAGAGGTGTGGTTCATGGTGTTCTCGTTCATGGCCCTCGACTCCTTTACTAATGAGCGGCCGGTTCGCTTCAGGTTCCATCGCGATCGATGATGCTGATCGTGCGCACGGCCCGTTCAGCTTCGGGGCGGGCGAGGTCGATCGACAGCAATCCGTTCTTCAGGTCGGCGCCCAGCACCTCCATGCCATCGGCCAGCACGAAGGTACGCTGGAACTGGCGCGCGGCGATGCCGCGATGGAGATAGTGCCGGGTCTTGTCGTCCTGCTGGCGTCCCCGGATCACGAGCTGGCTCTCCTCCACCGTCACGTCGAGCTGCTCGCGGGTGAAGCCGGCCACGGCCAGCGTGATCCGCAACCGCTCGGGCCGTGATGGCTCGCGGGGAAGACGCTCGATGTTGTAAGGGGGATAGCCGTCCGCGCCCTTCACGACGCGGTCGAGCGCACGCTCGATCTCGTCGAAGCCGAGCAGAAACGGACTGGATAACGACGGTACCCTAGACATCTCAAAGTCCTCTTCAAGCGACTTTGACCGAGGCCCTTGCGGCGCCTCAGACCGCAACCCCCCGGAAGACCATCCGCCGGTGACTGCGATCTCTCTGAATATGGTTTTAGGGCGGACGAATTCAAGCAGACGCCGCGCGCCGGCCAGGTCCGGAGGCGAAGACTGCTTTCCGCCGGAGGTGTCGCGGTGCCGTCAGGGCGCGATCAGGCCCGCTCGCGGGCTGCGGAGCATGGGGTCATGCCTCGGCCGGTCGTCGGCGCCAGCGGACGGGATGCGTCGCTGGCGGATGCGAAAGCCGATGACGGCCGAACCTGCGATGACGATGAGCGGGAGTTTGGTGGAGCCAGGCGGGATCGAACCGCCGACCTCTTGCATGCCATGCAAGCGCTCTCCCAGCTGAGCTATGGCCCCATCCTCGACGACACGGCGGTGGGACGCCGCGTCGAAACCGGCTGCGAGAGAAATCCACCTCGAAACCGGCGACACCTTTAGACCGAGATCGCGCCGGACCTCAAGCCTTTTGCGAAATGATTTTCAGCTTTCTTCGTCGGTGTCGACATCGCCGATGATATCGGTGACGTCGTCATCGCCGTCTTCTTCTTCTTCGATGAAAGTATCGTCATCGTCGCCGTTGTCATCCTCGATCTCGATGTCGTCGTCGGCCGAGACTTCGACGGCGGCCTTGCCGGAGCCCTGAGCCTCCGCATCGGCTTCCTCGAGGGAGACGAATTCGGCGTCTTCCGTCTCCGTCACATCTTCCTGATTCGCCTTGGCCGCGCGCGCGGCGTCGGCCCGTGCGCGGGACGTGATCGGGGCGATGGGGACGATCTCGCCGGTATAGGGCGAGATGACCGGGTCCTTGCCCAGATCGTAAAACTTGCGGCCTGTGGTCGGACAAACACGCTTGGTGCCGAGTTCGGATTTTGCCACGGACGACGTTCCTGAAACCGGTACAAAAAGGAGGTGCCTCGTTTGGCGAGTTGATCCGCGCCTGTCAATAGCCACGTGACGCAGCCATGCGCGATGACGGGCGGGGGCGTCCGTGATACAGGCCCTGTGTCATTCCGGTCCTTCAACTTCACGAGGTTCGTGTTGAGCCATTCCGCAGCGCCCGTTCCGCTTGTTGCCCGCCGCTCCGGAGCGATTCGCGGCACAGTCCGTGTTCCCGGCGACAAGTCGATCTCCCACCGAGCGCTGATCTTCGGCGCGCTGGCGGTGGGCGAGAGCCGGATTTCCGGCCTGCTGGAGGGCGAAGACGTGCTCAACACCGGCCGGGCACTGGAGGCGCTCGGCGCGCAGGTGGAGCAAATCGCTCCGGGCGAATGGCGCGTGCGCGGCGTTGGGGTCGGCGGTTTCCGCACGCCGGCGGCGCCGCTGGATTTCGGCAATTCCGGCACCGGCTGCCGGCTGTTGATGGGAGCCGTGGCCGGCTGCCCGGTCACCGCGACATTCGATGGCGACGCCAGCCTGCGCAAGCGGCCGATGCAGCGCATTCTCGATCCGCTGGTGCATATCGGCGCGCGCGCCGTCCAGGCGGCGGAGGGTGTCCGCCTGCCGCTGACGCTGGAAGGCGCGCGGGACCCGCTGCCGATCATCTACCGCACGCCGGTGCCGTCCGCGCAGATCAAGTCTGCGGTGCTGCTGGCGGGCCTCTGCGCCCCCGGCGAGACCACCGTGATCGAGGCCGAAGCGAGCCGCGACCATACCGAGAAGCTGCTGTCCCATTTCGGCGCGGAGGTCGTCATCGCCGCCGAGGGTGCCCATGGCCGCCGCATCACCCTGACCGGCCAGCCGGAACTGCGGGCGACATCCGTCACGGTGCCGGCGGACCCCTCATCGGCGGCGTTTCCGCTGGCGGCGGCGCTGCTGCTGCCCGGCTCGGAGGTGACCTTCACCCATGTGATGACCAATCCGTTGCGCACCGGCTTGTTCGAGACCCTGCGGGAGATGGGCGCGGATATCGCGGAACTGAATCCGCGCGCCGATGGCGGCGAGGCAATGGCCGATATCCGGGTACGGACCTCGGCGCTGCGCGGCGTGGACGTTCCGGCGGCGCGGGCGCCGGCGATGATCGACGAATATCCGATCCTCGCGGTTGTCGCCGCTTTTGCGGAAGGGACGACACGGATGAATGGCCTGAAGGAACTGCGGGTCAAGGAATCGGACCGCCTTGCCGCGACGCTCGATATGCTGCGCGTCAACGGCGTCGAAGCGCGGATCGAGGGCGACGACCTGATCGTGGAGGGCGCCGGCCGTGTACCGGGCGGCGGCACGGTGGCGACCCATATGGACCATCGCCTTGCCATGGCGGCGCTGGTGATGGGGCTTGCCAGCGAGGCACCGGTGACGGCGGACGACACCGCCTTCATCGCCACCAGTTTCCCGACTTTCGTGCCGATGATGCGCGAACTGGGCGCGGAATTCGGCTGACCTCGCACGCTGAATCGGCTGAAAAGAAAGAGGCCGCCGGGATGCGGCGGCCTCGGATATCGTGTTCCGGCGGCGGCGGAGACTATTCCGCGGCGACAGCGAGCCCGTCGGTGTCGGCGGCGGCCTCGCCGGCTTCCAGCGCCACCGCGAAGGACTGGATAATGGCCGCGAAACGCACGGCGGTCTGCACCGTGTCCTCGGTGACGCCGGCGTCCTTCAGCACCTTCTCATGGGCGTCGATGCACTTGCCGCAGCCGTTGATGGCGGAGACGGCGAGCGACCACAGCTCGAAATCGGCCTTGTCCACGCCGGGATTGCCGATGACATTCATGCGCAGCCGCGCCGGCTTGGTCTCATAGGCCTTGTTCGCGGCGAGGTGGACGAAGCGATAATAGATGTTGTTCATCGCCATGATGGCGGCGGCGGCGCGCGCGGCATCGAGCGCTTGCGCCGAGAGATGCGCGCGGGCGAGCGTTTCAAAGGCGCGGACGACCTGGCCGTTCCGGGTCGCGATGGCGCTGGCCAGGAACAGGCCGTAGCGCTGCTGCGCCGGCAGCGTCTCGTCGGACAGCATCGAGGAGATGTTCAGCTTCACGTCCTTTGCGAAGCCGGGCACGCGATTCTTGAGGTCGTCGAGAGATTCAACAGCGGACATGGCAGATTCCTCGGGAAATTCGTCGTCAGGGTCCAATCCAGCGCCGCTGGGTCAGGCCCGTCGCTCATCTTTCTGCAAGAGCACGATCATGCTCCGGGAAAGCACTCTGGAAATGCGAACGCGGGCGGGTGGAGGGAGATACACCCGCCCGCGTCGAGGCGTCGCAGCCGCCCCGGAGGTCCGGAGCGGCGCGACGGGTCGCAGTTACGCGGCCTTGAGCACCTCGCCGCCAACCTCACGGTTGCACGGGCACAGTTCGTCGGTCTGGAGCGCATCGAGAACGCGGAGCGTGTCCTTCGGGTTGCGGCCGACATTCAGGTTGGTCGCGTAGACGTGCTGGATGGTGTTGTCCGGATCGACGATGAAGGTGTAGCGGTAGGCCACGCCTTCCGGCGAGCGGATGCCGAGCTGGTTGACGAGCGAGCCGGTGGTGTCCGCGAACTGCCAGATCGGCAGCTTGGTGAGGTCCTTGTGGTCGCGGCGCCAGGCGAGCTTCACGAATTCATTGTCGGTCGAGCCGCCGAGGACCACCGCGTCGCGGTCCGCGAATTCCTGGCCGAGCCGAGCGAATTCGGCAATTTCGGTCGGGCAGACGAAGGTGAAATCCTTCGGATAGAAGAAGATGACCTTCCACTTCCCGGGGAAACTGTCCTGGGTCACCGGCTCGAAGGCGGACTGGCCGTTCTCTTCGTGATTGTGGAAGCCGGGCTTGACGCCGACCACGGAAAAACTGGGAAGCTTGTCACCGATACCGAGCATTGGGGTCTCCTGAACTTCAAAATCATACCGTCCGGTCTGCGATTGCGGTGCAGCATCGGATAGCTTCTATGTGGCGTCGCGGCACGATCAGGTCCAATAGTTTTATCTTAACTGATCCATCAGCACGGCTGATCGCACATCCCAGCTTGGTATGGTGCGGGGCTATGTGCAATGTCCATAACCGCAGGCCGGACCTGCAAATGCGAGGCGTCTGAAATGATGAGGCGGTCCTGATGATTATCGCCGTGGACGGCCCTGCTGCATCGGGCAAAGGTACGCTGGGGCGCAGGCTCGCCGCCCATTACGGCCTGCGGCATCTCGATACGGGGCTGCTGTACCGGGCCGTGGCGCGCGGGGTGCTGGATACCGGAGCCTCGCCGCGCGACCCGGTCGCGGCTCTGGCTGCGGCCAGGGACCTCGACCCGCGCCGGTTCGACGAGGCGAAGCTCAAGGCCCACGAGGTGAGCGAGGCGGCCTCTCTGGTGTCGGCCCATCCCCAGGTGCGCGAGGCCCTGCTCGCCTTCCAGCGGGATTTTGCGGCGACCCCGCCGGGCGCGGTGCTCGACGGGCGGGATATCGGCACGGTGATCTGTCCCGAGGCAGACGTGAAGATTTTCGTCACGGCGTCGTCACCGGTGCGGGCGCGGCGGCGCTTCCTCGAAAACCCGGCGGCCGGCGCCAGCGAAGCGGAGGTGCTGGAGGATATCCTGCGCCGCGACGAGCGGGACCAGTCCCGTGCCGTGGCGCCGCTCAAGGCGGCGGACGACGCCCACCTCATCGACACCAGCGCCCTCGATGCCGACCAGGTGCTCGCCGCCGCCATCGCGCTGGTGGAACAGTTCCGCGCCCCCGGCCGGGGACCTCTGCGGATGGCCAAACCGGAGGGCTGAAATGCTGCCCCGCGGTGCGCATGCCGTCGGTGTCGCCGCCGGCGTCATGCCGGCCTTCCCTTGCCCTTTCCACAGGAAAAGGCTATAGGCGCGTCCGTTCGGGGACGCCTCTGCATGGCGGTGCTGCCCGCGCG
>DATMEW010000100.1:0-8223 GCA_035556495.1 Xanthobacteraceae bacterium | reverse complement strand
TCCCATTCGCTCGGCGCCGGGACAGACTCCGGTTTTCGCCTCCAGCTTCGCCGGCCAGGGATATGCCGGCTATCAGGGGCAGCCCGGCTACGACCCTTATGCCTATCAGGCCGCCCAGCCGATGGTTGCTGCGGCAGCTCCCATGGTGGCCGGCGGCGGAACCTATATGCCGCCGCTGACACCAGCTCCCGCCTATGCTGCCCCTGTCGCAGCCGCGCCAGCCTATGCCGCACCGCCGGCCCCGGCTTATGTGCAGGCTGCGCCGGCCTATGCCGCGCCGGTCTCCGCGGGCAGCTATGAAGAGCCCTATACCCTCGATGCCGGAGACCGCATCCGCGTCGTCGTGTTCGGGCAGGAGGGCCTGAACGCCTCCTATATCGTGGACCCCTCGGGCCTGATCACCCTGCCCCTTTGCGGACCGATCCAGGCGCGGGGCCTAACCAAGGACCAGCTCGCCGCCGCCATCACCCACAGCCTGAAGCAGGGCTATATCCGCGAGCCGCTGGTCGCCGTGGATATCGAGAGCTATCGGCCGTTCTTCATCCTCGGCGAGGTCACCGCGCCCGGCCAGTATCCCTTCGTCGCCAACATGACGGTGGAAACCGCCGTTGCCATCGCTGGCGGCTATACGCCGCGGGCGGACCGCAAGAACATCCGCGTCACCCGCGCGATCGCCGGCCAGATGCATCGCGCCACGCTGCCGGCGCTGGCGACGCTGCGGCCCGGCGACACCATCGAAGTCGGCGAACGCTGGTTCTGATGCCTGATCCGGCTCGCCCGCTCCGCATCCTGCATATCCTTCGCGCGCCGGTGGGCGGCGCCTTCCGCCATGTCGTGGACCTTGCAACCGGTCAGGCCGAGCGCGGCCATGCCGTGGGCCTCATCTGCGATTCCACATTGGGCGGCGAGCGCGCCGAAGCGACGCTGGCGGCGATGGCCCCGCAACTCAGGCTCGGCATCGCCCGCATCGCCATTCCCCGGGCGCCCGGCCCGGGCGATATCCCCGCGCTCGCGCAGGTTAGCCGCCGAATCCGCATCGCGTCGCCGGACGTGGTGCATGGCCACGGCGCGAAGGGCGGCGCAGTCGCCCGCCTTGCGCCTTTCGTCCGCGCCCTGCGAGTCTACACGCCCCATGGCGGCTCCCTGCATTACGGGCCGGACACCTGGCAGGGCCGCATCTACGGCACGCTGGAACGGCTGCTGATGGCGCGGACCGGCCTGTTCCTGTTCGAGAGCGACTTCGCCCGGCAGCGGTTCAGCGACGTGATCGGCGTACCGAAAGGGCTGATTCGCGTCGTCCACAACGGCGTGGCGGAAGCGGAATTCTCCCCCGTCCCGCCCCGGCCGGACGCTGCGGATTTCGTCTTCGTTGGCGAGTTGCGCGACCTCAAGGGGCCGGACGTGCTCATCGACGCCGTCGCCGCCCTGCACCGCGACGGTCGCGCCGTCCGCCTCGTCCTGGTCGGCGACGGACCGGACCGGGCGGCGCTCGAAGCGCAGGTCGCGCGCCTCGGGCTTGGCGCGCATGTCCGCTTCGCCGGCTTTCAGCCGGCCCGGCATGGCTTTTCTCTCGGGCGGGTGCTTGTGATGCCATCACGAGCCGATTCCCTGCCCTATGTCGCGATTGAGGCCGCCGCGGCGGCCATGCCGCTGATCGCCACCCGGATCGGCGGCATTCCTGAGATTTTCGGCTCCGAGGCCGAGCGGCTGATCCCGGCGGGGGACGTCGCGGCGCTGACTGAGGCCTTGACCCGCGCCCTCGCCGCCCCGGATGTGCTCGCGGCCTCGACGGCGCGGCTCCAGACCCGCATCCGCGCCTCGTTCTCCCTCGCCGCCATGGTTGACAGCGTTCTCGCGGCCTATAGCGAGGCCATGGCACACCGGCACTGACAAACGCGCACCGGTGCTGACAACGCAATTTTCAACCTATGTCCTAACCCTTTTTTGAAGTCTGCCGGCTAGCCTGCGGGCAAAACAGGCCGTTTCGAGCCTGAATTGCAGTGGTGGCGTATGGCAGAGTTTGACACCCGGACAATGGTCAATGCCGTGACGGCACAGGCCATATCCAAATCCCAATCGGAGCCTCGGCGGCTGTCGGCGGCGGCGCTGGCCATTGCCGCGCAGCAGGTCTCTCCGGCATTCTCCCCGATCGTGCTGGCGGGCATCGTCCGTGCGCTGGAGGCACTCCTTATCGTCGCCGTCGGCGCGGCGGTCTATGCGCTGTATCTCGTGCCCATCGAAGGCGTCGAGTGGCACTATCCGGCATTCATCGCCGCCATCGCCCTCCTGAGCGTCGTCGCGTTCCAGGCCGTCGACATTTATCATGTTCAGGCGTTCCGCGGCGGTGGGCAGTATGTGCGGCTCGCACTGGCATGGTCGGTGGTCTTCCTCGTCGTGGCAAGCGCCACATTCCTCGCCAAGCTCGGAGACGATGTCTCGCGGCTGTGGCTCGGCCTCTATTTCGTCGCCGGCCTCGCGACGCTGGCGGCATTCCGCGGCGGGCTGTTTCTATTCGTGCGGCACTGGACGCGCCAGGGCCGGCTGGAGCGCCGGGCCGTCGTGGTCGGCGCGGGGCAGTCCGGCGAGGAACTGATCGACGCGATCGAAGCCCAAAGGGACTCCGACGTGAAGATCGTCGGCGTGTTCGACGACCGCGGCGACGAGCGCACGCCGCTCGTCTGTGCCGGCCATATCAAGCTCGGCACGGTGGACGACCTCGTGGAATTCGCGCGCCGCACCCGTGTCGATCTCGTACTGTTCACGCTGCCGATCACGGCGGAAAGCCGCATTCTCCAGATGCTGAAGAAGCTCTGGGTGCTGCCGGTGGACATCCGCCTCTCCGCCCATACCAACAAGCTGCGGTTCCGGCCGCGCTCCTACTCCTACATCGGCAACCTGCCGGTGCTCGACGTGTTCGACCGCCCCATCACGGACTGGGACGTCGTCATGAAATGGCTGTTCGACAAGCTGGTCGGCGGTCTTGCGCTGCTCTTGCTGCTGCCGGTGATGGCCGCGGTCGCGCTGGCCGTGAAGCTGGACAGCAAGGGACCCGTGCTGTTCCGCCAGAAGCGCTACGGCTTCAACAACGACCTCATCGAAGTCTTCAAGTTCCGCTCGATGTATGTCGATCAAAGCGATGCCGCAGCGGCCCGGCTCGTCACCAAGGGCGACCCGCGCGTCACTCGCGTCGGCCGCTTCATCCGCAAGACCAGCCTCGATGAGCTGCCGCAACTTTTCAACGTGGTGTTCAAGGGCAACCTGTCGCTGGTCGGGCCGCGCCCCCATGCGGTCCTCGCGAAAGCGGAAGACCGCCTCTATGACGAGGCCGTGGACGGCTATTTCGCGCGTCATCGCGTCAAGCCCGGCATCACCGGCTGGGCCCAGATCAACGGCTGGCGCGGAGAAACCGACAGCCAGGAGAAGATCCAGCGGCGTGTCGAGCACGACCTCTACTATATCGAGAACTGGTCGGTGCTGTTCGACCTCTACATTCTCACCGCAACGCCCTTAGCGCTGATGAAGACCGAGAATGCCTACTGATGACGGACGCGGCCTATCCCGCTGAGTTGCGGACCTACCGGCCGGAGCTGCTGGCCCCGGCCGGGCCGCGCCTGTCCGCCACCCGGCTTCAGAACCTGCTGCTCTGGCTCACCGCAGCATCCAGCAGCCTGATCTTCATCGAACCCTCGCCTTACGAATTCTTCTCGCTCATCACCATCGCCTTTCTGGCGCTGACCGGGCTCGCTTTCCGGCCGGCCCTGCTGCCGCTGGTCGTCCTGCTGATCTGCATCAACATGGGCTTCAGCATCGCCTCGGCGGACCTGTTCAGCCTGCCGCAACCGATCCTGACCTGGGTGCTCACCTCCTGGTATCTTGCCGTCACCTGCATCGCCTTCGCGCTGGCGCTCTGCACCAACACCGAGCAGCGGCTCGCCGCCCTGACGCGGGGCGTCGTGGTTGCCGGGGTCCTCGCGGCCGGTACGGGCATCGCTGGCTATGCCGGCATCCTGCACGACACATTCACCCTCTACGGACGCGCGCGGGGAACATTCAAGGACCCGAATGTGATGGGCGCCTTCCTGCTGTTGCCCGCATTGGTGGTGATGCAGCGGATCGTCGCTGGCAATCTGCGGCAGATGATCGTGAACGGCATCTTCTTCATGATCATCGGAGGCGGCATCTTCCTGAGCTTCTCGCGCGCCGCCTGGGGCGTCCTGGTGTTCGGCGGCGTCATCACCCTCGCCCTGATGTTCATCACCACCGGCTCGTCCGCCCAGCGGACCCGCATCGTGACGGCCGCCATCACGATCATGGTGCTGGCTGCGGGGCTGCTCGTGGTTCTGCTCTCGCTCGACAGCGTCGCGGACCTGTTCAAGACCCGCGCCAGCCTGTCCCAGGGCTATGACATGGGCGAACAGGGCCGTTTCGGCCGTCATATTCTTGGCGCGGTCCTCGCCCTCGACAAGCCATGGGGTCTCGGCCCATTGCAATTCGCCAAAATCTTTCCCGAAGACCCCCACAATTCCTATCTGAACGCCTTCATGTCCGGCGGCTGGATCACGGGGCTCAGCTATCTCCTGCTGGTTCTGCTGACGCTGATCTACGGCTTGCGCACGGCTTTCATCCCGGCCCCCTGGCGGTCGCTCTATCTGCCGATCTACGCTTCCTTTGTCGCCACCGCGATCGAAAGTGCGATCATCGACACGGACCACTGGCGGCATTATTTCATGATCATGGGTATGACATGGGGCCTGATTGCCGCTTCGGCCGGCTGGCAGCGCCAGCAGGCCGGTCGCAGATCGCGCATTTCCGGCTCCTTCTCCGGCGGCGTTCCCCTTGCACCGGAGCGATCCGGGCGCTAGAGCTTCACCCGTTCCAGATCGATTCAGGTCGGATCGGGAACCATCATGGCGGAGCGTAGCGCAGCCCGGTTAGCGCACCAGTCTGGGGGACTGGGGGTCGGAGGTTCGAATCCTCTCGCTCCGACCATTTCACCAGCAAAATCAATTGATTATCAAATTACGGCCCCGTCAGCCGGGGGCTGCGAAGCTCCGCGGAGATTCGAATCCCTTCCCTCCCCGGCCATCGCCCGGGAGGTGCTCAACCTCGTATCCGGGATGCGCGACATAAAGTCGCCTCGAAAAGTCGAGGTTGAATGCCCATCTATGCGCCATGTGCATGGGCAACTTCACCAAAATCTCGAGGCTTGCCGGGAATGGACGGATGCGTTCCCGGAGTAGGTTATTTCCCCTCGAATTCCGCCCATAAGGCTACTCCGGGAACGCTCGACAACATTGCGGACAACTTCTGCGGCCTCACCCGCCGCATGGAGGAAGCATGTGATGAGAACCAATCCCATACGATCGATTTGCAGTTCCTGCGACCGCCAGCTTCCTAGATCAGCGAGCAGATGTCCCTGGTGCCTGTCGCCGTCGCTAACCAGGGTGCCCCCCGGCCCGGCCGCTGGCAGCTATAGACTGCTCAGGTCGGCCAGCACGTCGCCAAAGCTGGCCAGCACCTCGGCGTCGCCGAACTCCCCCAAGGCCGGGTCGCCCGTCCGGGCAAATGCGACCGCCCCGACATACTTCGGATCACGCGCCATTGCCTCGGCACGGCGGACCGCCTGCGTCCCACTCTGGCACTCCGACGCCTCAGCGGGTGCCGGACCATCCTCCGAATCCACGAACGGGAGCGCGACGTAATAGGTGACCGACATGGCGAGCTTCCGCGTGGGGCACGGACTGTGAGGCAGGCCTGAAACACCGTCAAGAGCCGCAGGCCAGGCTGCGAGATTCGCAGCCTGGAACATTTTAATTTCCCGGAATCTTCAGAAAACACTTTCTGTTGCGATCCGACCGGAATTCAATGGGAGCTCTCATGCCGGCAACGGGGATCCACGTTATGTTGTCTGACTGGGAAACATTGCTGAGACTGATCGCCGCCGCTGGCTTTGGAAGCTTGATCGGCTTTGAGCGTGAGCGGCTGCTGTGGGCGGCGGGAATTCGAACCCACATGCTCGTCTCCGTCGGCGCATGTCTATTCATGATAGTCTCGTCGTTCGGATTTGCCGAAGCAACGAAAAATCCCAACATCGTCCTCGATCCCTCGCGCGTTGCCGCGCAGGTGGTGTCCGGCATTGGCTTCCTGGGTGCGGGTTCGATCCTTCTCAGAAACGAAGTGGTGAAGGGGCTGACCACCGCGGCCAGCATCTGGTCGGTCGCCGCCATCGGCCTTGCCGTAGGCGGCGGCCTCTACTTTGCCGCCGGCGCATCGACGGCCGTGATCCTGCTCATCCTTGCGGGCGTGAAGCCGCTGGAAGAGGCTTATCGCGCCCGCAATCAAGCATGCACAATCCGGATTGGCTGCGAAAAGGTAAGTGACATTACCGCCGATATCGTGCGGCACACGCTCGGCCTGCGCGCAGGCCAGATCAAGCGCTTCGTCGTGGAAAGCTATAGTCCCGCCAGCCTGCTGGTCGAGGTGAGCAAGGTGTCGGCCGAGGACATTCGAAGCTTTTCCGAGAAGCTGACGGACCTTGATGGCGCGCGAAGTGTCGATGTGATCAAGGGACGCGTGGCGGATGGGCTCAATGCGAGCGGCGCACGAAGCAACTAGCCGGCGCTAAACATACGATTGGCGCAGGGCAAAAACATCCCCGCAGCCGGCGAACCGGACCATGGGGCAAGCCTGCGAGGAAACGCCCAAGCCACGGGCCCAGATCATCAATGCATATTGATCGACAATCAGAATCGCTGATCGCTCATATCAAGGTCTCTTAATCCGCGTCTGCCATACTTGGGGCGTCCTGCGAGTTCTGGACGCGGAGAGGTGGCTGAGAGGCTTAAAGCACCTCGCTTCCAGCGAGGCATACGGGCGACCGTATCGGGGGTTCGAATCCCTTCCCTCTCCGCCATGACCTCAACCGGCCAAATCTATCCCGTCCATCCCGCCGCCCGCGCCCCGATCTTGGAGCCCCGTCCGGCTGCCCCCTGCTGCGGCTGGTGACTAGCGGCTCTTTAAAACGACGTCATCCAGCACAAGCTGATTGATCGAACACCAAAGCGGGTATCCAACATAGTTCCCGTGTTTCTCCATGGCAGAATGAAACGCTCGGACATTCCAGAAAGGAGAGCTGGCCGGCGAGATCGACGGAAGCCCCATCGGACCAAATCCGGACAAAGACAACCCGTGCCGGAATTGCCCAAAATACCCTTTCTTTCTGCTGACCCACAGAATGTTATCTTTAACGCCATCGTTGAAGTAGCTGTCCCAATGCCGCCTGCGGGAACCTCTTTCAATGGCCTTTGTCAGCCAGCCATCCGCTACGTCACATTGCGACAATTCGGGAGAGGCTGCATTCGCAAATCCTGTGCCGATGCCAGCACCCTCATTCACGATAAACTCGTGTGTCGTGCCAACACGTCGTGTACCAGGCTTCAGATCAGTTCTGTTTTCAATCTGCACATACTCCGGGTCCAGATGGCCGATGGCTCGATTTTGCTCCGGGCTCCATTTCAATGCTGCCGCCTGCCCCATTGGGAAAAATTTGCTCGTTTCAAGATCGCATTCAATTTTCCCCGTTTTCGCAGCCTCTTTCACGAGTTCATCAGCAGACCAATCACAAGCTGCCGTTAGAGAGATGTAATTTGGACGCTGGTCTTTCGCAAAAAATTCCTCGAAACGATCGGACGGAACCTTGCCCTCATGAACTATATTTCGACCCACCCTTTTCGCAATTTTCTCCTGCAGACTCGTCCAATTGTAAGCCTCCGAGGCCGGGTTCATCAGAACGACAAGATCTCCTAAAGGAGCTTGAAAATAATGGCCAAACGGGTGCTTCTCGAGCTTATTCTTGATCTGATCCCGTAACGCGTAGGCGAGCATATTGCCGCCGAGCGAATGGCCCAGAACGATCATCTTGTTTGAACTGAAATCCCCGGGCCTGGGTTTGAGGCTTTTCGAGATGGTTTTCAGCTTGAGCAACACTTCGCTTTTCAGTCGCTCGGACTCCCGCTTTCGATCCCAGAAGCTAAGCGCTAAAAGACCGGTACTAAGCAGATCGCTCCCCGAAACAGCCTGTATGTTTCGCCCTCGCCACCCGACAAATACACCCGTGACGTTGGCATCACAGTAGCGACCGTATTCAACGCATCGTGTGTTCAGAAAACTGCGGGAATATGCGACGAGGGTCCGCAACTTTCTCACATCGCTATCACCCACCGC
>DATMEW010000099.1:0-37202 GCA_035556495.1 Xanthobacteraceae bacterium | reverse complement strand
GTGGTGGGGTCGAGCCCGGCGCGTTTGGCGAGGCCGGAGGCAGACAGGCCGGCATTCTCGGCGAGCCGATCGAGCGCGTTCCAGACTTGGGCATGGGTGAGCATAAAGACCTCCGGACCGGGGCGATTTGAGGCAAGAATCAGGACAAAGCCATCACCAAGATTTATTACCTATATAGGAATATAGGCAGATTCACAACCCCTTTCCGGGATATGGCCGGGAGATCCGGCGCTTGAAGACCGCGGGGCCGGCCGATAGATTCGCGTGTCTCACCTCGCCGCCCGCCCGTTCATCGGAACGTTGTGTCTAGGTCTCTGGCGCGGCCCCAAGCTGACTGTCTGCCATGTCGATTGTCTACAAGATCTGCTCGCGGACCCAATGGCGGGATGCCGAACGCGCCGGCCGTTTCACCGGCGCGGCTGTCGATCTTGCCGATGGCTATATTCATTTCTCGACCGCCGATCAGGCGCGGGAGACGGCGGCGAAGCATTTTGCCGGCCAGGATGACCTCGTGCTGGTCGCGGTGGATGCCGCGCGCCTCGGCGACCTGTTGAAATGGGAGGCTTCGCGCGGCGGTGCCCTGTTTCCGCATCTCTATGGAGACCTGCCGCTGTCCGCCGTGCTCAAAGTCACCGCCCTGCCGCTGGATGATCATGGACACCACGTTTTTCCGGAAGGGCTGTCGTGATCGGATTTCTGGAAAAGCTCTCCCGCCCGTTCACCCGCCGGCTCGATCCGGAGAGCGCCCATGCGCTGGCCATCCGTGCCTTGAGCCTGATGCCGATGCCGGCGGCAGGGCCGGACGATCCGCGTCTTGCGGTGCGGGTATTCGGGCTGAATTTTCCGAATCCCGTCGGCATGGCGGCCGGGTTCGACAAGCATGGCGAAGTGCCTGATGCGCTCTTGCGGCTGGGCTTCGGCTTCGTCGAGGTCGGCACCATCACGCCGCGCCCGCAGCCGGGCAACGCGCGGCCACGGCTGTTCCGGCTCGATGCCGATGAAGGCGTCATCAACCGTTTCGGTTTCAACAGCGAGGGCGGAGACGCCGTGTTGCGGCGGCTGGCGGCGCGGGCGCGCCGTGGCGGCATCGTCGGCGTGAATGTGGGAGCCAACAAGGATTCGGTGGAGCGCGCGCAGGATTATGTGCGGCTGATCGAACAATTCGCGCCGGTCGCGAGCTATTTCACCGTCAACATCTCCTCGCCGAATACGCCCGGTCTGCGCGACCTTCAGCATGCCGCCGCGCTGGACGATCTGCTCGCGCGCGTGACCGAGACGCGAGACCGCGTCGCGCTGAATGCCGGGCCGACTCCGGTGCTGCTCAAGATCGCGCCGGACCTCACCTTAAGCGAACTGGACGATATCGTCGGCGTCGCGCGCAAGCGCCGTGTCGATGGCATGATCGTGAGCAACACCACGCTGAGCCGGCCCCCCGCCCTGCACGACCAGCGCATCGCCATGGAGCAGGGGGGGCTGTCGGGACGGCCGGTCTTCGCGCTCTCGACCCGGATGCTGGCGGAGACCTATGTGCGGGTCGAAGGCGCGTTCCCCCTGGTCGGCGCCGGGGGCGTTCTCTCGGGAGCCGATGCCGTGGCGAAGATCCGCGCCGGGGCGAGCCTCGTCCAGCTCTATAGCGGGCTGGTTTTCGGCGGTCTTGCGCTGGTGTCGGAGATGAAGCGGGACATGATCGAGGCGCTGGCTCGCGGCCATCACCAGAGTCTGGACGATCTCGTCGGCATGGATGCTGCCGCCGTCACCGCGGAGCCGTGGCCGGAGTGAGCCGGTCCTTTTCGCTCCCGGAGGATCAGCGCCCGCGCGGGGCGTTGAACAGGCGCATGACAAGCCAGATCGGCACTACGATCACGGCTCCCAGCAGCAGATAGCGCCACAGCCAGTGGAGCGCGTCGAAGCCCATGTACCAGACGCGGTAGACCATCCGGCGCAGGCTCTCGAAGATATCGAGCGGGTCGAGCCCGAACACGTCCAGCAGGAAGCCGACAAGGATCGAGACCAGCACCAGCCGCAGCAGCACCGCGAGGGGCGAGCCGCCGAAGAAGCGGGTGACGCCACTGCCGGTGCGGCGCGCGCCGATGGAACGGTTGTCGGATTCAGCCATGGATATCAGCTCCGGATGACGCCTGTTTATCACGGAGACCGGCTGGGCCAGAACCTGAATTCGTCCTTCCCGCCTCGATCTTGCCCAGGATCGCCTCCAGCGCGTCCAGCCGGTCCGCCTCGCCGGGCGGCTTGTCCCAGCGCAGGCGGCTGATGCGCGGAAAGCGCATGGCGATGCCGGATTTGTGGCGGCTGGAGCGTTGCAGCCCCTCGAAGGCCACCTCGAAGACCAGCCCGTGATGCGGCTCATGGGTGACATGGCGCACCGGCCCGAAGCGGTCCACGGTGTTGCGGCGGACGAATTTGTCGATCTCGATCAGCTCAGCATCGGTGAAGCCGAAATAGGCTTTCCCCACCGGCACCAGTTCGTCGCCGGCCTCGCCGGCGGTCCAGACGCCGAAGGTATAGTCTGAATAATAGGACGAGCGTTTGCCGTGGCCGCGCTGGGCATACATCAGCACGGCATCGACGGTGAAGGGATCGCGCTTCCACTTCCACCACGGCCCTCTCGGGCGGCCGGGCACGTAAAGCGAGTCCCGCCGCTTGAGCATCACGCCCTCGACCGCCTCGGCATCCGCGCCGGCTCCGGCGCTGGCCGGGTCGGCGCGGGCGGCGGTGAGCGCTTCCCAGTCCGTGAACGGGATCAGCGGCGAGAGGTCGATGCGCGGGCTGCCGAGCGCGGCGACCAGCCGTTCCAGTCGTTGGCGGCGCGCAATGAAGGGCAGTTCGCGCAGGTCTTCGCCGCGCTCGAACAGCAGGTCATAGGCGCGCAGATGCGCGGGAAATTCCGCGATCAGCTTTGGCGTGACGGCCTTGCGGTTCAGCCGCTGCTGGAGAATGTTGAAGGACTGTACGCGCCCCTCGCGCAGGATCAGCAACTCGCCGTCGATGGCACCGTCGAAGGACAACGCTTCGGCAAGGTCGGGAAAGGCGGCGGAGATGTCCTCGCCGGTGCGCGAATAAAGCCGCGCGACAGGGCGGCCGTCCGGCTGTGTTCCGGCACCAGCCTGGATGCGGATGCCGTCCCATTTCCATTCGGCAGTGAAATCCGCCGGATCGAGCGCCGCGAAATCGGTTTCCTCGATGGCATGGGCCAGCATCGCCGGCCGGAACGGCGCGGGATCGTCGGTGCGGGGCCGCTCGCCATGGCCTTCGACCCAGGCGAACAGCTCGCTGTAGGGCGGCGCAAGGCCCGGCCAGACCAGCTCGATATCGTCCGGCTGATGATCGCCCAGCGCGGCGACGGCGGTCTTGGCGAGCCGCGCCGACACGCCGATGCGCAGGCTCCCCGTCACGAGCTTGAGCAAGGCCCAGCGGCCGGTCTCGTCCAGTTCGTCGAGCCAGCGTGCAAGCTGCGCCGGAAGCTCCGCCTTGCCGAGCGTGTTGAGCGCCGCGACCACATCGGTCAGCGTCGGCGGCGGGGCGTTGCGTCCGTGATCCTTCGCGGGCGTCGGCCACAGCAGGGCCACCGTCTCCGACAGGTCCCCCACATAGTCATACGACAGCGCGAACAGCGTCGGCTCCACGCGCTCCGCGATCAGCGCGCGGATGAGCCCCGGCTTGGCATGCCTGAACGACAGCGCGCCGGTCAGCGCCGCCAGCGCATAGCCGCGATCCGGATCGAGAGTGTGGCGGAAATAGTCGGTCATCAGCCGCAGCTTGGCGTTGCGGCCGGGCTCATAGGCGAGACGGTCGAGCAATTCGGCGAAGCGGTTCATGCTGTCGTTCCGGCAGAACCGGCCCCGGCTGCGATCGGGGCGTCGTCGCCCTCATCCTCGTCGCCGTAGCCGACGACGCCGAGGGGCCGGGCGTTGAGGCCCTGAAGGCGGCACCAATGCACCAGCGCTTCCTCCGCGCCGTGCGTGACCCAGATGTCCGATGCGCCGGTGGCGGCGATGGTGGCGGTGAGGCCATCCCAGTCGGCATGGTCGGAAATGACGAGCGGCAGTTCGACGCCCTTCTGCCGGGCGCGCGCCCGCACCCGCATCCACCCCGAGGCGAAGGCCGCGAGCGGATCGGGAAAATTCCGCGTCCAGGTGTCTTTCAGCGACGATGGCGGACACAGCGCGATGGCGCCGGCCATCTCGGCTTTCTTCGTGCCGCGCACGAGACGCAGCTCGCCGAGGTCCTGGCCCTGCTGCTCGTAATAGCGCGTCAGCTTCTCCATCGCGCCGTGGAGATAGATCGGCCGATCATAGCCGGCCTGCCGGATCAGCGCGATGACGCGTTGCGCCTTGCCGAGCGCATAGGCCCCGACAAGGTGCGCGCGCTCCGGAAACAGCGCGACCGAATGCAGCAGCCGCGCGATCTCGTCCTGCGGATTGCCGTGGCGAAAGACCGGCAGGCCGAATGTCGCCTCGGTGATGAAGACGTCGCATGACACCGGCTCGAACGGCAGGCAGGTCGGGTCCGGTACGTCCTTGTAGTCGCCCGAGGCGACGATGCGCAGCCCGCCGGCCTCCACCAGAACCTGCGCAGAGCCCAGCACATGGCCGGCAGGATGCAGGCTGATGCGCACGCCGCCGAGATCGACGGTCTCGCCATGGCCGGCGGCCTGTGTCGTGCCGGCGAAATTCTCGCCATAGCGCAGCGCCATCAGGTCCAGCGTCTGCCGGGTGGCGAGTACCGCGCCATGGCCGGCGCGGGCATGGTCGGCATGGGCATGGGTAATGACGGCGCGCGCCACCGGGCGCACCGGGTCGATATGGAACCCGCCGGGCTTGCAGAAGATGCCGCACGGCGTCGGCGACAGGATATCCTCGGCGCGCATCGGCTGTAGATAGGCAGCAAGTCCCGGATTGGGAGAGGTGTTGAGCCCGCGCGGAGACGCGCGTCATGGAGGACATCATGACCACCGAACTCACCATGCTGGCGCTGAGCGTCGTGCTCGGCTTCGCCATGATCCTTGCCGCCGCGCAGGCGGCCACCGCCCGGCGCGGGCTGGACTGGAACGCCGGCCCCCGCGACGAGGCGCTGCCGCCGCTCACCGGCCTCGCCGGCCGGCTGGACCGGGCGCGGGCGAATTTCCTCGAAACCTTCCCGTTCTTCGCTGTCGCGGTGCTGATCGCCCATGTCGCCGGCCGCAATGGCGCGCTCACCTTCTGGGGCGTACAGCTCTATTTCTGGGCGCGGGTCGTCTATGTGCCGCTTTATGCCGCCGGCATCCCTTACATTCGCAGCATGGTCTGGCTGGTCTCGGTCATCGGCATCGCCCTGGTGCTGCTCGCGCTGATCTGAGGTTGCTCGCATCGCCGGACCGGGATGACTAGATTGGCCCGGTGGATGCTCCTGCCAACAGTTCGTTGCCCGACGTGTTCCAGCGCTGGTTCGCCGGCAAGGGCTGGCAGCCGCGTGCCCATCAGCTCGCTTTGCTGGCGCAGGCCCGCTCCGGGCGTTCCTCGCTGCTGATCGCGCCCACCGGCGCGGGCAAGACCCTCGCGGGGTTCCTGCCGAGCCTCGTGGAGCTCTCCGGTTTCGCGGCGGAAGGCGGCGTCGCCCCCCGCCGTCGGCTGATGTCCACCGGATCGGATGTGCGCCGCGAGGGCGGGCTGCATACGCTCTATATCTCGCCGCTCAAGGCGCTGGCGGTGGATATCGCCCGCAACCTCGAACAGCCGGTGGCGGAGATGAAGCTCCCGGTCCGCGTCGAGACCCGCACCGGCGACACGCCGGCGTCCAAGCGTCAGCGCCAGCGCCGCGATCCGCCGGATATCCTGTTGACGACGCCGGAGCAGCTTGCGCTGATCCTCGCGACGGCGGACGGGCCGTATCTGTTCGGCTCGCTCCGCCGCATCGTGCTGGACGAACTGCATTCGCTGGTGCTGTCCAAGCGCGGCGACCTGCTTTCGCTGGACCTTGCCCGGCTGTTCCGCCTCGCGCCGCAGGCGACCACCGTGGGCCTGTCCGCCACGGTGGCCGAACCGGACGAGTTGCGGCGCTATCTGGTGCCGCAGCGTTCGGGCGAAGCCGCGATGGCCGATCTGGTCATGGCCGAGGCCGGCGCCGCGCCGGATGTCTCGATGCTGGACACTGCCGAGCGCCTGCCCTGGGCCGGGCATTCCGCCGTCCATGCGCTGGATGAAATCTACGCGCTGGTGAAAAGCCACAACACCACGCTGATCTTCGTCAACACCCGCAGCCAGGCCGAGCGCATCTTTCAGGAACTCTGGCAGATCAACGACGACAATCTCCCCATCGCGCTCCATCACGGCTCGCTCGATGTCGCCCAGCGCCGCAAGGTGGAGGATGCCATGGCGGCTGCGCGGCTGCGCGCCGTGGTCTGCACCTCCTCGCTCGATCTCGGCGTGGACTGGGGCGATGTCGATCTCGTCATCAATGTCGGTGCGCCGAAGGGTTCCTCGCGCCTGCTGCAACGCATCGGCCGCGCCAACCATCGCTGGGACGAGCCGTCCAAGGGCATCCTCGTGCCGGCCAACCGCTTCGAGGTGCTGGAATGCAGCGCGGCCGTCGCGGCGGTGGCGGAGAATGCGCAGGACACGCCGCCGGCGCGGACGGGCGCGCTGGACGTGCTGGCCCAGCACATCCTCGGCTGCGCCTGCGGCGCGCCGTTCCTCGCCGACGACCTTTATGCCGAAGTCATCGCGGCCGCGCCTTATGCGGACCTCGATCGGCAGGACTTCGACGATGCGGTCGATTTCGTCGCGACCGGCGGCTATGCCCTGCGCGCCTATGAGCGTTTCGCCAAGATACGGCAGGATGCGCAGGGCCGCTGGCGCATCGCCCATCCGGCGGTGGCGCAGCGCTACCGCATGAATGTCGGCACCATCGTCGAGGCCGACATGCTGAAGGTGCGGCTGGTTCGCTCTCGCGTCTCGAAAGCGGTGGCGCGGGGCGGGCGCATCCTCGGCGAGGTCGAGGAATATTTCGTCGAGACCCTGTCGCCGGGCGACACCTTCCTCTTTGCCGGCGAGGTGCTGCGCTACGAGGCGCTGGTGGAGAACGAGGTCTATGTCTCGCGCGCCACCTCCGAGGATCCCAAGGTGCCGTCCTACGAAGGCGGCAAGTTCCCGCTCTCGACCTATCTCGCAGCGCGCGTGCGCGACATTCTCGCCGACGGCCGCGCCTGGGGCGCGCTGCCGGCGCAGGTGCGCGAATGGCTGGAGATCCAGCAATGGCGCTCGCAGCTTCCGGCGGCGAGCGAACTGCTGGTGGAAACCTTTCCGCGCGCCGCCAAGCATTATTTCGTCTGCTATCCGTTCGAGGGCCGCCTCGCCCATCAGACCCTCGGGATGCTGCTGACGCGGCGGCTGGAGCGGGCGCGGCTGCGGCCGCTCGGCTTCGTCGCCAACGAATATGCGCTCGCCGTGTGGTGCCTCGGCGATGTCGCCCTGCATCTGCAAAGCGGCCGGCTGTCGCTGGCGGAATTGTTCGATCAGGACATGCTGGGCGACGACCTTGAGGCCTGGCTTGCGGAATCCGCGCTGATGAAACGCACCTTTCGCGCCTGTGCGATCATCGCCGGGCTGATCGAGCGGCGTTTTCCGGGCAAGGAGAAGTCCCGCCGCGAGGTCACGATGTCCACGGACCTGATCTATGACGTGCTGCGCCGGCACCAGCCCGACCATCTTCTCCTGCGCGCGGCGCGGGCGGACGCCGCCACCGGCCTGCTCGACCTGCGCCGGCTGGGCGACATGCTCGCGCGCGTCAAGGGACATATCGTGCACAGGCCCCTCGACCATGTGTCGCCCCTTGCTGTACCCGTGATGCTGGAGATCGGCCGCGAGTCGGTCGGCGGCGAGGCGTCCGAATCGCTGCTGGCGGAGGAGGCCGAGGACCTGGTGAAAGAGGCGATGCGCTGATGCACGGCACGCTGCCGGCCCCGATCCACACAGCCCGCGACCCGGTGAGCGAGCATGGCTTCGCCGTGGCCGGCGCGGCGCTGGTGGCCGATTGCAGCGGCGCGCTGTACTGGCCCGGCGAGCGGCTGCTGGTCGTCTCGGACCTGCATCTGGAAAAGGGTTCGAGCTTTGGGACGCGGCGGGTGTTCCTGCCGCCTTACGATACCGCCGCGACGCTGGCGCGGCTCGTCGCCGTGGTGGCGCGCTACCAGCCGGCTTGCGTGGTCGCATTGGGCGACAGTTTCCATGACGGCGGCGGGCCGGCGCGTCTCGCGCCTTCGGATCGCGACACGCTGGCCGCGTTGCAGCACGGCCGCGACTGGATCTGGATCGCCGGCAATCACGATCCGGACCGGCCGGAGAATGTCGGCGGCGTCGCCATGGACGTGCTCAGGCGCGGTCCCCTGACCTTCCGTCACGAGCCGGGCTTGCAGGCAGCGGCAGGCGAGATTGCCGGGCATCTGCATCCGGTTGGGCGCATCAGCCGTCGCGGACGTGTCGTCAGCCGCCGCTGCTTCGTGACGGACGGAACCCGCCTCGTCGCGCCGGCCTTCGGGGCCTATGCCGGCGGCCTGAATATCCGTGACCGCGCCTTTGCGCGCGTCTTTCCGACGCTGGGCTTCACCGCGCATCTCATGGGTGCGGACCGGCTCTATGCCATTCCGGCGGCGCGCTGCGTTTAGAGAGGCTTCTCTCAGTCGCGGCGGAAGATCACCGACGACAGCCATCCGACCATCAGAGCCATGGTCATGGCGGCAAGGCCGTAGAGCAGGCTGTGTTCCCGGGCGGATCGTGCCACAAATTCCTCGAAGCCGTCCTTGCGGACGTCGAGCTTGCCCTGGTCGCGCGCCAGCAGCCGGCCATCGGCGAACAGTTCGACCTCGACATCGTAGGAGCCGAAGATGACCTGGGCCGGCAGCGGGATGTCGGCCCGGAACAGGCTCGGGGACAGGAAGGTCACCGCATTGGGGCGCTCGCTGTAGAGACCCTGCTCCTGCTTGATTCGCATGAAAGCCCGGCGGAACGGGTCGGTGGGCACCACGTCCGCGAAATCGGTGCCGATCCGCTGGGTCAGCACGGTGTTGTTCAGGCCGATCTGGTGGCGCAGCAGTTCCTCGCGCGGCGCGATCGCGCCGACGGGCCGCGTGGTGACGACGGCGAGATAGGACGGAACGTTGATGAACTGCCGCGATTCCACATTGGCCCAGACGCCGAGCACCCGGCCCTTGCGCCGGGTCACCATGGTCTCGCGCGGACCGCTCACCGTGATGGCGATATCGTAGCTGCCCGGCGGGCGCAGCGGTGCCGTATCCGTGGGCTCGACCGTGCCGAACAGCACGAGATCGGCGCCGGTATAATTCGACGTGACGCGCACCTGATGGGTGGACAGTGACGAAACCAGCCGCTGCGCCGCGGCCGGCGATGGCAGGGCCAAGGCTGCCACGGCAAGAGCGGTTCCGATGATGCCGGCCCGGACCGTCATAGCAGCGGCTCCAGAATACGCACGGAGAACAGGTCGTCCGGCGCGACGACAAGGTCGTACGCGAAGCGCAGGCCCACCGCGAGCACCAGAATGCCGAGCAGGAAGCGCAGCCGTTCGGCGCGCATGTTCTGTCCTGCCCGGGCGCCGAACTGGGCGCCGATGCCGCCGCCGACCATCAGGATCAGCGCCAGCACGGCATCGACGAGGTGATTGGTGACCGCATGCATCACCATCGCGGATGCCATGGTGACGAGCGTGAGCACCATGGAGGTGCCGATGACCGTCGCCGTCGGCACGCGAAGGAAATAGATCAGCATCGGCACCAGGACGAAGCCGCCGCCGATGCCGAGCACGGCGCCGACGAAGCCGATGAAGATGCCGATGGCCCAGACCGGGATCACGGAAATATACATCCGCGACCGCTTGAAGCGCATCTTCAGCGGCAGGCCGTGAATCCAGTTGTGCGCGCCGGGCCGCCGCAGCGTCGTCGGCCGTCCCTGCCGTCCGCGCAGGATGGCGCGGATGCTTTCGGAGATCATCAGCACGCCGACGACACCCAGCAGCGTCACATACGACAGGCCGATGGTGAGATCGAGCTGGCCGAGGTTGCGCAGCAGGGTGAACAGCGCGACGCCCAGGGCGGTGCCGACGATGCCGCCGGTCAGAAGCATGCTCGCCAGCGGTAAGTCGATCGCCTTTCTTCGCAGGTAGGACAGCGCTCCGGAGAACGACGAGGCGGCGATATGGCCGGTGACGCTGGCGACGGCGACCGCCGGCGCGATACCGAGGAAGATGAGCAGCGGCGTCATGAGGAAGCCGCCGCCGATGCCGAACATGCCGGAGATGAAGCCGACCGCGAGCCCCATCGCGAAGATGACGAAGATGTTGACCGGCAGTTCTGCGATCGGGAGATAGATCTGCACGATGAACTTCCGCCGCTGCTGCGGCTTATGAGGCGGCCTCGGTTGTCAGCGGCGGAATCGGCTGGGTCCGGCCGCGTATTCGTTAGCTATCGGCCACGCGCGCAGATGGTTTCAAGCCTTATTTCATTGAATCTTGCGAACCGGCCTGGAGACGGCCACGTAGGGGCCGCCTTCGGCTGACCGGGTCCCCGCAGCGGTCTGTGCGGTGGAGTTGGAGTCCCAGCCGCCGGGCGGAGCCTTTACGAGAGTCGCGCCCTCGGGCTCGGGCTTTGCGGTCCAGCCGGCGACGGTCTTTTCGGCGGATTTCAGTTGCGCGGCATCGAGCCGCCCGGCGATGTCGTCACGCTTGGCCGCAGCGTCGCGGTCGCCCTCCCGGGCCGCCAGAGCGAACCACTTGTAGGATTCCGGCAGGTTCTGGCTGACGCCGATGCCTCGGGCATAGAGCACGCCGAGGTTATACTGGCTGTCGGCAATGCCATGATCGGCGGCCTTGCGGAACCAGGGCAGGGCGTTGCGATAGTCCGGCTTGCCGTCCATTCCTTCCGCGAACAGCACAGCGAGATTGTGCATGGCCTTGCCATGCCCGGCTTCCGCCGCGGAACGGTAGAGCCGCCGCGCGGTTTCCAGATTCTTCGGAAGGCCGATTCCCTTTTCGTGCATGCCGGCGAGGCGGAACTGCGCCGGTACGATCCCGGCATCGGCCGCGCGGCCGAACCAGCGCGCCGCTTCGGCGGAATTCTGGGTCACGCCGCGCCCGTCCGCAAAACGGGAGCCGACCTCGAAGGCGGCGGCGGCATCGCCATCGATGGCGGCCCGGCGCAGCGCCGCTCCGCCGATATCGACGGGCAGTTCGTCCCGCGCCGCGGCCTGTTCGCCGGTCTTTGGCGCCGGCACGGTGATTTGCCCGGCTTTGCCGATATTGAGATTTTGCGTCCAATAGGGCGCGGCGGTCTGGGCAGCAGCGGCGGGCGGCGGTGTGGTGCCCGTGGCCTCCGGCGCGGCTGGCGCCTGAACCGGCGCCGGCGCCGGGGTCGCAGTCGTGACCGCGACCTTGGCGGGAGGCGGCGTTGCGCCGTCCGAGCCCGGGTAAAGATAGATGCCCCCGCCGATGGTGCCGGCCGCAACGACCGCGACCCCGGTAACGGCAAACAGCGAGCGGACGCGCTTCATCAGGCCGGGGTCGGCTGGAAGTTCGGCATTTTCGGCCGTGCCGATGTCGGTCATCCGGCTGGCGGCTTTGCGGCCGGTGCGCTGACCGGCTGCGATATCGGCGGCGGCGGAGGCGCTGGCCGCCATCGCGGCGCGGCGCGCCGCCGCGATGAAGTCGCCCTTGTTGCCCGGGTCCGGAATGATCGGCGGCTTGGCAGACCCCAGCGCCTGTTCGGATGCCGCGATGCGCTCAGCGGCGGACGGCCGCTGCGAACGGGCCGAGCCCGGCTCAAGCGGATAGTCCGGCGGCAGGCTGGGATCGAGCGGGAGATGCTCGGTGCGCGGTGCAGGCTCTTCCCGCATTTCCCCGGCAGCTTCCCCGGCCACTCCCGCCGGCAGGAAAGCTGCATCGGTGGCCGCGCCGCTTGCGGGAGACCAGCGCAGGTCTTCGCTCGCGGAGGGTTTCTCGTTTGCGGCTGACCGCTCCGGTTGCCCGGGCAGGTCCCTGCCGGAATCCGGTCCCCAGTCGTCGAGGCGGCCGATTGCCGGCGCAAGGTCGGCCTCGGTCAGGTCGAGAGGACCGTAGGCGCTGCTTCGGCTGTCGGTCTCGCGGGCATCATCGAACAGGTCGGTTCCGCGGTGTTCGGTGAACCCGAAGCCTGAGCCCGGCGGAGCGGCCTCCCGTTCGCGCCGCCGTCCGGGCATCGGCGGCAGGTCGGGTGCCGTGCCGGCAAAGCCGGGTCCGGGGCGGACGCCATGGCGCAGTTCGCCCTCGATCATTGCCAGACGATCGACGAGGTGTCCCAGCGTGCCATGAGCGGCCTCGACCGCTTCCTGGGTCCGCATTTCCGAGGATTTGATGTCCGCCAGTTCGTGCTTGATGGCCCTGACTTCATCGGAAATGGCGGACGGCATGTCGCCGCCGCGGCTTCCGGCCGGCCGGGCGCGCTGCTGTTCGAAATGGACGAGCAGCTCGGTGAGCGCGCGTTCGATGGTTTCGAGATTGTTCAGCCGGGTTCCCGAAGCATCCAGCTTTTCCACCAGCCGGGCGATCCGGGTCTCCAGCGTGGCAAGGGCAGTCTGCTCGCCGCCGGACCGGTCCGGCGCGCGTTCCATTCTGTCCACGAGCTTCTTCAGCAGGCTCTCGATCTGCGGCGAGGCGGGCGCGGGCGCGGTGCTGCGGCTTTCCAGCGCCTGGGCGAGCATCGCGATGCGCTGATCCAGCGTATGCAGGACTTCATTGCTGACGGCGGAATGCGCAGCCGTTTCCAGCCGCTCGACCGCGCCGGCCAGCATCCGCATCTCCTCGGACACCTTGTTCAGGGCATCGTTGGAGGCAACGTGACTGGTGACGCCGCGCAGCGTGGCGATGGCCTGTTCCAGTTGCTGGAGCGTGCGGGCGTCCTGGGGTCCGCCGGCGACGGCATCCACCTTGCGGGCAATGCCGTCCAGCATGTGATGCAGGCCGGCCAGATTCTCGGCCGGGGTCAGCGAGCGGATTTCGTTGCGGACTTCGCGCAGGCCACGCTCAAGCAGCGCGATGGCCTCCGGCTCGGCGCCGGACGAGCGGCGCTCGTCCAGCCGTTCGGCCAGAAAGCGGATTTCCTGCTCCAGCGCCTCGACGGAGTGGCGCGGCAGCGCCTCTTCCATGGTTCTGGCGATGGTGTGCAACTCCTGCCGCATTTCCTCGACGGCGCTGTTGAGGGCCGGGGAGCGCAGGCTTTCGATCTGGGTGGTGATGGTGCGGAGCTGGCGTTCGAGGCCGCTCAGGTCCTGCGTCACCGGGCGCGGCAGGATGTCGGACTGGGCGAAAGCCTCCCGGCGCGGCTCCGGCCGCTGGCGTTCTGCATTCGGGGCCGGCTCTTGTCGATCATTGCCCGGCTGTTTTCCGTGAGGGCGGTCGGCATCGAGAATCTGTTGCCGTGCCGCGATCTCGGCAAGCGCGGTGTCGAGAAAGGCATCGTCGTCGAAGCCGTCCTCGTTGAAGCCGCCGCCGAAACTGGTGCGGCCAACGTCCTTGTCGTCGCGGGTATCGCGGGTCCGGGACCGTTCGGCATCGCCGAGCCGGTCGAGCCGCTGTTCGATGCGGGCGATGGCGTCCGCCAGATGGTCGGTCTCGTCGGCGCGGGGCTTGCGCGCCAGCCGTTCGATATCCCGGCCGAGCAGGTCGAGCTTGCGGTCCATCGCCGCGAGATGCTGCGGCTCCGATCCGTCGCGGTTGCGCCGGCCGGCCTCACTACGCGCCTCGTTGCGCGCCTCATTGCGACGGCGCGGGGCGGCGCGGTTGTCGTCAAACGCTGTGTCGTGAAAGTCGTCACGGGCATGGGAGCGATGGCGCGGGGCGCGGGCGTCCGCCATGGCCGCTTCATCGTCGTCGTAACGTGCCGCTCGCCGCGCGCCGGCATTCTCGTCGCGCGCCGGGGCGCGGTCGGTGCGGTGGCTGCGGGACGGACGGTTGCGGCGGCGTCGGCCGCCGGTGTCGCGGTCCTCGCGAAAATCCTGCTCTCCGCGAAAATCCCGCTCGTCGTGATCGTCGGGGAAAGCTGCGCCGCCCTGCGCCGTCCGGCGCGGCGGCAAGGTTTCGTCGCTCTGTTCGAAGATGACGTGGTTCAGCCATTCGCCGACGGACATGCCGGCCCGCCGCGCCGCATCCCGAGCCGTGTCGCGGGCATCATCCCGCACACCTTTGACCTGCCAGGGAATGCCGCTTTTCATGCCTGGGACCACACAATCCTGAACGGGGACGGGCGCTGCCGCCTTAACGAAGATGGACTCGGGGCGGTGTTCGAGTCTCTGACCGGACAATTAAGGAATAGGGTAAACAGAGCGTTAAGGCCGGCCTTCAGGGCCTGATCCAACTGCGTTGAGGCAGACCCGTCGGGTACTCTTTTCGGGATCATGCTCTAATGAACCAGCACGGCGCCGTCGCAGCGGATGCCGGTGACCCAGACATCGGCCTGTCCGAGACTGATGCCGAGTGTCGAAAGGATATCGGAGAGCGCACGGTCGAGCGGCAGGGCGGCAGCGGCGACGATCTGCGCCACTGTCTGGCTCAGGCCGCCCGGCAGGCCGATGCCGAGCCCCAGCACTTCGACCTCCACGTCGAGGTCGCCGATGAGTTTCGACAGCAGCGAGGACGTGAAGTCGCCGGTGCTGACGCTCTTCTTCGTGTGCTGCGCAATGTCCTGCGCCGAGAAAACGAGGCTGCGGCTGGCGAGATTGGTGATGGTGGCATGGGCGCGGCCTTTGATCTCGGCCAGCAGCGGCAGCCCCGCCAGCCTCGCCTTGCCGGGCCGGGGCGCGGTGGTGAAATTGGTGAATTCCGCCGCTCCGACATTTCCGATCCAGCCGTCCAGCACGGCCGGCGTCACCGCCACGACGGCCTGATGCCCCGATGGCGCGCACGAAACCTCTTGAAGCGTGCCGGTCGCTGCCGCGAGTTCGAGATAGATGGGCAGCGTGACGAGGGTGACGGGTCCGGTGCCGGCGATCCGTGCGATCAGGAGCAGCCGGGTCTGTGCGGTATGAACGCTGGTTCCCGCCTCGCCGATGGCGATCCAGCGCCGGCCCTGCGGCCGCTCCCCGATGGCGAGACTGAGCGTGACATCGAGCAGGCCCGGAAAGCCGGCGCCAAGCGAGACCGCGGCCTGGCGCTGGCCGTTCGCGAGCTGCGCGACGGCGGAGAGGAAATCCAGTGCGGCGACCGACAGGCCCATCTGCGGCGTCTCGCTCGTCCGGCTGCCGGCATGGGGGCCGAAATCGATCAGCGACGACAGCCGGGTTCTGGTGGGAGAGTGCCGAACGGCGTTGAGGATGGAGGTCAGCGCCAGTGCCGCCTGCTGATGGCCGCCGGCCTGCGCCGTATCGAGCATCGCGCCGACGATATCGGCGATGCCGACTTCCGCGGCCGCGATCGAATCGTAGGTTCCGGCGGTCAGCCGCGCGCGGCTTGCAAGGGCCCTGCTGAACGAGAACAGGTCCAGCCGGGTATCGAGCAGGGAGCGGTAGTCCATCACCGACAGTGACAGGCTCGTTCCGAGCAGCGAGCCAAGCATGGCGTTCAGCAGGCCGCCTTCGAGCCGGACGAGGCCGGAGCCGATGGCGAAGGACGCAAAAGCCGTGCGCGCCGCGGTGGCGCGGGTCTCGATGATGAAATGATCCTGGCCGGTGAGGAGCTTGCCGAAGATCAGCGGGGTCGCGGTTCTCAATTTCACCTGCGCCGCGTTGGCGCGGTCGAGCGGGGCGGGCGTGAAGCGCCGGTCCGCCGCCAGCGCCGGGTCCGGCTTGTAGGTGCCGGTCACCAGCTCCGTCAGCGCCTCCGCGGGATAGCTGTTCTGCCGGACGGTGGCGACCGCGGCGCGGTTGGCCCGCGCCAGGTCCGATGCGGCGGCGATGGCCGCGAGATCGGCCGCGCTCTGGGCCGCGCGGCGATCGGCGAAGACCTTGCCGACGTCGATGCCGAAAGCGGCGAAGCCCATCATGACGGTGAGCAGGCCGGCGGCCATGACGGCGACCGCGCCATGCTGGTCGGATCGGAACCGGTCAAGCCGGCTTGTCAGGAAAGAGGGCGTGGCAACGCGGAATCTGCCGGGCGCGCGCATGGCGACCTCTCAGTAGCCGCCGCGCTGGATCGCGGCCTGCCGTCTGATGGTGGAAGAAGGAAGCGGGATGAGATTGGGGAGGCTGTAGATGAACAGGCCCGAGGCGTCGTAGGTCACGGTCACGCGGTAGACCTGGCCGGAGGGGTCGGCCGCGCCGGCGACAACGGTGAGGCGGTGCGGCGCGATGAGCGGATACGTCGCCGCATGGGCGCTGACATAGGTTTCGGCGAGCGTCGCGCGCTCGTCGGCGGAGAGCCCGCCGATGGAGGAGCGGGCGGCTTCCGCGGCGAGCTGCTGGACGCCGTGGACGGCGGCGAGATAGGCGCCATAGGCGATGATGCCGAGCACGATCAGCAGGAAAACGGGAAACACCAGGGCGAATTCGATGGCGGAGGTACCGTCCCGGTTTGCGATCCAGCGTTGCAGGATGGAGTGTTTCATCCCGCAATGGTTGCATCAGGATGTTCGGCACACGTAAAGGAATCCATTGGCGGAATTGCTGGATGTTGGAATTCAATCGCTCATGAATTTCGCTTGAGCATCGCGGCGTCCGCTGCTGGGCATGAAGGCCCGCCATCTGCCCAAGCCATCGCCGGCTATCGGGCCAGCGCACGGGGGGCCGGCGGGCCGCCGGCGGAAACACGCCGATGAAAGAGAGATTTCAGAGGGTGGGCACGGGGCGGATCGCCCGCGGCGCCCGGAGGTCATCACCCGGGCCGTGGCCGACCATGATGCGCGGCCGGCGGCGGCTGCCGCCGTTCAGGGCCGGCGTGTGGGCCGATGAGGCAGCCGGATATGTTGGCTGTCTTCCGCTGGCGGGCGCAGCAGGGCTTCGAGAACGGACAGGAAAGGCCGGATCGCCGCCCGGTCCGCCGTCTCGCCGATGCAGATACCGGCGCTCACTTCCGGCAGTTGGGGAAGATAGTGTTCGCGGGCGATCTTGAGTTCACTTGGCACGGTCCTCTCCAGCATCACGATGAAGCCGAGGCCGGCGGCCGCCGCCAGCAGCCGTGCGTTGAGGTCGCTCCCGAGAAAGGCGGTCGTATGAGTCAGGCCGGCGGCTTCGCAGGCCCGGATGGCGACCCGTTCCGAGACGCTCTCGGGCGCGCTGATGAGAGGAATCGGCGCGCCGGGACTGAGGAGGAATGTCGGCGCGCAGACCCAGCACAGCCGCTCCTTCCATTCCACCTGGGCGGGCTGCGGCAGGCTGCCGGCCGAGATCAGCACGGCGAGATCGAGATACCCGGCCGCGAGGTTTTTCGCGAGCGTCTCGGACGAATCGCAGCGCAGCAGCAACGGCTGCCGCCGGCCCGGCTGGCTGGTCTCCGCCAGCACCGCCGGCATGAACCGGTTCACCAGCGCCCGCGAGAGCCCGGTGCGCAGGATTCTGGCGACGGTGCCGACATGGAGGAAGATCTGGTCGTTGAGGGCCAGGATGCGCTGCGCATAGGTCGCGACCGTCTCTCCCCGGTCGGTCAGGCGCAGGCCGGGGCCGCTCCTCTGAAAGATCTCGCCGCCCACCAGAAGTTGAAGCCGCTTGATCTGCGCACTGATCGCTGACTGCGTCAGGCCCAGGACCCCCGCCGCTTTCGTGAAACTGCCGACGTCGAGGATTGCAGCGAATGTCCGCAGCAACTCGATGGGGACGTGATTCTTGTCGTAGCGCCGATGCATGGTTAGCCCCGCCCGCCAGAAGTGTATTCAATACATATACAACTTTAAATAACAAACAACAAGCGTTTTATCAATCATCGGTTGCATTTTGGCTGTTGGACGAGCAGATCGAGGGGCCGTGCGCCAGCGTCTCCTTTTGGACGGCGAAATGATCTAGAGTTCCGGTTCCACAGAAGCCGCATCCGGAGTGGCCGTCATGCCGAGCTACAAGGCGCCCGTCGCCGACACGATGTTCCTGCTCACCAGCGTCTTTCCGATCGAGCGGCACAACAATCTGCCCGGCTTTGCCGATGCGTCCGCGGACGTGGTGGAGGCGATTCTCGGCGAGGCCGGAAAATTCGCGGAGGAGGTCCTCGCGCCGCTGAACCGCAGCGGCGATCTGGAGGGCTGCACGCGCCATGACGACGGCAGCATCACCACGCCGGCCGGTTTCAAGGATGCTTACCGGCAACTGTGCGAAGGCGGCTGGCTCGGCATCTCTGCGCCGGAGGCGTTCGGTGGGCAGGGCCTGCCGGCGACGCTGACCTCGCTCGTCAACGAATATCTGATCTCGGCGAATATCGCCTTCTCGATGTATCCGGGGCTGGTGCAGGGCGCGGTGGCCGCGCTGATGGTCCACGGCACCGAGGCCCAACGGCAGACCTATCTGCCGAAAATGGTTTCCGGCGAATGGGCCGGCACCATGGATCTCACCGAGCCCCATTGCGGCACCGACCTCGGCCAGATCCGCACGCGCGCGGTGAAGCAGGCGGACGGCAGCTACCGCATCACCGGCACCAAGATCTTCATTTCCGGCGGCGAGCAGGACCTGACCGAGAACATCGTCCATCTGGTGCTGGCGCGGATCGAGGGCGCGCCGGCCGGGACGAAAGGCATCTCGCTGTTCGTCGTGCCGAAGCTGCTGGTGAATGGCGACGGCTCGCTCGGGGACCGCAACGGCGTCGCCTGCGGCTCCATCGAACACAAGATGGGCATCCACGGCAGCGCGACCTGCGTGATGAACTATGACGACGCGCAGGGCTGGCTCGTGGGCGAGGAGCATCGCGGCCTTGCCGCCATGTTCACGATGATGAACGAAGCGCGGCTCGGCGTCGGCATCCAGGGCCTCGCCATGTCCGAGGTCGCGTATCAGAACGCCGTCGCCTATGCGAAGGAGCGGTTGCAGGGCCGCGCCCTGACCGGCGCGAAATTTCCGGACAAGCCGGCCGATCCGATCATCGTCCACCCGGATATCCGCCGCATCCTGATGTCGATCCGGGCCTTCAACGAGGCGGCGCGGGCGCTGGTCGTCTGGACCTCGCTGAAAAACGACGTTGCCCATCGCTCTGCCGACGAGAAGGAGCGGCAGGCGGCCGAGGACCACATGGGCCTGCTGACGCCCGTCATCAAAGGCGTGCTGACCGATACCGGTTTCGCCAATGCAGTGGCGGCGCAGCAGGTGTTCGGCGGCCATGGCTATATCGCCGAGCACGGCATGGAGCAGTTCGTGCGCGATGCGCGCATCGCCATGATCTACGAGGGCGCGAACGGCATCCAGGGCCTCGACCTGGTCGGCCGCAAGCTGCCGCGGGACGGCGGCCGCGCGCTTACGGCCTTCTTCAACGAGGTGCAGGGCTTCCTCAAGGAGCATGAAGCCGACGAGGGCATGAAGCCCTATGTCGCGCCGATGACGGTCGCGCTTGGGCATCTCCAGCAGGCCACCATGTGGTTCATGCAGAATGCGATTGTCCAGCCGGACAATGCCGGCGCGGGGGCGACCGACTATATGCATCTCTTCGGGCTGGTGGCGCTCGGCTATATGTGGGGACGCATCGCGCTCGCCGCGCAGGCGCAAAGCGACGATCCGGCGATGGCCGCAAGGCTCGTCACCGGGCGGTTCTTCATGGAGCGGATGCTGCCCGAAACGGCGGCTCATCTCGCCCGCATCCAGGCCGGGGCTGACAGCGTGATGGCGCTGCCGGCGGAAGCGTTCTGAAGGTCGTCCTTCGGGGGGCTGGACGTATTGTCACGCGGAGCGGAATAAAGTGCCTTCGGCGTCTGCACATATGCGGGGGCCGCGACTATCTTGAAGGTTTGCGGGGGCCGCTATGAGGCGGCATTGCAGGACGAGGATGACAGATGGCCGAAGCCTTCATCTATGACCATGTGCGGACCCCGCGCGGGCGCGGCAAGAAGGACGGCGCGCTGCACGAGGTGTCCTCGCTTGCGCTGGCGACCCATGTGCTGCGGCAGGTGAAGGCCCGCAACGGCCTCGACCCCGCGCTGGTGGACGATGTCGTGCTCGGCTGCGTCGATCCGGTCGGCGAGGCGGGCGGCGACATTGCCCGCGCCGCGGCGCTGGCGGCGGATTTCGGCGACGGTGTGCCCGGCGTGCAGATCAACCGGTTCTGCGCCTCCGGCCTCGATGCGGTGAATTTCGCCGCGGCGCAGGTGATGTCCGGCCAGCAGGACATGGCCATCGGCGGCGGCGTCGAGTCCATGAGCCGGGTCGGCATCGGCGCCTCGGGCGGGGCCTGGCCGGTCGATCCGTCCATCGCCATCAAGTCCTATTTCATGCCGCAAGGCATTTCCGCGGACCTCATCGCCACCAAATACGGCTTCACCCGCGACGATTGCGACGCCTATGCGGTGCAGAGCCAGCAGCGCGCGGCGCAGGCGTGGAGCGAAGGCCGCTTCGGCAATTCGGTCGTGCCCGTGAAAGATATCAACGGCCTCACCATTCTGGCCAAGGACGAGCATATGCGCCCGTCCACCACCATGCAGACATTGGCGCAGCTTCAGCCCGCCTTCGTGCAGATGGGCGAGATGGGCGGCTTCGATGCCGTTGCCGTGCAGGCCCATCCGGAGGTGGAAGCTGTCGATCACGTGCATCATGCCGGCAATTCCTCCGGCATCGTCGATGGCGCGGCCGCGGTGCTGATCGGCAACGCGGAGGCCGGCCGCACGGCGGGCCTCAAGCCGCGGGCGCGCATCCGTGCCTTCGCCAATATCGGCTCGGACCCGGCGCTGATGCTCACAGGGCCGGAACACGTCACCCGCAAGCTGCTGAAAAAGGCCGGCATGGCATTGGGTGACATCGACCTGATCGAGATCAACGAGGCGTTTGCCTCGGTCGTCTTGCGCTACCAGCAGGTGTTCGATCTCGATCCGGCCAGGGTCAACGTCAACGGCGGCGCCATCGCCATGGGCCATCCGCTCGGCGCGACCGGGGCGATGATCCTCGGCACGGTGCTGGACGAGCTGGAGCGGCGTGATCTGGGCACCGCGCTGGTCACGCTCTGCATCGGCGCCGGCATGGGCACCGCGACGCTCATCGAGCGCGTGTAGGATTTTACAGTCGGGACGTATTTCAAAAAAGGCATTGCAAATGGAAGATCAAAGCGTCGGCATTTTCATGATGATCGTCATCGGGCTGATTGCGGGCTGGATCGCGGAGAAAGTCACGAATTCAGACCACGGCATCATCAAGAATCTCATCGTCGGCGTGATCGGGGCGTTTATCGGCGGCAAGCTGGCGGAATGGGCGGCGATCCCCATCGGCGGCTTCGTACGCACGCTCGCGGCCGCGACCGTCGGCGCGATCATCTTCCTGTTCGCCTGGCGCAAGATCAGAGGACGTTAGTCTGCGCAACCAGAGAAGGCATCCTTCAGTACTTCGATACGGGAAAAGGCAGAGTGAGCGCAAAAGCCAAGTCAAATCCTTGATCTTTAGTTACGGGATGGGCTGAGAGAACAAAACGCTCTTGTCCCGTTCTTCCTCGGAAACGGTAGCTCATGCTGACAGTAACCCAGTCAGCGGACGAGGAAATATGCTCAACTTGAGGCACCAACGGCTGACTCGCTTCAAAGTCGTGAACGCTTAATATCAGCGGAGAGTTATCGACAGACCGTATTCTGGCAATGAAGGATAGGCACTCTTTGTCAAGCTGATCAGGCGGCGGATAATAGCAGATAGCTACAGCGCGCGCATCGCTATTGGCAATGAGTCTGAGATAGGTTCCGCCTTCATCAAGAATCGACCAGTTAGGCGGTAGCTTACCGTCTGAATAGAAGTGCCAGCACTCCGGCAACTGATATTCGGCATCGTCAGGATGAACGCCTAACGTTGAACTGATTTGAGCGAGAACGGTAGGCCCAACAGGGGCTGTCGAATTCCCAGTCGGAACAGATATTGCACCGGCTAAGATGTCCGCTCCAAGTAAGTCGGACTCCAAGCCACGCAGCGTGAGATGAATGGAAGCCTCGCCAATAGTAAGCTTGGGTGTCGTTTGACTAGCACACGCGATGAAAGCGGGAAGGGGCTTCCGCTTCTCCAGAAGGAGAGAATGAGCGTCAATAACTACAGCCTCATACCCTAATTCACAAAGCGTTGAGATGCTCTGCCGGATCTTGTCTTCGGTAATCAGATAGCCGGTTGGCCACGCAAAAGCAGCGATATAATCGGGAGGTTGATCGAAGTTGCAGCGATGAACTGCCTCATCAAAGCTCCCGGATGTTACATCATGCTGATAGCGACTTCCCGCTACCAGGATGTGTGGAGAAAAAAGTTGCGGGCCTTCGACAATAGACGTGAGCAAAAAGATACTTTTGGAAGGCAGGTCGTCGAGAGCGGCTTCCAGTTCTAAAGAGGCTACTGCCCAAGGTGCATTTCTAGTGCGGTCAGCCCGGGTTCTAAGAAAAATCGCCATTAAAAGAGGGATCGCACAGAGAATCGCGAAGCCGATAACTGGGACTATCCTTATAATGCCGTAAATGGCTACCGCCAGGACAGCGGTTAGTACAAAAATTCGTACTCCTTCTAGCCGGGATATACGATGAAAGGCATAGGGAGGCTGCAATCGCAACCCGATATCCATGACGATGAGCAGTGCGAATAGCCATAGCAAATGCTGATCAATTATGGCCGCCACCGCTGCTGCCGCGATCGCCGATAGGCTAAGGCTGGCTATGGCATACCTTATTGAAATGAAGACGATTCATGTGAAACAGATCGCCAGGGTTTCCCCAGGAGGAGCTGCTTCCGAAGCTACCGAGATAAGCGAGGAAAGATACTGTTGAGATGGCAGCAACAAGCCATGTCGACCAATTAATGTGCGATATGTCGCCTGCTAAAGCAAAGGCAGGGACTAAGCTTGCATACATCGCAGTTAATACAATCGTCCCGATCCATGCTATTCCCAACGGAAACATCATGGGACCTTTGAATTCATGTTTACCGATAAGGTGTCGGATTGTCTTGTTGCGAGTATCGCGATTCAACGCAGTTTCCAGAATGGATGTCCCCCTTAAGTCGTATATCCCCGGAAGATTAACGACACCCGTTGTGATACGAACGGGATATAAGGGGCTGCCGAACTTGATCCAGTTCTTGAGATAAAAGTGGCCGGACAATAAGCATGCAGCGGCTGCCGCGTAACCAAAAGCCATTATGACAGTTGCCGCCTTGTCGTAGCCTTGACTTAGATAGGCAGCGAAGATGCTCAAAACAGCCATGGCCGGCAGAAGAGCGATAGCGGAATATTTTGTCAGAGCAAAAGCTGCACCAAGAGAAATAAATATAACTGGGACTGCTTGGTTGGATAGACTTATCTGATTCTGCTCCTGGAAAAGAAGCAGGGCTCCGAGGACGACAGTCAGAATTCCTGAATTATAAATGATGTCGTTTTTGATGTTGGTTAAACCACATGCTTCTCCCCAGAAGTTCTGGATTGCAATAGAGTGCCAGCCAAGAAGGAGCGAGAGATAGGGCGGAATTCCCAGATGAGTTGCAATGGAAACTGTGGCAAACCAGAATAGGACAAGAGGTTCGAGTTGCGCGAACACTAGGAGGGCGCGTGAGTCTCCGAATTCCCGCTGACAGAGAAGCGGAACGCTTAGTCTGCATTCCCAATAGCTGGAATACTCGAAGTCCATGGTGTAGGGGGTGGTTTTTTTCTTAAGCCAGTCTATGGCGTATTTGATCGAGAATGCTGTATCCCACTCGTTGACCCGCCCAATATTGGAAATAAAAAGAGGGGCAAGGCTCGATAACGTGAGCAGAATAATGATGCCCGTAAGTGGATCTAGTGCTGCATAGGATGCGTGTAAAAAAAGCTGTGCCTGAACAAGGCTGGCAGAATTCTGCCCAAGCGCCCATGCGCCCATTGCAGATAAGATGATTGAAGAAACGACAATCGCTCGGGTATCAAGCTGTCGGAAGAAGCCCAACGTCATTGGGATGGCTGATGCCAGCGTCAGTTTGATCAGGAGAATGCAGACGGCGAAATCGAAGGCTGTAAGCTTTTCTACCGTATGAACCAGAAAGGATAATGTTCCTGCCGCAAACAGTAGAGTCGCTGTTTCAAAAAGAAAAAATAGTAACATTGCATCAATCCGGTGCAGTCGTAACTTGATTGCAGGTAAGTCGGAAGCTACGTTTCATTGGCGAGATTGCGTTAATTCTGGCGCAATTTCTAGGAGTGTTGCGCGGCAATTGCATGATCCAGCTTGATTCTGAAGTGCCTACGCGTCGAGAGCTCTCAAGGCTTCTGTCACACCTTTACGCGGAAGCGCCAGCGAAGCAGCGCCTGATGGCCGCAGGCCGCCCCTGGATCTCGCCTCTTGAGCGGGTGATTGCCGCTTTACCTCATGAGGCTTGTCATCTCGATATGGGCTGTGGTGTTGGTTTTATGCTGGCGGCCTGTGCGCAATATCGGCGGCCAAAACGAATTGTAGGCGTCGATGTTGATACAAAAGCGCTTGATCTTGCGCGAGATGTAATGAGGAAGTCATTTCCTAGCTGTAGTGCTGTCGTAAGGACTTTATATGAATGGGAGCATTCTCCCCAAGAAACTTTTGACGCTATAAGCATCGTTGATGTTATTCATCACGTTCCCGTGGATCAGCGGAAGGCTCTTTTGATTCGTTTGGCGCGCCAGGTAAGTCCGGGGGGAGTCCTTATTTATAAAGACATCAATCAGCGACCGAGATGGGCGGCCAAGGCAAATTATTTGCACGATCGAATCTTGACGGGAGAGCGGGTTGTTCTGATGCCCGTTTCCGAAGTTGAGAATTTGTTGGAGGAGCAAAGTCTCGAGCTTGTTCACTCGGAGGATTCAATGCGGCTTTGGTACCCGCACCAGCTCAGGGTTTTCCGTCGATCGAATGTGGCGCTTTGAAGTTGGTTGCTTGATATTGGATGCTGGTTTCAAAGTTTATAGACAGGGGCTGTTCTGATGATCTCGCGCATGGGGGATGGCGATTCATCTCAGCTCGAACGTCCGTTAGTGGTTGATGTTGATCGAACTCTGCTGCGGACCGATATTCTTTTCGAAACATTCGTTCAGGTTGTTTTCCGGCGCCCTTGGTTGATTGTTCTTGTGCCAATCTGGCTGCTTCAGGGAAAGGCAAAACTCAAGTGCGAGCTTGCCCGAAGGTCAGGTCTATCAATTGATACGCTTCCTGCCAATCTATCGTTGGTGGAGTGGCTTTGGGGAGAGAAGAAGAGGGGGCGACCAGTTGTCCTTGCCTCCGCTGCTGACAGCATGCTTGTTGAGCAGGTCTCGCGAAGATTCTCAGGGCTGTTTGATGCGGTCTCTGGAAGTCGTGATGGGGTAAACTTATCGAGACAGCGCAAGCTTGATAAGATTCGCCAAGCCTATGGTGATCATTTCACTTATGTCGCAGATGGTTATCATGATCTGGTTCTCTGGCGAGCCTGTCGTTCGGCAGTTCTGGTTGGTGAGGTAGATAGACTCCGGGCCAAACTTCCATCTGATGTTCATGTTGAGGCTGTCTTTCCAACGGAAAGAGCTGGTATCCGAGATTGGCTTCGTGCGGTCCGCTTGCATCAGTGGGCTAAGAATCTTTTGATATTTGTTCCGCTTTTGCTGAGCGGAAATTATCTTGTCTGGATCGAGAATGTCTATTCGATCGGGGCGTTCGTGTCCTTCAGTTTGCTGGCGTCTGCATTTTATCTGTTCAATGATTTGATGGATCTGAACGCTGATAGAGCTCACGCTAAAAAGCACAATCGCCCCTTAGCCTCGGGAAAAATTCCCCTTATCGAGGGGTTGGTTGCAATACCAATACTGGTGGGTCGCCTCACTTGTTGTTGCTTTTTGGGCCGACCTCAATTCGGCCTTCCTCCTTGTGGCAGTCGGTTACGTTGTGTTGACGGCGCTGTATTCGCTATGGATCAAAAAAGTCGTCGTTCTCGATTTGTTTTTGCTCGCATTTTTATACACGATGCGAATCATCGCCGGCATTGCCGCGGTCAATACTGAATTCTCTCCCTGGCTGCTGGCATTTTCCATGTTTTTTTTCTTCAGCCTCGCCAATATGAAGCGATACTCTGAGTGTCTGACCGCAGGTCAAGCGGGCATTGATCGCATTGTGCGGCGAGGCTACGTCTCGATCGATGCCGGCTGGTTGATGGCAATGGGTGCAGGAAGCGGTTTCTGTGCTCTTGTTGTGTTTTTCATTTTTCTGACGGATCCAATCTCTCCGACTCGTAACTATGCGACACCTCAATGGCTCTGGCTTATCTGTATTGTATTGGGGTATTGGTTGGGGCGTGCTTGGTTGTTGGCTGGGCGTGGTGAAATGAATGATGATCCTGTCGTCTTTGCACTGCGAGATTCTCTTTCGCTCGCCCTCGGTCTGATATGTGTCGTTTTGGTAGGAATGGCGACGTTTAGCTTCGGTGGCTAGTGGGGTAGAAGGCGTTGACAAACGGCGGTAGCTGGCCAGGGAGATTTATGGAGTTTTTCCATTCAAGAGTTCGATAAACTCGAATCTTCTCTTGACCGCTCAAGGAGCGAGCCATGACCATGATCCACTTCAAGATCGACGTCGATGCGGATGGCATTGCGCTGGTGACCTGGGATTCGCCCGGCCGCAGCATGAATGTCATCGATCTGAAGGTGATCGAGGAACTCGACGCGCTCGTGGCCAGGGTCGCGTCGGACGAGGCGATCAAGGGCGCGGTGATCACATCCGGCAAGGAGGCGTTCTGCGGCGGCGCGGACCTCACCATGCTGGAGGTGTTCAGCCGTGAATTCGCCGATGCCGCCAGAACCATGGGCGAGGAGGCAGCCAACCAGCGCCTGTTCGAGGAGAGCCGCAAGCTCTCGCAGGTCTATCGCCGGCTGGAGACGGGCGGCAAGCCGTGGGTGGCGGCGGTGAACGGCACCTCCGTCGGCGGCGGCTTCGAGCTGATGCTGGCCTGCCACCATCGCGTCGCGGCCGACAATCCCAAGACGCGGCTCGGCCTGCCGGAAGTGAAGATCGGCCTGTTCCCCGGCGGCGGCGGCAGCCAGCGCCTGCCGCGCATGATGCCGACGCCTGATGCGTTGCAGTTCATGCTCAAGGGCGAGCAGGTGAATGTGGCGCGCGCCAAGGGCATGAAGCTGGTCGATGAGGTCGTCCAACAGGACCAACTCGTGCAGACGGCGAAGGACTGGATCAAGGCCGGCGGCAAGGCGGTCCAGCCCTGGGATCAGGACGGCTACCGGCTGCCGAGCGGCCCGGTGTTTTCCAAGGGCGGCATGATGATCTGGCCGCCGGCCAATGCGCTCTATCGGCGCGAGACCTATGACAATTATCCTGGAATCCGGGCGCTGCTTCAGGTGGTGTTCGAGGGGCTTCAGGTGCCGTTCGACACCGCCCTCACGATCGAGTCCCGCTGGTTCGCCCATGTGCTGCGCACGCCGGAGGCGGCGGCGATGATCCGCTCGCTGTTCGTCTCCATGGGCGAACTGAACAAGGGCGCGCGCCGCCCGGCGGACGTGCCGCCGTCCAGGATCAATAAAGTCGGCATCATCGGCGCCGGCTTCATGGGCGCCAGCATCGGCTATGTCACGGCACAGGCCGGCATCGAGGTGGTGCTGATCGACCGCGATCAGGAGAGCGCCGACAAGGGCAAGGCCCGTTCGCAGGACCTGATCACCGGCCAGATCAACCGCGGCCGCGCCACCACGGCGGACCGTGACACGCTGCTCAGCCGCATCACCGCGACGGCGGACTATGCCGCCCTCAAGGATTGCGATCTCGTCATCGAGGCCGTGTTCGAAGATCGCAAAGTGAAGGCGGAGACTTTCGCCAAGGCGAAGCCTCATCTGAAACCCGACGCGATCTTCGCGTCCAACACCTCGACATTGCCGATCACCTCGCTGGCCGAAGCCTTCGGGGACGCGGCGCGGTTCATCGGCATCCATTTCTTCTCGCCGGTGGAAAAGATGGCGCTGGTCGAGGTGATCCTCGGCAAGGCCACGGGCGATGTCGCGCTGGCCACCGCGCTGGACTACGTGCGCAAGATCCGCAAGACGCCTATCGTGGTGAACGACTCGCGGGGCTTCTATGCCAACCGCTGCGTGCTGAACTACATCGCCGAAGGCCACCAGATGCTGCTGGAAGGCGTGCCGCCGGCGATGATCGAAAATGTCTCGAAGCAGGCCGGCATGCCGGTCGGGCCGCTGTCGCTGAACGACGAGGTCGGCGTCGATCTGGGCCTGAAAATCCTGAAGGCGACGGAAGCCGATCTTGGGCCGCAGGCCATCGAACAGCCGCAGAAGAAGCTGTTGGAAACGCTGGTCGAGAAAGAGGACCGGCTCGGCCGCAAGAACGGCAAGGGCTTCTACGACTATCCCGAGAAGGGCAAGGGCCAGAAGCGGCTGTGGCCGGGCCTTGAGGCGCTTCAGCCCGTCAAGCTCGATCCCGACACCATCGACGTGCAGGAGCTGAAGCACCGGCTGCTGGTGGTGCAGGCGGTGGAGGCGGCGCGCACAGTGGAGGACGGCGTCATCACCGATGTGCGCGAGGCCGATGTCGGCTCGATCCTCGGCTTCGGCTTCGCGCCGTTCACCGGCGGGACGCTGTCCTATATCGACATGATGGGAACCAAGCGTTTCGTCGCGCTGTGCCGCGAACTGGAGGCGAAGCACGGCAAGCGCTTCGCGCCGCCGCGCCTGCTGGTCGAGATGGCCGAGAAGGGCGAGACCTTCTATTCGCGCTTTCCGCCCGGGGCCGCGCAGGCGGCATGACGCGACGGCGCGGCCGGCGCTTTACGCAGCGCCGGCTTCGCCGTGGAAGCGGGCGAGGATCTCGACGCTCTCCTTCGGAAACTGCTCGACGAAGAAATGGCCGCCGGGAAGCGACGCGCCCTGTACGTCGGCGCAGCGCTTGCGCCATTCCGCCGGGATGTCGAAATATTTCGCCATCCAGCCCGCCGCGCCGTAGAAGGCCAGCGTCGGGCATGTGACCTTCGTCGCGAGGTCCTGCGTGTCGAGGATGAGATCGACCGTCAGCGTCGCGCGATAGTCCGCGCAAAGCCCGTGGATCATCTCCGGGTCGCGCCAGCAGCGCTGATATTCCGCGAATGTTTCCTGATCCAGATCTTCGATGCTGCTCTTGCCCCAGCCGGTGAACTGGGTCTCGAAATAGAAGTCCGGATTCGCGCCGATCAGCGTTTCGGGGAACGGCTCGGGCAAGGAGAGAAAATACCAGTGCCAGTAGGCCGCTGCGACGTTGTGCGTCGTGTCCATGAACATCGCGTAGGTCGGTACGATATCGAGCACGGCAAGCGAGAGCACACGCTCCGGGTGGTCAAGGGTCAGGCGGTGTGCGGTGCGCCCGCCGCGATCATGGCCGGCGATGTGAAATCGGTCGAAGCCGAGCCTGGTCATCAGCCTGGCCTGATCTGCCGCCATGGCGCGGAAGGAATAATTGGTCCGGTCCGCCGCGCAGCGCGGCTTGGAACTGTCGCCATAGCCGCGCAGGTCCGCGCAGACCACCGTGAAGCGATCCGTGAGCAGCGGGGCGGTCCGCGCCCACATGGCGAGATTCTGCGGCGCGCCATGGAGCAGCAGCAGCGGCGGCCCGTTGCCGCCGACCACGCAGTTGATCGTCGCCTCGCCGCAGTCGATCCGGTGTCGCTCGAAGCCCTCGAACAGCATGCTGCCTCTCGTCTGGTTGTCAGGTCGCATCCGGCATACGGAGCGCCCCGGTCCGTAGCAAGGTCAGCCGCCGGCGGCCGATCCGGTTCAGCAGCGCCTGCTCCGTATTCTCCGTCGGCGCGGCATGTCCGCCCAGCTTGCCATACAGGGAGCGATGAATCAGCAGGCCCTGATCGGGACCGACGCCGGCGAAGGCGGCTTTGGCGAGGGCCAGTGCCTCGACCAGCAGCGGCCGCGTGCCAGCGCCTCGGCCGGGGCGGAAGCTGGCGGCGCGGCTCTTCTCGGCCTGCATCAGTTCCGTTTCCTCGATGAAGCGCGACACCTCGGCGATCCAGCCCGGTTCGGGCGCCGTGCCGGCCCGCAGGAACAGCAGCCAGGGCGCCCGCGCTGCCCGGACGGCCTCTTGCAGCCGGGCTTCCAGCGGCGCTGCGGAGACGAGCATGGTGCAGCCGGCGGCGTCGGCGATCAGCCCGGTGCCGTCCGCCGAACGGCCATCCGCGGCGATGACCTCGCGCACCACCGACGCGGCCACGCCCGGCACCAGCGCCGCCAGTGTCGGCAGCAGGCGTTTCTCGCTGTTCCGGGTCGGGATGATGGCCGTCAGCATCCTGGAAACCCTTGCGGCCCCCGATGCATGACAGGACGGAGCATTGAAAACGGCGCCATCAGCGCGCTCCGCACGGCATGGGCGCGGGTTCGGTGGCCGCACCGGCGGCTGGCAGCGGGGCGGATGCGTCGTTGATCATCGCGAATTCCCGGATGCGGGCGGCGTGAAGATCTTACTCCCAGGGCGGCGCTGCTGGAACCTGTTGAGCCTATGAATGTTCTTGTTTTGTTCATTCAAAGCTGCTAGCGATGATCATGGCTAAAGCTTCTTCAGCCTTGGGACGTCCGTCGGCTCCGCCCTCCTGTCCGGCGGACGTCCCTGTTCGTTCGAGTGGAAAGGGCCGCCGCACGAAAGTGCCGGTTCCGGCCGAACCTGTGGCGGATCTTGCGGCCCCGGTGGACGCCGAAGTGGCGGTGGAGGCGGACCGGCGGCGCGGCCGCGGCGCCACCTCCAACGCCTCCGGCCGCTACGAGGCCGAGGCGCGCATCGCCTTCGATGACGGCTGGCTCAGCATGGAGGAGCTGCCGCCCTTCAAGACCACCGTGCAGGCGGACGCCACCCGCAAGATCATTACCCGCAACGATTCGCCGGACATTTCCTTCGACCGCTCGATCAACCCGTATCGCGGCTGCGAGCATGGCTGCATCTACTGCTTCGCGCGCCCGACCCATGCCTATCTGGGCTTGTCGCCGGGGCTGGATTTCGAAACGCGCCTGTTCGTGAAGCCCGATGCGCCGGCCTTGCTCGACAAGGAATTGTCGGCCGCGAATTACGTGCCGCGCACCATCGCCATCGGCACCAATACCGATCCTTACCAGCCGATCGAGCGCCAGCACCGCGTCATGCGCGGCATTCTCGAAGTGCTGGAGCAGCGCGGGCATCCGGTCGGGATCGTCACGAAGTCCGCGCTGGTGACGCGGGATATCGATATTCTGGCACGGATGGCGGAGCGTAATCTTGCCAAGGTGGCGCTGTCGGTCACGACGCTGGACCCGAAACTTGCCCGGATCATGGAGCCGCGCGCGGCGACGCCGGCCCGCCGGCTGGATGCGTTGCGGCAGTTGAACGAGGCCGGGATTCCAACGTCCGTCATGGTGGCGCCGGTCATTCCCGCGATCAACGATGCCGAGATCGAGCGCATCCTGGACGCCGCCGCGGCGCTGGGCGTGAAGGAAGCCGGCTATGTGCTGCTGCGCCTGCCGCTCGAAGTGCGCGACCTGTTCCGGGAGTGGCTGCTGACCCATTTTCCGGACCGCTATCGCCATGTATTCAAGCTGGTGCGCGAAATGCGTGGCGGGCGGGACTATGATTCGAAGTGGAACGCGCGCATGACCGGCTCCGGCCCGGTTGCCTGGATGATCGGGCGGCGTTTTCAGGCGGCCTGCGAGCGGCTGGGCCTCAACAGGACGCGATCCCGCCTGACGACGGGGCATTTCATTCCGGGCCGGTCGATGGCGGACCAGCTCGATCTGTTCGATCTGGCAAGCTGAGCGCATCCTTGCGGGGCTGTCCGGCGGCCGGCAACCGGGGAACGGCTCTTGCCGTCCATGGAGAGGGGGAGCGATGACGATGGTGCCAAAAGCCACATTGACCGTGGTGACGCTGGGCGTGGCGGATCTTGCCCGCAGTATCCGTTTTTACGAGGCGCTCGGATTCCGGCGCCACATGGCGGACGCGGAGGGCGTCGCCTTTTTCGAAGCCGGGGGTGCTGCGCTGGCGCTGTTTCCCTGGGATGCGCTTGCGGCGGACGCGGCTGTGCCCGATCAGCCGCGGCCTCAAGCATTTCGCGGCACGACGTTGGCCTGGAACTGCAATTCACCCGCGGAGGTGGACGAGGTCTTCGCCCATGCGCTGGCTTGCGGCGCGGCGGAGATGAAGAAGCCGCAGCCGACCTTTTATGGCGGATACTGCTGCTATTTCGCCGATCCGGACGGGCATCTCTGGGAGGTCGTGCAGGCGCCGGGCATCACGGTGTCCGACGATGGTCGGGTGGCGCTGCCGGACTGATGCGCGGGCAATGCCGGCGGGATCGAAGCTTTCCGATGGACGCCCATGATCGGCGGTGGGGACGCGCTGGCCGGCCGCTGCCGTTCCGGCCGGCCTTTCGGCGCGCCGCGTCAGAAGGCGAGACAAGGGTGCGGTATGTAGCCGACGGGCGGGCCGGCACGGCTGGCGCAACCGCTTCCGGAATGGGCTTTCCTCTCGTGCCTTCCGAGTCGTGATCTTGATGAGGATGTTGACTACGAGCGCTGATTCCGAGCGTTCATCTCAGGTCCGGGCGGTTGCTTGCAGCCGCAGTCCCCGCATTGTCGAGCAATATCCTGTTGTCCTGAATTGATGGGGCTGTCCGGGACCGGACTGCCGGGTGACGGCTTGCGGCCTTTCGGCGCGCCGCGGGGCTACTGTCATCGAGCGTGCTGTCATCAAGCATGTTGTCACGGGGGGGCGATTGTCCCGCGAAGGTTCGCCGGCCAGTCTCCCGGCAGCAGCCTCAGGCGGTGTTCATTCTTCGGCCATACCCGTTTTTCACAGGCGCGCGGGGCTCCGGCGTCGGAAGTTGAATCGTCCATGCCGTTCCGTGCAAAGTTAGCCGCATGAGTCGAACCGCCTCCGCCCCGGCCGGGGCCTCGCAGCCCATGCCGCGTCTCGCGCTACCGGAAGCGCCATTACGTCCAACTTTCCGGCGCGAGCGTGCCGCGATGGCTCGAGGCCTGATGCTGGTGGCCGGCTGCGACGAGGCGGGCCGGGGGCCGCTGGCCGGCCCGGTGGTTGCCGCCGCCGTGATTCTCGATCCGGAGCGGGTTCCGCGCGGGCTCAACGATTCCAAAAAGCTGACGCTTGACGAGCGCGAGAAGCTTTATCTGAAGATCTGCGCGACCGCCGCCGTGGCGGTGGTCAGCGCGCCGCCGGCGCGGATCGACCGCGACAACATCCGGCAGGCTTCCCTCTGGGCACTGGCGCGCGCCGTGCGTGCGCTGCCGATGCGGCCCCAGCTCGTCTTTGTCGACGGCGTGGACCGCATCGATGCCGGGTGCGACTGCGAGGCGGTGATCGGCGGCGACGGCCTGATTTCCTCGATCGCGGCGGCCTCCATTGTCGCCAAGGTGACGCGCGACCGGCTGATGGCCCGTGTCGGCGCGGCTCATCCGGGCTATGGTTTTGAGCGTCATCGCGGCTATGGCGTGCCTGAGCATCGTGCGGCGCTCGACAGTCTCGGCCCCTGCGTGCATCACCGCCGCTCCTTTGCGCCCGTGCGGGCGCGGCTGGCGGTCGCTGAAGCGCCGGAGCAGCCGGCGGTCCCTCCGGTCTTGTTGCCTCTCTAGTTGTCCCGTCCTATTGCTCGCTGTCAGGGCGGGCCGGCTTTCTGAACCGGGCGGGGGCGGCAGTCCCTGCCGGTCGGGGGCAGGACGCGTCACCAGGCTCCCGTGCGCACCTGCCGATGCTCTATGTCTCGCTGATTCTCGAAATTCTGCGCTCGCGCCCGGCCCTGGTGTTCTGGGGCGCGTCTCTTTTGCAGGCGGCGGTCTGGGCGCTGGTGCCGGCGCTGTTTTACGCCGCGCCGCCGGATGATCTGGCTTTCACCCTCGCCACCGGCCGGGAATTCGTCCTGGGTTCGCCGGATGGTCCGCCGCTGGCATACTGGGCGGCGGAGGCGGCCTATCGCACCGCCGGCATGGCCGGGGTCTATGTGGTGGCGCAGCTCTGTATTGTTGCCGCTTACTGGGCGATGTTCCGGCTGGCCTGCCGCATGGTCGGGGTGCGGCACGCCGTGCTGGCAATGCTGCCGATGATCGGCATCCCGGCCCTCACGGTGTTTTCACCGGATTTCGGCCCGGCCATCGCCGTGCTGCCGGTCTGGAGTTTTCTGCTGCTGCATCTGTGGCGCGCGGCTGCCGAGGGCGAGCGACCTTTCTGGCTTGCGGTCGGCGCCGAGGCCGGCCTGCTCGTCCTGATCACCCCGGCTGCGCTCGCGCTCCTCGTGGCGCTTGCGGCCTTCGTCCTGCTGACGCGCCCCGGCCGTGCGGCATTGAAGCATCCCGAACCATGGCTCGGGATGCTTCTGGCAGGCATGGTTGCCGCGCCCTATCTCGCGTGGCTGGCCGAATATGGCGCGTCCGGTTCATGGCGGCTGGCTGGAGTATGGGACGGGGCGGCGATGCAGAACCTCGCGGGGAAGCTGGTGCGCTCGGGATGGCAGGCGCTGTGGCTTTTCGGGCTGGTCGCGGCGTCCCATCTCGGTCTCGCGCTGCTTGTTTTTGTCGTGTCCGGCTGGCCTCTGGCGCGCCGCGCTCCGCAGGTGCCCATCGAACGTGACCGGATCGCTCCGGTGACGGGGCGGTTTTTGCTGTGTCTGGCCGGCATCCCGCTGGCCGTCGCCTGTCTGGCGGCTGCGGCGTGGGCGCTGCCTCTGCCGTGGGGCGGCATCGGCGTGCTGTCGCTGTTGTCCGGCCTTGCGGTGGTGGTATGGGCCGGCCGAGACATCCGACTCTATCGTCAATATGCGGGGGTCTATCTCTGGCTTGCCCTGCTGCTGGGGCCGCCGGTTCTCATGATGCTGTGGGCGGTGGGCTCGCCCTATTTCATGAGCGCCGAGGCCAGGATCTCCCAGCCGGCTGGAGACATCGGCCGGGTGTTTGCCGACGAATACCGCAAGCGCACCGGCAGGCCGCTTGCGGCTGTCGGCGGCGATGCCCGTCTGGCCGCGCTTATCGCCCTTCATGCGCCGGAGCGCCCGCGGCTCGTCGCCCTGCCGTCCGATGCGCGGGCGACCGTCGCCCGTCTGGACGACCTGCGACGCAGCGGGGGCATCGTGGTCTGGCCGACGCAGGACGTTCGCGGCGCGCCGCCGGCAGCCGTTGCCGCACAACTGCCGGGTCTGTCGCCGGAAGTCGCCCGCAGCTTCGCCCGTCCGGTGGAAGGCCGGTTGCTGCCGTTGCGGATCGGCTGGGCGCTCGTGCCGCCGGCGGATGCGCCCGAGGTTGCCGGCGCGGCCTCGCTCCGGGGCCGGAGTCCCTAGAGCCCGGAGTCCCTAGAGCGTCGATGCTTCATGTTGAAGCCTATGCGGCTCGCTGGGCTGCCTTTCGACGCAAAGCTCTGAGCTTGGTGGAGACCGTTGCCCTTGGCAGCCGCCTCCACCGCAGGCGCGGTTGTCCGGCATTAGCGATAGACGAGCCCGCCGTCGATGAGCGGAGCCTGTCCGGTCATGTAATCTGAATCCGGACCGGCCAGAAACGAGACGAACGCCGCCACATCTTCCGGTGTCTGTGCCCGCCCCAGGGCGATGCCTTCCACATACTTCTTGTAGGTGGCGCCGACTTCCGCACCGGTAATCTCGGCGAATCGCTTGTCGATCTCGACCCACATGTCGGTTCCGACGATCCCGGGGCAGTAGGCATTGACGGTTATGCCGTCACTTGCGAACTCCTTGGCTGCGGCTTGTGTCAGCGCCCGGACGGCGAATTTCGTTGCAGAATAAACGCCCAGAAGCTCGAAGCCGTCATGTCCGGCGATAGAGGACGCACTGATGATCTTGCCCTTCTGCTTCCGGTCACGGAATTTTTTGGCAGCCGCCTGAATTCCCCAGAGGACGCCTTCAACATTGACTTTCAGAATCCTGTCCACTTCTTCCGGCGTCACGTCCGCCAGAGCCTTGACCTGTGCAATGCCGGCGTTGTTGACGATCACATCGAAGCCGCCGAGTTCTTTTTCCGCGTGATCCACGGCAGCGTAAACCTGATCCCGCTTGGTGACGTCGGCGATGAATGTCGTCGCCTTGCGGCCAATCGCTTTCACTTCGTCCGCTACTGCGTTCAGTTTGTCCTGTTTGACATCCACAAGGGCGATATCGGCGCCGTCTCTGGCCAGCCGCAAGGCGATCGCGCGACCAATACCCTGGCCCGCGCCGGTGATCAGAACGACCTTCTCATTAATAGTCATGATCAACTCCTTAGATCGTGAACTTCTACTTTCGGTGCGCCCTAAGGGAAGGCTGCTGTTCGCCGCATGTGCTCACCACGGTATCATATATCGTGTGCAATTGAGGCGTGCGGCTTTCGGCCTTCTACCTTTCGGACGGCCTTCTACCTTTCGGATCGCGAGGCCCGAAGGCATGCTGTCTTATGCTCCCGCGCCCGTTGAGCTGAACGCATCAAGTCGTGAGCAATCCTGTTCGAACGTTCGTGGCGAGTTCGATAACTTGTTATCTGGAAAAGACATGCAATTAATCTCCGGATTAGAAGAGCATATGGGGACTGACGTGGCCTATTTCGCCTTGGTGCGGCAAAAAGCTTCGCCGCCGGGCGAAGGGCTGGCCTTTCGCCGTCTTTCTGCTGCCGCTGCCGGCGCGCCGATGCAGTCCTGCTCAAGCGTATGCGGGACGCCAGCGCCCGCAAGTCTTCTCAGTCAAGGACTGACAACACGTCGCGAGCGATGATCTCGAGAGTTTCTCGAGCCGTTCTGCCGTTCGGCACGATATTGAGAAGTGCGTGATGGGCCCCTGCATCCCGCAGGGCTTCAAGCATGCGGTCCATTTCCGCCGCGATGCGACAACATCGTGGCGGGGATGGACGCGGACGAAATCGCCTTTTCGAGATCGACGCCGGGATTTTCAGTTTGTATCATGCCATGGCATCCTGCTGGTATTCCGTGCATAGGAATCACGCCCTGTCGTAACCGGGCGTCACTCCTATAATGGGGCGCCTGGCTGGCCGGTTTAGATGGCTAAACCCGCTGTCATGCCGTGGGGCGCTGGGAAAGCATAAGCCAGCCATGTCCTCAGTGAGGTCCGAAAAATGAATTTCGAGATTAAAATGACCGGGCGTTTGGTCGCTGCGGGGCGCGCTTTGAGCGGGATCAGTCG
>DATMEW010000098.1:0-1557 GCA_035556495.1 Xanthobacteraceae bacterium | reverse complement strand
GAGGGGCGACGGAGCGCCGAAGGCGCAACGTCGTGGTTTGTCCGCGCCGGTAAAAGCGCGAACGCGCATCGGTGAGGATGCGCACGCCTTGCGGCGCTCCGCCCGTCCTTTGCGGACAAAGGAACGGACTTCGTCGTGCGGCGTCTTGACGGCTACCGGGGCCGCGCTTTTCGTTTCGGGCCGCGTCCGCTCTCCGCATCCTGACGCCAGCCCCCAGGTCGGGTGGTCGCGTCGCAATGCCCGGAACGGGCGCAAGCCCTCATCCGTCAGCGAACCCGTCGCGGGAGGTCCTGGTGCCTCCGGGCGGATCCCCGGCGCCGCCCGGGAGCGACGGCTGCGAACCGTCGCGCGCGGGCGCCGCGTCACGGTCCATGGCCGCATCTCCGGCCCGGACCTCGGGGTTCGGGCAGACGCTTGCGCCTCCGCCCTCCCTCCGGCTGCTCCGCCATCAAGACGCCTCTAGATGGCGCCCCTCGCCGAGCAGGGCACAGATAGGACTATAGTCACTTAGGAATAAAGTCAAGTCTGGCGACTGCGGCCCGGTCAGCCGGCAGCGCCACCATAGCGGCCGACGATCGGCCAGTGCGCGAGCGTCTGCTGCGCCGTGACCACATGATAGGCGGGATGCAGATTGACTGTCGGATCGCAGTGGGTGACGCCGATCAGCAGTCGCGCGCCCATCGCCGGCGGCGTAGCGTCCTCCGGCAGATGGATGATGCCGTGCTCGTCGCCCCAGAAAGTGTAGTGCGCGCCCGCCGGGGCGCCGATCAGCCGGTCGGGCAGCGGCCCATTCACCGCCAGCGCCTTGGTGCCGGCATCGACCGTCACCTGCCCCGGCCGGTTGGCGGAGACGACCGTTGCCAGCACGAACAGCGCATTGTCGAACGGCAGCCGGGCGCCGTCCGCTTGCAGGATGCGGCCGTAATCGGCGTCCATGAACACATAGGAGCCGACCTGCAATTCGCTGTACGGCCCCTTGTCGAGATCGAAAGCGCTGGTGCCGGTGCCGCTGCCGGAGACGATACCGGGCGCCATTCCATCGTCGCGCAAGCGCGCCGCGAGCGCGCGGATCAGCGCTTCCGATGCGGTCGCAGCGGCGCGGCGCTCGGCCGCGCCGGGGATGTGCTGGACGTGGCCGGCATAGGCCTGCACGCCGGCAAAGCGCAGGCGCGGTTCGGCCGCGATGCGGCGTGCCAAAGCCAGGCCGCTCTCGACATCGGCGACGCCGGTGCGGCCCTGGCCGATATCGACATCGACGACGAGCGCCAGCGGCGCATCGCCGGGCGCCAGCGCCGCGAGCAGGCCATCGACCTGCGCCGGATGATCCGTCACCGTCATGATCGCGACGCGGCGATGCAAGGCGGCGAGGCGCGCGCATTTGTCGGCGCCGACGACCGGCGAGGTGATGAGCAGATCGTCGATCCCCGCCGCGGCAAACGCCTCGGCTTCCAGCAGCGTCGCGCAGCACAGGCCGATGGCGCCGGCGGCGCGCTGGCGGCGCGCGATATCCGGCGACTTGTGCGTCTTGCCGTGCGGCCGCAGCGCCACGCCGGCCGC
>DATMEW010000097.1:0-4305 GCA_035556495.1 Xanthobacteraceae bacterium | reverse complement strand
GGCCTCCCGGCTGGTCAGCCTCGGCTATGTCCGCCGCGACCGCAACGCGGAGGATCAGCGCAGCACGTTGCTCTCGCTGACACGGGAAGGCACCGAAGCTTATCGGCGCATGCAGCGCAGCGTCCTGAACTGGAACAGGATTCTGATGGAACAGATTCCATCGGCGGATTTCGAGGCCGCGAATCGCGTGATCGACAGCCTCACGGCCTTCGTGGCCCGCCCGGCCAAGCTCTGAACTGCGCGATCTAAACTGCGGGCGAATGCGGCGCGCGTCGCAACATCCCGGCCATCCGCATCCGGTGCGGACATGATGGGCCGAGCCTTTCCTCGGCCCCCGGAGTCGCCCTGGGGAGCCCTCATCCCTGCTGCCGCGGCCGGCTGCGGCCCGGCGACGGCCGTATCCACACCCGCCATGCGGCTCGTCACCTCTCGCGCTGCTCCATCCGGCCTACAGCAACGCAGCGAACGGCCGATCAGGAATCATCCCGCAGCACCTTCCAGTAAAGATGCATCGTCAGCGGAGCCGAAAAGGCAAGAAGGGCAATGGCGACCGCATAGGCGCTCATCTTCGCCAGCCAGCCCGGGATGAATTCCACTGCGTTGAGGCCCCACATGAATGCGAAGATCAACCCAACGGTCGGCAGGACCAGAATCGCAACGAACGCGACGACGACGCCGATCGCAAAGCCCTTGGGCGCATTGGGGTCGGCATCCGCCGGCCGGGTGAAAGCTCCAGTGAAATAGCTGATCATAACACGCTCCCGCATTGCTGACCGGCCTCCCTGCATACGACCCTCCAGTCGGGGTCGTGAGAAGCCGTCTGTTGTGCGGGATTCTACAGGGGCAAGCTTACATCTGCCTGACGGCGCCCTCGGGAGCTCCATTCGTCGCACAATGACGAAGCCGGAACTCGCTCTGTCAGACTGCGCGGGCCGTAAGCGGCCACAGTCCGCCGAGAGCCCCGGCGTGCGTGCTGGGAAGGGAGCGAGGCAGATCGCCTCTCCTCAGGCCACCGCGCGCGGCGCTTCGACCGGACGGAAATGCAGATTGAACACCGCGCCGCCGCCGGGCCTGTCCTCGACATCCACGCGGCCGCCATGCGCCTCGACGATACGCTTCACGATCGCCAGCCCGAGGCCCGCACCGGGGGCGCTGCCACCATCTCCACGCCAGAACCGCCGAAAAATCCGCTCGCGGTCCGCAGGAGGAATACCCAATCCGCGATCGAGGATGCTGATCACGCCACTCTCCTCCACCGCGATCTCCACACCAGTGCCGGCCGGCGTGTGATTGAGCGCGTTTTCGCAAAGGTTGCGGACCGCACGGCGCAGCATTTCCGGATTCCCATGCACAACGGTGCTCCGATCCGACCGGATCAATTCGATCATCCGCCCCTGCGCCAGCGCGAGCGGCGCAATCGCTGTGACCACATCGGCACACACATCGTTCAGCTCCGCGCGCTCTTCCGGCGCCACCATGATCGTATCGAGATCGGCAGCTTCGAGGAGCTGGCTCACCAGCCGGCTCATATTGCTGACGTCTCTCAGCAGTATCCGGGCGGTCGCGCGATCCGGCAGGGTGTCGATGCGTGTCCGCAGGATCGTCAGAGGCGTCCGCAGTTCGTGCGCCGCATCCGCCGCGAACTCGCGCTGCGCGCGATAGCCCTCCTCAAGGCGGTCCAGCGCATGGTTCACGGCGATCACCAGCGGCAGAACCTCCTGCGGAAGCCCGCTCACCGGCAGCCGCACATCGAATTGCACGGGGCTGATGTCGCGCGCCTGTTCCGAAGCCTGCATGAGAGGCTTCATCGCATGCCGCACGATCAGAATCGCCGCCGTCAGAAGCAGCAGAAGTATCGGCAACGTGATCCAGCCGACCTTTTGCAGGAATTGCGCAGTGACATCGTCGAGCAGCACGTCGCGATGGGCCAGATCCTCGCCGAGTTGAACCCAGATGGTCTGCCCCTCGATCTCCTTGCGGATGCTGGCGCCTTCGATCACGCTGTCGCCATGCCTCGCCTCAAGCAGCAGCACATCCCCGCTGCCTTCCGCAGCGGCTTCCTCCAGCATCTCCGGGTCGAGCGGAAACACCGGCTTCTGCTCAGGATTCGATGAAAAGAGAACGTTTCCCGCGGCATCCATCACGGCATAGGTGTAGCGTCCGTAAGAGACGGAAAACAGGTGGACCAAACCATCGGGCAGATTGAGCGTCAGGCGGCCATCGGGCTGGAAGGCGAGATGTCGCGCCAGCCATTCCGCCTGCTCCCGAATGGCCCGGTGATGCAGCGTGCGGACCGCTGAACTCATGAACATGTAGAGGACGAGCGGCATCACCGTGGCGGTGACGACCACTGCAACGACATGCAGGAAGATGATGCGTCCGGTGATTGACCTCGGCCAAAGCACGTCAAACATCCTCGGCCATGACATATCCGACCCCGCGCATCGTATGGATCTTCACGCGAGCGCCTGCATTGGCGAGCTGCTTGCGCAGCCGATGGACATAGACTTCCACCGCGTTCGAGGAGATATCCTCAAAGCCGAACATATGATCTTCCACAAGGCGGCGGGAAACCACGGCCCCCTTCCTGCGCATGAGCAGCTCCAGGACCGCAGCCTCCCGCGCCGACAGATGGCAGGGCGCGCCGTCCACGAAGGTCTGTCGGCTCTGCGTTTCGAACGTGACATTCGCCAGGCTCAGGGAACTGCCGAGCAGTTGCCCCGGCCGCCGCAGCAGCGCCTCGACACGCGCCACGAGTTCGTCCAGCGCGAAGGGCTTCACCAGATAGTCGTCGGCGCCCGTTCGCAACCCCTCGACGCGGTCGCGGACGCCGCCGCGGGCCGTCAACACCAGCACGGGGACAGGATTGCGACGCTGTCGCAGATCCTGAAGCACAGTCAGCCCGTCATCGTCCGGCAGCCCGAGATCAAGAATCACGACCGCATAATGGGTGGAGACCAGCGCGGCCTTCGCCTCGTCGGCCCGTCCGACGATATCGGAATCATAGCCAGCCGTTTTCAGCCCGCCCGCCAGCAGTTGCGCCAGTTCATTGTTGTCTTCGACGATCAGCAGTCTCATGAGGCACCGGGTGTTCTCCCCGCATCATGGACATTCCGGAGACACATGACAAAGCTTTCGCGCGTTGCATGGCCTGCGGGCTCGGCTCTGTAAGTTTCGCGTAAGAATCAAATCGATCTTCACGCCTGCCGTTGGGGCCAGGTGATCGGCGAGGTGAGCCTTGTGCCTCACATGCCAGCGCAGCCGATGCAGGCGGACCTGCTCCCCGCGGGCTACACCGCCGCGCAACGCACGCCGTGCCCCGTGCAAGGCCCCGATCCAAGACGCTTCAAGTCCGCCTGCATTTATCTGTTCGACGTGGCCGGTTCCACGGGCTAGCATGACGGAGCATTTGAAAAAGAATCCGGAGGAAAAAAATGGTCGGCAATCTCGCGGCATCCCAGGCTGTTGCGGCCAACCGGTTGCAGGCAGTGAATCCTCCCGGCGTCAGCCGCTCCCCCGTTTATTCTCACGCTATCATCGCACCCGCCGGGGGCCGCACGGTCTATGTCTCGGGGCAGCTCGGGATCGATCCGGAAGGACGGATCGTGTCCGGCTATGCAGCCCAGGTCAAACAAGCCTATGCCAATCTGGCCGCCGTGCTGGCCGGCGCCGGCGCAAGACCCGAAGACGTGGTCAAGCTCACGGTTCTCATCGTGGATCACGGGGAGGAGAAGCTGGCTCCCCTTCGCGAAGCGTCCGCAGCCCTGTTCGGCAGCCATCTGCCCGCGAGCACGCTGCATCCGGTTCCGCGGCTCGCGCGGGAGGGTCTGCTGTTCGAAGTCGAGGCCATCGCCGTCATTCCGGAGTGAAATCCGGACTGCCGATGCTCCATGCGCGAGACAGCCAGCCTCCCCCTCCCCCGCGCGCGATGGACGGCCAGCGGAGAATGGCGTCGAAACTCGCCATTCCCCCGAGCGCGTCCTGCCGGATCCGCCCGGCCATTCGGGCATCGACGAATCGCGCCTCTGCCCGTCCCGTTTGAGACACGCCCGCGAAGCCGCCGCCGCCAGATGCCGCCGGACGGCGCAGGCTGCACCGCGAGACAGGGACCGCTTATCGGGGCTTCTCTGCCAGCGAAAATTCCGCTGCCACCGTTCTGGACACGGGAGAATCCAGCCTCTATAACCCACGCGCTTTCCTCTTCCGTCCTCCGCGGCGGAAGCCGGCGCCCAGGTAGCTCAGTTGGTAGAGCATGCGACTGAAAATCGCAGTGTCGGTGGTTCGATCCCGCCCCTGGGCACCATA
>DATMEW010000096.1:0-42250 GCA_035556495.1 Xanthobacteraceae bacterium | reverse complement strand
ATCCTTTCGAATATCTCGGCGGGCTTTCGCTTGCGGTGCGGCGGCTCGATGGCGCCAGCCCTTCGCTTTATATTTCCGATCTGCGCGAGCCTGCCGCGCGGGTCGCCACGGCCGGGCAGTTTCTTGCCGCCGAGATGCGGGCGCGCGTGCTCAACCCGCACTGGATCACCGGTCAGAAGGCGGAAGGCTATGCCGGCACGCTCGAGATCCTGAACGCTGTGAACAATCTTTGGGGCTGGCAGGTCGCCGATCCCGCGAGCGTTCGCGCGGACCAGTGGCAGGCGGTGCATGACACCTTCGTCAACGATGTCCGCGAACTCGATCTGAAGAATTGGTTCGACCGCGAGAATCCGATGGCGCAGGCGCAAGTGCTGGAGCGGCTGCTTGAAGCCATCCGCAAGGGCTATTGGGACGCCGGCGATGAAACCCGCCGGGAGATCAGCGAACGTTGGGCGGAGCTGGCCGCCGCCGGCGTCCAGGCCGGCGCGGAGGCGACGCGGGACTTTGCCGCGCAGATGGCGGCGGGCTTTGGCCTCTCGTTGCATGCGCCGGCTCCCGCCGCCCTCGCGCAACCGCCGGCCTCGGCCGGAGAGCAAGCTCAGGTCCGTGGCCAGGTGATGGAGATGGCGGAGCAATCTTCCGCCGCGCCGCCGGACCCGTGGCGCACGCGACTTGGTCTTGCCGCCCTCGTCCTGCTGCTGCTCGGCGGCGCTGTCTGGCAGGCCCGGGCCAACGTCACCACCGTCGCGAGGTTCTGAAGACGTCATGAATTCACTTGAAGCTGCGCTTTACGATATCACACGGCTGTTTCTCGCGCCCGTGCTCGTGCTGATCCTCGTCTCGCTCGCCTATGCCTGCGTCACCTTCGGCATGTTCGCGATGGAAGCCTGGCAGCGCTGGCGCGGCATGCATCGGGCTCAACTGGCCGACTTTCAGGCGCGGACCGGTGCCCGAAACGACGATCTCGAACTCTGGATCATGCGCCGCCTCGAATGGCTGCGGATCGTGTCGCGCGCGACGCCGATGCTCGGGCTCGTCGCCACCATGATCCCGATGGGGCCGGCGCTGCTTGCGCTTTCCAACAATCAGGCGAAGGGAGTGGGGGAAAATCTCGTCGTGGCCTTTTCGTCGGTCATTCTGGCGCTGGTCAGCGCAAGCGTCACTTATACGGTGCTGGTGGTACGCCGCCGCTGGCTGCTTCAGGACCTGCGGGCCATCGAGAAGCGCGGGGAGGCGGCCTGATGCGCTTTCTCGACGATGCCGAGGGCGACGACCCCATTCTGTCGGTCGTCAATCTAATCGATGTCTTTCTCGTTCTGGTCGCGATCCTGATCGTCATCATCGTCGTCAACCCGCTTAATCCCTTCAACGCGAAGAACGTGGTCGTGGTGGAGAATCCCGGTGCGCCGGACATGCGGATCACGGTGAAGGAAGGCGAGGAACTCAAGCGCTACGAAAGCTCCGGCCGCATCGGGGAAGGCGAGGGCCAGCGCGCCGGCGTGATGTATCGCCTTGGCGACGGGCGGATGATCTATATCCCCGAATAAGCGGGTTCCGGGCGGGTGGGGTGCGTGCCCAAGGCGCCGGAGCACGGGGCCGCGTGCGGCGCAACCGGGACTTCGCCGTCATCGCAGCGGGCCGTGCAGCCGGCCTTGCCCGTGCATCGGCCATCCTTGCGGACGAGGTCAATTTGCGAGGGCTTGCAGCGTTGGCTTGACGGCTCTGAAATGTGGTATTACACATACCATATATCAGGCAGTGTTCGTCATGCGCGCAGTTGCTTCCCATTCGTTTGAATCGTCCGCCATTCCGGAGAAGCGCGCGACGGGAGGCCGGGAGGCGCTGTTCGCCTTCGGGGTGACGGTCTGGCTGGGAATCCTGATCGGCGTGTCGTTCATGGCAACCCCGATCAAATTCTCTGCGCCTTCGCTCAATCTGCCCACCGCTCTCGATGTCGGACGAGTGACTTTCGCGCTGCTTTCCAAGACGGAATGGGTGCTCTGCGCGATACTGGTGATCGTGACGGCGCTGGAGTGGCGGTCCCGGCCGCTCAGGCTGGCTTGCTGCCTTGCTCTGGCGCTTCTGGTGGCGGGCCAGTCGAGCTGGCTCCTGCCGGCACTGGATGCGCGGATCGACCTGATCATCCAGGGAGGAGTGCCGGCGCCGGCGACATATCATCAGATTTATATCGTATGCGAAGTCGCCAAGGCCGTGCTGCTGCTTTGGCTGTCTTCCGTTTCGCTGTGGCGGATGGCCTCGTATCGAGGCGCCCCGTAGTGCGGATGACCTATCACACGGATTATGCGATCCGGATGCTGATCTATGTGGCGCTGAAGCCGGACGGACTTTCGACGGTGAATGAGATCGCACAAAGTTATGGCTTGTCACGCAATCATCTTCTCAAGGTCGCGTTGACGTTGCGCAAGCTCGGTTTGATCGAATCGATGCGAGGACGTTCCGGGGGAATCCGGCTCGCGAAATCCGCTGAACAAATCAACGTCGGCACCATTGTGCGCGCGACGGAAGAGGATTTTTCTTTGGTGGAATGCATGCAGGCCACGGGAGGGCTTTGCGTGATTTCGCCGGTTTGCAGGCTCAAGGGAATGTTTGCCGAAGCGCTGCAATCGTATCTAGCTGTTCTGGACGGCTACACACTTGCAGATGTCATACATAATAGAGGTGCTTTGCAGCCCTATCTCGGACTCGAAAATTGACTGGTCTGGAAATATGCTAAGCTTCAGGATAAATCCCGCGATGTGGAGTAAGTGAAAAATGGTCTCCGAGCTGACCATTGCCGAGCGCAAATTCTCGCTTGCGGTGCTGGCGTTTCTCGCGGTGTGCGGGTTGGCCATGGCGGTTGCGGGAAATGGCGATCTTCTTGGCGCCCATGGCTTTATCGTGCTGGCGGCCAGTCTCGGCCTCGTACTGCTGGTCGGTGCGCGATACTATGACCCCGAGCCTTCCGAAAAGCGGCTGCTGCAATATTACGACGACCCGACCAAGGCCGGCATTGTGCTGGCCATGGTCTGGGCCGTTATCGGCATGTTCTTCGGGGTGTGGGTTGCGGCGCTTCTGGCGTGGCCCGAGCTGACTTTCGTGGACTCAGCCTGGGCCAGCTTCGGTCGCATCAGGCCGGTTCATACCAGCGGCGTGATTTTCGGCTTCGGCGGCAACGCGCTGATCGCCACGTCCTTTCATGTTCTACAGCGGACATCGCGAGCGCGGCTGCCGGACCAGTTCAGTCCCTGGTTCGTACTCATCGGCTATAATCTCTTCTGTATTGTGGCGGCCAGCGGCTATCTGATGGGTGTGACCCAGTCGAAGGAATATGCCGAGCCGGAATGGTATGCCGACATCTGGCTGGTGATCGTCTGGGTCGTTTATTTTCTCATCTATATCCGCACGCTCCAGCGCCGCAAGGAACCGCATATCTACGTTGCGAACTGGTACTACATGGCCTTCATTCTGGTCGTGGCCGTGCTGCATATCGTGAACAACCTGGCGCTGCCGGTCTCGCTGGGATCGGCGAAAAGCTATTCGCTGTTCTCCGGCGTGCAGGATGCGATGGTTCAATGGTGGTACGGCCACAACGCCGTGGCCTTCTTCCTTACCGCGGGCTTCCTCGGCATGATGTATTACTATCTGCCCAAGCGCGCGGACCGGCCGATCTTCTCCTATCGGCTATCGATCATCAGTTTTTGGGGCATCACCTTTCTGTATATGTGGGCTGGCTCGCATCACCTGCATTACACGGCGCTGCCTCAATGGGTGCAGACGCTGGGCATGACCTTCTCGGTGGTGCTGCTGGTGCCGTCCTGGGCTTCGGCAGGCAATGCCCTCGCGACGCTGAATGGCGCATGGTACAAGGTGCGCGACGACGCCACGCTGCGCTTCATGATGGTCGCCGCGGTATTCTACGGGATTTCCACCTTTGAAGGCTCGTTCATGGCCATTCGCGCGGTCAACTCGCTGTCCCATTATACGGACTGGACAGTGGGGCATGTCCATGCCGGTGCGCTCGGCTGGGTGGCGATGATCACGTTCGGCTCCTTCTATGCGCTCGTTCCCTGGATGTGGCGTCAGGAGCGGATGTATTCACCGAAGCTGATCGAGGTTCATTTCTGGCTCGCGCTGGCCGGAACCGTCGTTTACGTCTTCGCGATGTGGAACTCCGGCATCATTCAGGGTCTGATGTGGCGGACCTATAACGACAGCGGAACGCTGGCTTATTCCTTCATCGACAGTCTCGTGGCGATGCATCCCTACTACATTGCTCGCACGCTCGGCGGGGCGCTCTTTCTCGCAGGTGCTGTGGTCTGTGCGTATAACATCGCGATGACGATCCGGATGGCCCGTCTTACGGCGGCTCCGGCCGGGGAAGTGGAGGATATTCCCGTCGCATCTCCTGTCGGCGCCGCGCCGCTTCAGGCGGGGGAGTGATCCATGCCGCGTTTCCATCGAAAGCTTGAACGCAGCGCGATCGGTTTCGTGCTCGCCATCATCGGCGTCTCCGCCATCGGCGGGCTGGTTGAGATCGCACCGCTGTTCACCATCCACGAGACGGTCGAGGAAGCGCCGGACATGCGCGTCTATACGCCGCTCGAACTGGCGGGCCGCAACATCTACATCCGGGAAGGATGCTATGCTTGTCATTCCCAGATGATCCGGACGCTGCGCGACGAGGTGGAGCGCTATGGTCCGTTCTCCCTTGCGGTGGAGTCGCAATACGACCGTCCGATGCTGTGGGGATCTAAACGGACGGGACCTGATCTCGCCCGTGTCGGCGGTAAATATTCCGACGCATGGCATGTCGCCCATCTGTTCAACCCGAGGGATGTCGTTCCGCAGTCCGTCATGCCGCGCTATGGCTGGCTTCAGCGCAACGAACTTCGCGTCAACGATCTCGGCCGGCATCTCGCCGCACAGCGGGCGCTCGGCGCCCCCTATACCGAGGAGATGATCACCAATGCGACGCAGGACGCCTATGCCCAGGCCAGCCCCGACAGTCCGAATGCGGGTGATGTGAGCCAGCGTTATGGTGCGGCGACCAACGTCCGTGCTTTCGATGGAGACGCCAGCCGGCTGACGGAGATGGACGCACTGGTCGCCTATTTGCAGGTGCTGGGGCGTCTGACCGATGCGGCCGGGACGGCGGTGACCTCCAGGGCGGAGTGACGGTCATGGAATTCGATCATCAGTCGCTTGTGGCTTTCTCGAAAAGCTGGGGGCTGTTCTATCTGATCGCGATGGCCGTCGCCGTGCTCGTTTACGCACTCTGGCCTTCCAACAGAAAGCGCTTCGATCGCGCCAAACGCAGCATTCTCGATCGGGACGACCGGCCGAAGGAATAGACGATGGGAACTGAAAAGCACGATCCGGTCACCGGACGCCTGACCACCGGGCATGAATGGAACGGCATCGAGGAACTCGATACGCCGGTTCCGCGAGTGGTCCTGTTTTTTCTGGCCGCCACGATTCTGTTTTCGGTGATCTACTGGGTGCTGATGCCGGCCTGGCCGCTGGGCTGGAGCTACACGAAAGGTCTGCTCGGGTTCGATCAGCGAGAAGTCGTCACCCTTCAGGTGAAGGAGGCCGCGGCGGAACGGGCCGTCTGGATGGATAAAGTCGCTTCCGCCAGCTACCAGGACATTGCCGCCGATGCGACGCTGATGCGTCATGTCCGGGATACGGGCCGGACATTGTTCGCGGACAACTGCGCGGTCTGCCATGGCGTGAATGGCACCGGCAGCAGGGCCTATCCGAATCTGACCATCGGAGCATGGCTTTGGGGCGGCGATCCGGAGACGATTGCAGAAACGATCCGCATCGGAATCAATTCCACCAACGACGGAACCCGCGTCTCGCAGATGATGGCCTTCGGCCGTGACGGTATTCTCACCCGCGAGCAGATCCTGAATGTGATCGCCTATATCAAGTCGCTGTCCTCGCAGTCTGACGGAAATGCCGGCCCGCAGCCGGACCTCAAGGCCATTGCGGCGGGCAAGGATGTGTATGTCGCCAACTGCGTGTCCTGTCATGGCGAGAGCGGCAAGGGGATTCGCGAGGTCGGCGCGCCGGACCTGACGGACGGCTATTGGCTTTATGGCGGCGACACCCAGTCGATATACACCACCATTGCAGGTGGCCGGCAGGGACATATGCCTCACTGGGGCGAGCGTCTGTCGGCTGCCGAGATCAAGCTGCTGGCGCTTTATGTGGGAACGCTCGGGAGGGATAAGCCATGAGCGACGGCCGATCGCATGATGGGCGTGCCGTCAACTGGCGAAGGCTCTCGCTGGGGCTCGTCGTCGGCGGAACCGTGGTGTTTGTCGCAGCCAATGGGCATCTTGTTTATACGGCACTGACCAGCCAGCCGGATTGTGTGCCGCACATGAAGTCGCCGGGTTCGGACGGAACATACCGCGCCGCCCGGTCAGCCTGTTGAGGTCGGACATGGAAGCATTCGGCAATTCCGGACACGCGACGCCTCCGGCCCTGACCCGGCAGCGCAATCTTCCGCTCGGCGCGCCGCTGCGCTGGCTCGGGCAGGGCTGGCGCGATCTCTGGCATGCGCCCTTGCCCAGCCTGGCTTATGGTGCGCTGGTCTTCGTGATCTCCGCGGCCATCGTCTGGGGGCTGTTCCGGCTCCAACTGGATTACATCCTGTTTCCGGCGCTGGCCGGCTTCATGGTGGTCGGCCCGCTGATGGCCGTTGGCCTGTATCAGAAAAGCCGGGATATCGAGGATGGCCAGAAAGTCGGACTCGGCCGCATGATTTTCGTGCGGGCGGCTTCTGGCGGTCAGGTGTGGTTCGCCGGCGCGATCCTTTGCCTGCTGATGCTGCTCTGGATGCGTGCCGCGGTGATCATCTATGCGCTGTTCTTTGGGTTGCGGCCATTTCCGGGCCTGGACAGCGTGGCGTTCATGCTTGTGACCAGCCCGGAAGGGTGGGGCATGCTGGTCGTCGGCGGCGTTGTCGGCGGCCTGTTCGCAGCCTTCTCCTTCGCCATCAGCACCTTCGCGATTCCGATGCTGCTGGACGAGAAAGTCGATACCTTCACCGCGATGGGCACCAGCATCTCGCTGGTCTGGAATAATCTGCCGGTGATGCTGGTCTGGGGCGCGCTGGTGCTGGTGCTGTTCCTTGTGGCCGTCGCCACCGGCCTGCTCGGTCTCGTCATCGTGTTTCCGCTGCTCGGCCATGCGACCTGGCACAGTTACAGGGCGATCAGATGACCTGCTGCGCGCCAACGGCGGATATGGTCCGGGCCGCGGCGCGTGATGAAGTGCGGCTGGCGAGCCGCGATCTTGGAGACGGCCGGCACGAAACGGAACTGGCCGTGCCGACGGTCCATTGTGCTGCCTGTATCCGGACGGTGGAGGAGGGGCTGATGCGCCTGCCAGCCGTGGATTATGCGAGGGTCAATCTGTCGGCCCGGCGGGTCACCGTGCGATGGCGGGACGCCCAAGCGCCGGACCTGCTGGTGGAGCTGTCGGCGCTCGGCTTTCCGGCTCACCTGACGACAGATGACGACAATGGTCCGGACCCTGAACTCGGACGCCTCGTTCGCGCGCTGGCCGTCGCCGGCTTCGGCGCGATGAACATCATGCTGCTGTCGGTGTCGGTCTGGTCCGGCGCCGATGTCGGCACGCGCCATGCCTTCCACTGGATTTCTGCGGCCATCGCGCTGCCCTGCCTGCTGTATTCCGGGCGCATTTTCTTCGCTTCGGCATGGTCCGCACTGCGGCTTGGCCGCACCAACATGGATGTGCCGATTTCCATCGGCATCAGCCTGGCGTTCGGCCTGAGCCTTTACGACACGATCCATAACGGGCCGCATGCTTATTTCGATGCGGCGGTCTCGCTGGTCTTTTTCCTTCTCATCGGCCGCACCCTCGATCATGTGATGCGGGAACGGGTGCGGACGGCCGTGCGCGGGCTGGTGCGGCTGACCCCGCGGGGCGCGACGCTGGTGCGGGACGACGGCGATCTCGCCTATCTGCCGGTCGCGGACATCCGGCCGGGCATGAGCCTCGCGCTGGCGGCCGGAGATCGCGTGCCGGTGGATGCCGTCGTGACAGAGGGAGTGTCCGATCTCGACTGCGCCATCGTCACGGGCGAGAGCGCGCCCCAGCGTGCGGAAGCGGGGTTTGAACTGCGCGCCGGCATGCTCAATCTGTCCGCGCCTCTCATGGTGCGGGCGGTGGCGCGGGCGGAGGATTCGTTCCTTGCGGAGATGGTGCGGCTGATGTCCGCCGCCGAAGACGGCCGTGCGCACTATCGCCGCATCGCGGACCGCGCGGCGGCGCTGTATTCGCCCGTTGTCCATACGGCGGCTTTTCTCACGTTGGCCGGATGGCTGATCGGAACGGGAGACTGGCATCGCGCCATCACCATCGCCATCGCCGTGCTCATCATCACCTGTCCCTGCGCGTTGGGGCTGGCAGTGCCGATCGTGCAGGTGGTGGCGGCGCGGCGGCTGTTCGAACGCGGCGTGATGGTCAAGAACGGCTCCGCCTTCGAGCGCATGGCCGAGGTGGATGTGGCAGTGTTCGACAAGACCGGCACGCTGACGTTCGGCCGTCCCCGCCTGACCAACCGGCACGAGATCGCGCCTGAAGCCCTCGCCATCGCGGCGGCGCTCGGCCGGCTCTCGCGCCATCCCTTCTCCCAGGCTGTCGCCGCAGCGACGCCGGCGACGTCGGTGAATCCTGCCGATGTCAGCGAACATGCCGGGCTGGGCATCGAAGGCCGGGTTGACGGACACCTTTATCGGCTCGGCCGGGCGGAATGGGCGCTGGCCGATGGAGAAGCTGGTATGCGAACCGGCACGGTGCTCGGCCGTGAAGGCCGGTTCCTGGCTGGCTTTGCCTTTGAGGATGCGCTGCGCCCGCAGGCGCGCGCGTCCGTCGCCGCCCTGCGGGACGCAGGTGTGGACGTGATGCTGTTGTCCGGAGACGGTGCCGGGCCGGTGGCGGCAACGGCGGCGGCGCTTGGCCTTGCCCAGGCGACAGCCGGAATGATGCCCGCGCAGAAGGTCGAGCGGCTGAAGGAGATCGCAGCGCAGGGCCGCAAGGCCCTGATGGTCGGTGACGGCCTCAATGACGTTCCCGCGCTGGCCGCCGCCCATGTTTCCATGGCCCCCGCGAGCGCCGCGGATATCGGGCGCAACGCTGCCGACTTCGTCTTCCTGCGGGAGGGACTGGACGCGGTGCCGCTGGCCCTTGCGGTCTCGCGTGATGCGAAGCGGCTGGTCCGCCAGAATTTCGGACTTGCTGTGGCCTATAACGCCATCGCGCTGCCGCTTGCCGTTGCCGGATATGTCACGCCGCTGATTGCAGCGCTGGCCATGTCGCTTTCTTCCGTGCTGGTCGTGGCCAATGCGTTGCGGCTCGGCTTTGCGGCAACAGCCGTGAAGAGCGCGAATGAGGACGCCGCCGGGATATCCGGCGGGCTGACGCCGGCTGTTGCGGAGCACGGCCGATGAGCAGCCTGGTTTTCCTTGTGCCGCTTGCGCTCGTGCTGGGTGGCGGCGCGCTGGCGGCTTTCTTCTGGTCGCTGCGCAGCGGCCAGTATGAAGATCTCGAAGGCGCGGCGGTGCGCATCCTTGTTGACCCGGAATCCGACCGGGCGAGCGAGGCGGCGCAGCCCGAGAGCGCGCAGCAAGCAGAAAAAGGAGCACAGCGATGAAGAGCCGTCCGCCTTCACGTCAGGTCATGATGGATGGCAACCCTCTACCTGCCGTGCTCGACGAGACGATGATCCATGATGTCGTGCATGGCTTCTACGACCGGATCCGGGGGGACGACCTGCTGGGGCCGATCTTCAACCGTGCCATCGCGCCGGAGAGGTGGCCGGAGCACCTCCAGAAGATGTGCGATTTCTGGTCGTCCGTGCTGCTGCGCACCGCCCGCTATGCGGGGCGCCCGTTGCCTCCCCATCTCGCCATTCCCGAGTTGTCCGAGGAGCATTTCAGGCGCTGGCTGACGCTGTTCCGGGGCACCGTGAGCGCTCGTTGCCCGCCCGAGGTGGCGGCGCTGTTCATGGACCGGGCGCTGCGCATCGCCCACTCGTTCCACCTTGCAGTCGCCTTCAACCGCGGCGAGGACACGATGCAGATCAAGCCGATCATGGAAGACAGTCTGGGATGAGCGTGCAGCAGGACCATGGCGAGCGGCGACGCCGGCAGAGCGACGGCCTCGCGTTGCTGTCCTATGGCTTCCGGCCGTTCTTCCTGTTCGGCTCGTTCTATGCGGCGCTCATCATTCTTGTCTGGCTGCCGCTGTTCCACGGCACGGTCGCGCTGACGAGCGCTTTCTCGCCGGTGGACTGGCATGCTCACGAGACGTTGTTCGGCTATGGCGCAGCCATCATCACCGGCTTCCTGCTGACCGCGATTCCGAACTGGACGGGACGGTTGCCGTTGCGAGGCAATCCTCTGCTGGCTTTGCTGCTGCTCTGGGTCGCCGGCAGGGTCGCCGTTCTGGCGTCGGGCACAATCGGCTGGGTTGCCGCTGCGGTGATCGACAGCCTGTTTCTGGCCGCCGTTGCGGCCGCCGCGGCGAGGGAGATCGTGGCGGGCCGGAACTGGCGCAATCTCGTGGTTCTGATTCCCGTGACCGTGCTTCTGGCCGCGAACATGCTGTTCCACGTCGAGGCGGCAACGGCGGGATCTGCCGGCATCTCATACCGTCTCGGCCTGTCGGCCATACTGGCGCTGATCATGATCGTTGGCGGCCGTGTCGTTCCGAGCTTCACACGCAACTGGCTGGTGCGTGAAAATCCCGGACCGGTGCCGGTTCCGTTCAACCGCTTCGATGCGCTCGTTATCCTGGTCTCGGTCGCGGCTCTGCTGGTCTGGACCTTCGCGCCGGAGGGCCGGCTTGCGGGTGGCTTTCTGCTTGCCGCCGGCGTTCTCAATCTCGTGCGGCTTGCGCGCTGGAGAGGGCATCGCACGGGCAGGGATAACCTCGTGCTCATCCTGCATGTGGCCTATGCCTTCGTTCCCGCCGGCTTCCTGCTGGCTGGAATGGCGGCGCTCGAACCGCTGTTCGTGCCGCCGGTGGCGGCGGTTCACGCCTTCGGCGTCGGCGCGATCGGCACGATGACGCTGGCTATCATGACCCGTGCGACGCTCGGCCATACAGGGCGGCGACTCCATGCCGATGCAGCGACGGCCGGCATCTATGCCGCGGTGATACTGGCCGCCGGCCTGCGCGTCGCGAGCGCCTTCATGCCCGGCCAGCCGGGCCTGCTCCATCTGGCGGCTGGACTTTGGGTGGCGGCTTTCCTCGGCTACTGCCTGCGCTACGGGGGGATGCTGGTAAAGCCGGCTTCGCGTTCCTGAAACCCCTTGGGACCGGCCGCGATCGGGGCCGTCGATAGTTGGATTCGGAATGGCGATCAGCTTCGCACGCCGCTGCCGGCGTGGGACATGATTATCGCTCGAAGCTGCTCTGCGCCATGCGCGACATCATGGATATTCTCGATGATGTGGTCGTAGTCCGTCGTTGTGTAATCGAGATTGCGGGCGAGCCTGTCTGCCAGGGAATGGTCGGTCGCACGATTTCGACTGAGAAGGCGCCGTGCCAGAACATCGGCCGGAGCGGTGATCAATACCGCTGTCACGGAGCCATAGCGACGCCGGGCTGCGGGTATGATTCCGCGCGAGACGTTGCAGACCACGGCGCAGCCGGCGCGAAGTCTCTCGTCAATTCCCTTCGGAATGCCGTATTTCAGACCGTGCGCTTCCCACCACAGCGCGAAGTCTCCCGCTGCGACGGCGCGCATGAAAGCGGCTTCATCGAGGCTGTCATGATCCTCCGCTTCTGTTGCGCGGCGTGTCACCACCCGCCGCGCGAAGATGACGGACTGTTCCGCGTTACAGGCGGCCTTGGCGCGGTCCAGCAATGTGTCCTTGCCCGCGCCGCTCGGACCGGCGATGAGAACGAGACGGCCGGGACCTATCGCCTCAGTCGTCGGCGATATCATGCCACTCGCCGCCCGGCGCACCAGACGCTGCGCACCGCAACGCCCACGGATGTGCGGTGAACCCGAATGATGTCCGCGCGCTTGCCGGGGGCGATCTCTCCCCGGTCATGAAGGCCGACGGCCCTTGCGGGATTGCGGGTGACGGTGGCGATAGCGGCGGGCAGGGAGAAGCCCGGCGATATCTCCGGAAGGCGCAAGGCGGCCAGCAGCAGGCTCGAAGGCACATAGTCCGACGACAGAATGTCCAGCGTGCCCTGGTCCGCGAGGTCGGACGCCGCGACATTGCCCGAATGGGAGCCGCCGCGGACCAGATTCGGCGCGCCCATCATCACCTTGATGCCGGCGTCGTGCAGCCGTCGCGCTGCGTCCACGGTGGTTGGAAATTCCGCGATGGAAACACGATCGGAGATCGACTGTTCGACATGTTCGATGGTGGTGTCGTCGTGGCTCGCCAGCGGCAGGTCATGCAGCCGCGCGAGGTTCAGCAGCTCCCTGTAGTTCGTTGCCGCATGCTGCTCCGAAGCGTCGAGCCGCCGGCGACTCATGTCGTCGATCTCCGCATCGCTCATGCCGGATTTGCCGCGATAGTAGTCGCGGAATTTCTGGAGGTCGCGAAACTGGCGTTGTCCGGGCGTATGATCCATGAGCGAGATGAGCCGCACATCCGGCCGTCCGGCAAGCGCTGCGGCATCCTCCACGACATAGGGCATCGGCACCTCGCAGCGCAGATGCAGAAAATGTTCGATCCGCAGCAGGCCAGCCTCCCGCGCCTGCGCGATGGCATCCGCGAGGCCCTCGGCCTGGCCCTGCTGGCTTTCAACGCTTTCCTCCCGCCAGACCCTCAGCGAATCCAGCGAGGTGGTGATGCCGCTGGTCGCGAGTTGCGCGTCGTAGGATACGACGGCGGCGATCGGTTCCCAGTTGACCTTGGGGCGGGGATAGCAGTGCGCTTCGAGATGATCGGTATGCAGTTCGACGAGTCCCGGCAACAGCAGGTCGCCGCCGAGGTCGATGCTGCCGGGAGGCGCCGCGCCATCGCCGATGTCCACGATGCGGCCGCGTTCGACCGCGACATGGCCGCGTTCGATGACATCGTCGCCTAACACGATGCGGGCGTTATGGAGAGCGAAGCTGTCGGGTTGCGTGATGTGGCTCATGGGTCAGGCCGCCGTGGCAAATCGGGTGACATCGACTGTGGCGTCGGCAATCGCGGCGCGCAGATCGTCGTCGTGAACGATGGCAAGGATCGCCGCTCCCGCGGCCTTGCGCTGGCGGATCATCTCGATGACAGCGTCGCGGTTTCTGGCGTCCAGAGACGCAGTGGGTTCATCCAGCAGCAACACCGGATGCTCTGCGAGAAAGCCGCGCGCGAGGTTGACGCGCTGCTGCTCGCCGCCGGAGAAGGTCGCTGGCGGCAGGCTCCAGAGCCGTTCAGGCAGATTGAAGCGCCGAAGCATGTCCGCTGCGCGAGCCCGGCTCGTCTCGCGCGAAAGGCCGGCGGCGACCAGCGGTTCGGCAACGACGTCCAGCGACGGGACGCGGGGAATGGCGCGCAGGAACTGGCTGACATAGCCCAGCACCTGCCGGCGCATCGTCAGGATCTGCCGCGGGGGAGCGGCGGCCATGTCGACCGCCGCGCTATTGCCGCGCAGCCAGATTTCGCCGGCATCGCAACGATAGTTGCCGTAGATCAGTTTGAGAATCGATGATTTCCCGGTGCCGGAGGGGCCGGACAGCACGAGACATTGTCCCGCCTGCGCGCTGAAGCTCACGTCATGCAGCACCGGCAGCTTCATGCCGCCCTGAAGATGCATGGTGAAAGTCTTGGTGACGTTGCGCAGTTCGAGCGCCGGAACGGACATCGCGCAAATCTTTCAGGCTGGAAGAATCGAGGAGACGAGAAGCTGGGTATAAGGCTCGTGCGGATCGTCCAGCACCTGGTCCGTCAGGCCGTGTTCTATGACATGGCCATCCTTCAGCACCATGATGCGATGGGAGAGCATGCGCGCGACGGCAAGGTCGTGCGTGACGATCAGCGCGGCGACGCGTGTTTCAGCCACGATCTGCCGCACGAGATCGAGCAAGCGGGCCTGTACCGAAACGTCCAGTCCGCCGGTCGGTTCGTCCATGAAGATGAGGCGCGGCGCGGTGACGAGATTGCGCGCGATTTGCAGCCGCTGGCGCATGCCTCCGGAATAGCTCCGCGGCGTATCGTCAAGGCGGTCTGCTGGAATCTCCACACGTTGCAGCCAGCCGGCCGCCGATGCGCGAATAGCGCCATAGTTGCGTGCGCCGACCGCCATCAGCCGTTCGCCGATGTTGCCGCCGGCGGACACGCCCATGCGCAGGCCCATCTGCGGGTCCTGATGAACGAAGCCCCAGTCCGTGCGGAACAGCAGCCGGCGCATGGCCTCGCCGGCAGTGCGGAGGTCGATCTCCGAGCCATCGCGGAGACGATAGCGCATGGTGCCGGCGCTGGCCTCGGCCTGCCCGGACAGCAGCGACAGAAGCGTGGATTTGCCGGAGCCGGACTCTCCGACGATAGCCATGATCTCGCCTTCGTAAAGTTCGAAGGAGACGTCGCGGCAGCCGAGACGGGAACCGTAATATCGGCTGATCCCGTCAACGGTCAGTAGCGGCTGGTCCTCGGCAGGGCTCATGAACGCGTCTCCTCGAACACGACGCGGAAACTGTAGCCATGACGCTCGAAGCCTAGCCGCTCGTAAAAGGCATGAGGGCGTTCACGCCGCGCATTGGAAGACAGCATGAGCTTGTAGCAGCCCTTGGCGCGCGCCGTTTCCAGCGCGAAAGCCATCATGCGGCCGCCGATGCCGCCGCCTTGCATATCTGGATCGACCACCACGTCTTCCGCGATGGCGGACGGCGCGCCGAGATGGCCGAGATTGTCCATGACCAGCAGCGCGAAGCTGCCGACGATCCTGTCTCCGAGAGACGCGACATACAGCGTATAGTCGGGATAGCGGGTGAACCGCGCGAAGATCGCTTCGGCGGCGGCCGGCTCAAGCACCCTGCCGTTGTCGAGGTCGGGCTGAGCATAAAGTGCAAGAATGCCGGGAATATCCGCCGGACCAGCGGGGCGGATGTCGATGTCATCCATTGCCGCCGTCCCGCATTCTGCGGCTTTCGCAATAGTCCGTATCCGAGCATACGAACATGCGGCTGCCCTGATCGTCCGTGATCACCTCGTCGAGATAGCTGTCGCTTGCGCCGCACAGTTCGCAGTCCGCCGCGTGGCGATAAGGCTCGAAGGGGTGATCTTCGAAGTCCAGCGAGACGACCCGCGTATAAGGCGGGATGGCATAGACCCGTTTCTCGCGGCCGGCGCCGAAGAGCTGCAAGGCCGGGCAGTCATCCAGCTTCGGATTGTCGAATTTCGGTATCGGAGAAGGGTCCATCACATGCCGATCCATCACCTTGACCGGATAGGCATAGGATGTCGCGATGTGGCCGTGGCGCGCGATATCCTCATAGAGCTTCACATGCATCAGCCCATATTCCGACAGCGCATGCATGCGCCGGGTTTCGGATTCGCGTGGCTCCAGGAAACGCAGAGGCTCCGGGATCGGCACCTGATAGACCAGTATCTGACCTTCAGTGAGCGGTGTTTCGGGCACGCGGTGACGGGTCTGGATCACCGTCGCCTCGCGCGTGTGGGTGGTGGTGCGCACACCCGCCGTGCGCGTGAAGAATTTGCGGATGGACACCGCATTGGTCGTGTCGTCCGAGCCCTGGTCGATCACTTTAAGAACGTCATCGGGGCCGAGGATCGAGGCGGTCACCTGCACGCCGCCGGTGCCCCAGCCATAGGGCATCGGCATCTCCCGGCTGGCGAAGGGTACCTGATAGCCGGGAATGGCAATGGCCTTGAGCAACGCCCGCCGCAACATGCGTTTGGTCTGCTCGTCGAGATAGGCGAAATTGTAAACCGGGGCCGTCATTCCGCAGCCTTCTGCGTATCGGCTCGGTCAGTTTGCGCGAAATAATCGGCGCGCAGTTTGCGCAGCAGCCCGAGTTCGGACTGAAAATCCACATAGTGCGGCAGCTTGAGGTGTTCGACGAAACCGGTGGCCTGCACGTTATCGGAATGACTCAGGACGAATTCCTGATCTTGCGCCGGCGCGCCGGTGGCTTCGCCGAGCTCGGTCGCGCGCAGGGCGCGGTCCACCAGCGCCATGGACATGGCCTTGCGTTCCCCTTGACCGAAGGTCAGTCCATAGCCGCAGGTGAAGCGCGGCGGCTCGCTGTCGCCACCACTGAACTGGTTCACCATCTGGCATTCGGTGATCTCGATCGTGCCGAGCGGGACGGCGAAGCCGATTTCTTCCGCGAGGAATCCCACCTCGATCTCGCCGTAGCGGATTTCACCGACGAAGGGATGATTGCGGCCGTAGCCGCGCTGCGTGGAGTAACCCAATGCCAGCAGAAAGCCTTCGTCGCCGCGAGCGAGATTCTGGAGCCGGAGATCCCGTCCCGCGGGAAAGTTCAGCGGGTCGCGGGTCAGGTCCGCTGGTTCGCCGTGTCCTTCCGGCGGATGCTCGATCAGGCCGTCGTCGGACAGCAGCGCCGCGACGGAGCGGGCCGCGGTGTCCGGAGCCGGCGCGAGCGGCGCTTGGGGAATCTCCGTGCCGGCGGCAAGGTTATGATCCAGCAGCCGATGGGTGTAGTCGAATGTGGGGCCGAGCATCTGCCCGCCGGGAAGGTCCTTGAAGGTTGCGGAAATACGCCGGCGCAAGTCCATCCCGTCGGTATTCAGCGGCTGCGATGCGCCGAAGCGGGGCAGGGTGGTGCGATAGGCTCGCAGCAGGAACACGGCTTCGACAAGATCGCCACGCGCCTGCTTGATGGCGAGGGCAGCGAGTTCTCTGTCATAGAGCGAGCCCTCGCTCATGACACGATCGACGGCCAATGTGAGCTGGTTGCCAATCTGCGCGAGCGTCAGCTCCGGCACATCGCGATCTCCGCGGCGACGTTCCGCCAGCAGGGCATGGGCGTTTTCGATGGCCCGTTCGCCGCCTTTGACAGCCACATACATCGGTCAAGCTTCCTGGATATGGACGCTGCGGGGCAGCGCCAGCAGCCGGTCGCCGGAAACCAGCAGCACATCCACGCCGCGCGGATAGAGCCAGCGATTGCGCGTCATGCGGGCGATGAAGTCCGGTGGAAGCGACGCTGCAGAAAAGGACCTATTCTGTTGAATCCCCGGCCCCGAAATAGCGTAGGGCTTGCCGTCGAAATCTTCGATCTGGATCAGAACGGTCGTCGAGCGGTCGGGATAGTCGGCGCTGCCTGATGTGAAAATATCAAGATCCGGAAAATGATCTTTGTCGCTCACGACAGCGAACGAAGCTTCCGCTGCGGGACCGACAGGCGATCCGGTGCGGAATCTGACCCATTCGACAACTGCTGAAGAAGTTTCAAGTGAGGGAGCGAGCCAGACCGGGGTTTCAAAGTCGCAAAGGCACTCGAGGACACCGGCGGTTGCTTCAGCCAGCGGTCGCGGTGCGTTTGGACAGGTCACCGTGACGATGGTGCCGGGGCGCGCGAATGCGTTCATCAGGGCGCGGAATCGCGCCTGGCTGATGAAAGCCATGTCGCGGGAATGCTCGGTCTGAACGGTCATTCGTCCTCTCCCCGGACCAGTGTGAAGAAGTCGACCTTGGTTGCTGCCGTCTGGCTGCGCGCATGCGTCCTGCGGTCATGCTGGGCTTGGCGCAGCGGCTCCAGCACCAGTTTCTCCAGCGTGGCGCTGGCGCGGTCGCTTTGCGTCAGCGCATCGCAGATCGCGGTCAGTAGCGCCTTTTTGTGATCGCGGCCGAGAACATAGGAGAAGCCCCGCTCTCCGGTGGCAAGCCGCACAGCCGCGCGAGTGACGGTTGCCTCGCTGAAATTAAAAGCTGCGCCGACGCCGCCGATCCGCCCGCGCAGCATCACCAGACCGGTCTCGGCGGGGCGCAGCTCCGTATAGTCCGGCATCTCGCCGCAGCGGCTCATGCCGGCAGCGATATCCGCTGTCGCTGCGTCTGCGAGAACGCGCATGGCCTCGCGGCGCTTCTCTTTTACTTTCGCTTCGTCGGGTTCTTTCGAGATTGACATCGGTCGCCGGCGAGTTGTCTATTCCGATAGACAACTTACTTACGTCATGCGCGATGACGCTTTGATGACGGGCGGCGATGCTGACTAGAACCCCACGGGTGCGGCAGACGAAAAGTCATTTTCTGGAGCGAGGCGTCACGCTGTGGCGCTGCATCGCGGACGATTATGAGCAACTCATTCTTGCTGGCAAGCGCGCCAATGGCGAGCGGCTTCCACCGGAAGTGGAGATCGCGGCGCAATATGGCGTCAATCGCCATACCGTCCGACGCGCCATGGCCGAGCTTTCGGCGCGCGGTCTCGTCCGCACCGAACGCGGCAGCGGCACTTTCGTGCAGATCGACAAGTTGAACTATGGCATCGGGCGCTTCACGCGCTTCTCGGAGATCATGGCGGCGTCCGGCCTTGAAGCGGAGGGTCGGCTGCAAGGAAGCCGGTTGGAGCCCGCGAGCGAGGAGCTTGCGCGCAACATCGGCGTGGCGCCGGGCGAGATGGCGTTGCGGCTCGAGATCGTGCGCATCGCCAGCAGAATACCGGTTTCGGTGGCGACAACCTGGCTGTCGGCGGAAAAATTCCCCGACGTGGCTCGGATATTCCGGCGGGTCCGGTCACTCACGCAGGCGCTGGAAGCCTGCGGCGTTGTTTCTTACCAGCGCAAGTGGACCAGGATCGGCGCGGCATTTGCCGATGCGGTGGATGCGGCGCGGCTGCGGATCTCGGTGCATCGTCCCGTACTGGTGGTCGAAGGTGGCGATATCCTGCCGGACGGCACGCCGCTGATGTTCACCCGGGGACGTTTTGCGGCAGATCGTGTCGCTCTGACGGTCGAAACGTGAGGATTGGATCGGCGGCTTTCAGGCTGTCATCCAGAGGCTATCATCCATTTGTCGCGCTTCTGTCGTTGATGGGCGAGAGCAAGGCTCCTCCAATGACGCAAGGTCCGCTCGGACACTCTCCTGTGATAGACGCCACGGCGACGGTCAATGCCTCTTCTCTGGGGAGCTATACGGAAGTCGGCGCGCGGACGAAGCTGCCAGAAGTTTCGCTCGGCGACTATTCCTATGTCGTCAACGACAGCGACATCGCTTATGTGGCGATCGAAAAATTCACGTCCATTGCGGCGTCTGCCGCATCCGCCGGGCAGGAGCAACGGGCCGACGATGGCGCCACGATATGCAATCTATTTTGTGCCCCGGCGCGACAGTGAGCTTTACCGGTTCGGCATATCGATCCTCGGCTATGATGCTTATGCCGGCGCTTCCGTCCGGCAGGATGCGGATCTGCGGGCCTGGCAGGCCGCGGCTGAGGGGCCCCGCCGCTACGGCTTTCATGCGACGCTGAAAGCGCCGTTTCATATGCCGGCATATGTTTCGGAGCACGCGCTTGTCGATGCGGTTCGGCGGTTCGCTCTGTCCCGATCCGCTGTTCCGCCGGTGAAGCTGCATGTGGCGAGGCTTGGCGGATTTGCGGTCCTCAGGCCGATTGGGTCTTGCGTTGAATTGAACAAGCTGGCCGGGGATTGCGTAACGGCGTTCGAACCCTTCCGGGCTTCGCTGACGGATCACGACCGCGACCGCAGGGCCGGCCTCGATCTTTCCCATCGGCAGAAGACCTATCTCGAACAGTGGGGATATCCCCATGTGTTCGATGACTTCCGGTTCCATATGACACTGCTGGGTCCGCTGCCTTCCGATTGTGAGAAGCATATCCACAATATGCTCCGCGCAAAATTTGGACAGTTCACCGGAGCCGAGCAGCTTGTCGTGGATCGTATCGCGCTCCTGCGGCAAGCTGAAGCGGGCGCGCCGTTCGTGGTGATTCATTCGGCCTGTTTCGCCGGATAGAACCCTGTCAAACGCTTGATCGGCCGTACTTCATCGAACTGTTACACGATTTTGTTAGCTCGAAGCTCCACAGGGTGGAGTTGATCTCTTGGCGTCAGAAATCGTAGTCGACGTCAGGTCGGCCAGCAAGTCATACCAGCGCGGCACGCGGGTGCTCAATGACGTCTCGCTGTCGCTCCGCAAGGGCGAGATGGTGGCGTTGATCGGCGCCTCTGGTTCCGGAAAGTCGACGCTGATTCGCGCTCTGGCCGGCTTGATTCCGATCGATGGCCGCTCGCAAGGTCCGGATGGCTATATCGATATGCTGGGCAAGCCCATCCATCGGGGCGGGCGCCTGCGTTGCGATCGCGATCTCCGCGCGCGCGTCGGCGTGATTTTTCAACAGTTCAATCTGGTGCCGCGGCTGTCGGTTCTGACCAATGTGTGCCTTGGCCGTCTCGGTCATATCTCCACGCTGAACGGAACGCTCGGGCGCTTCAGCGATATCGACAAGCGGATGGCGATGCGGGCGCTGGCGCGTGTCGGCATTGCAGACCACGCTCTGAAAAGGGCGAACGAACTGTCAGGAGGGCAGCAGCAGCGAGCCGCCATCGCGCGCAGTCTCGTTCAGGGGGCGGAACTGCTGATCGCTGACGAGCCGATCGCGTCTCTGGACCCGGCGTCGGCGCGCCGTGTCATGGACCTGCTCGCCGACATGAACAGGCGCGACGGCCTCACGGTGTTCATCTCGCTGCATCAGGTGGAATACGCGCTGAAATACTGTGCCCGCACAGTTGCGCTGAAGGACGGCAAGGTCGCCTATGACGGTCCCTCCAGCGCGCTGACGCCGGCCTTTCTCAATCAGCTGTACGGCGCGGAGTCGGAAGACCTGTTCCTGGTGTCGCCGGATAGGGAGCCTGCGGCGGCCAGCCTCGCCCCGTCCGAACACTGGGAGATGCCGCCGATAGGTTCCGGGCGCGCCGGAAACGGATCGGCAGCATGGATGCAGCAGTCGCGGCCGGGTGGGCATCGTCTGCGGGCCTGAAGCACAGCCGGAAGTCTCGTTGAGTCTGCAAAGCAAAGTCTGCAAAATACGGAGAGGCAGAATGCGGAAAATGTTGACGGCGGCCGCTCTGGCCGTGGCCACCCTGACGGGTGCCCATGCCCAGGAGGCGAAGGAGTTGAATTTCGGAATTATTTCGACCGAATCCTCCCTCAATCAGAAGAAGAACTGGGAACCGTTCCTGGCAGAGATGTCGAAAGCGCTGGGGATGCCCGTGAAGGGCTTCTATGCCACCGACTATGCCGCCGTGATCGAGGGCATGCGGTTCAAGAAGATCGATCTGGCCTGGTATGGCAACAAGTCGGCGATGGAAGCGGTGGACCGCGCCAATGGCGAGGTTTTTGCGCAGACCCGTTCTGCCGATGGCAGCGAGGGCTATTATGCGCATCTGATCGTGCATCGCGACAGTCCCTATCAGAAGCTCGAGGACATTCTGAAGTGCGACAAGTCGATCGACTTCGGCATCGGCGATCCGAACTCGACGTCCGGCTTCCTTGTGCCGATGTCCTACGTTTTCGGGGCCAAAAGCATCGAGCCGCGCAACTGCTTCAAGACCATCCGCAACGCCAATCATCAGGCCAACTCGATGGCCGTTGCGAACAAGCAGGTTGCCGCCGCCACCAACAACAGCGAAGACCTGCAACGTCTTGAGAAGAACGCGCCGGACGCCTTCAAGCAGATCCGGGTCATCTGGACCTCGCCGCTGATCCCGCTGGACCCGATCGTCTGGCGCAAGGATCTCGATCCGGCGCTGAAGACCAAGATCTATACCTTCCTGATGGGCTATGGCCGGGTTGGCTCTGCCGAGGACAAGGCGAAATCGAGCCAGATTCTCAAGGCGCTGATCTGGGCTCCCTTCAAACCGTCCAATGACAGCCAGTTGCTGCCGATCCGTATCCTTGAAGCCAACCGGGTGCTGATGAAGTTGCAGGGCGAAGGCGCCGAGACCCGGAAGGCCGAGATCGAAAAGGTTCAGGCCGAGATCAAGGATTTGCAGATCCGGACTGACGCCGCTGAGAAGGGTCCGTTCAAGGCAAGAGTCGCCCGCTTCCTGGAACTCGACTCCAGCGGTGACGATGCCGCGATCCGCAAGCAGATCGGGGAATTTGCCGCCGCGATCCAGGCGACGCCGACCAACTGATCCGGATTGTCGGACATCAACTTCAGCACCAGGCCGGACTCCGGCTTGGTGCCTTCCGTGTGAGCCATGACACAGATCGAATCGGCAGCTTTTGGGTCGGACCGCAACGGCTCCGTTGATGATGTTCAGGTTCCGCGGCAGCCGCTGATGAAGCGGATGCGCGTGTGGGCGATATGGATCGTCATCTTCGCGGTGCTGGCCTGGAGTTGGTCTCCAGCGGAGATGTTTCGCATGTCCGCCCTGTTCACCGATTGGCGCAACATGGCGGAGTTCGGCAATGCGTTTCTGAATCCGAATTTTGCCGACTGGCGCGCCTATCTGGCGGACATGATCGTCACCATCCAGATCGCCGTCTGGGGCACGGCCATCGCCGTGGTATTCGGCATTCCGTTTGCGATCCTCTGTTCGGCCAATGTCTGCCCTGCATGGGTGGTGCAGCCGGTCCGCCGGCTCATGGATGCAAGCCGCGCGATCAACGAGATCGTCTTTGCGCTGATGTTCGTCGTCGCCGTGGGTCTAGGTCCCTTTGCGGGAGTCATGGCTCTCGCCGTGCATAATCTCGGCATTTTCGCCAAGCTGTTTTCCGAGGCGGTTGAGGCCATCGATCCGCGCCCTGTCGAAGGTATCCGCGTAACCGGCGCCCTGCGAAGCCAGGAGGTGATCTTCGGCGTCATCCCGCAGGTGATGCCGTTGTGGAGTTCTTTCACGCTCTACCGTCTTGAGACCAACGTGAGATCCGCTACCACGCTCGGCATCGTGGGCGCCGGAGGCATCGGGCAGACGCTTTATGAAAGCATCCGCAGCTTCCATTATGCGGAAACCGCTGCCCAGATCATCGTCGTCGTCCTGACGGTTATCGTCATCGATCTTCTGAGCGCCCGCATCCGCCGCGCGCTGGTCTAGATCTTGTCCCGCCTCAACGGGCGATTCGGCCTCGCATGTCCTTGACCTGGGAGGCCGTCACGGGCGGCGCGGCGTTGCCCCAGCTATTGCGGACATAGGTGAGGACGTTGGCGACATCGACGTCGCTGAGATTCCAGGAAAAGGACGGCATGGCCGGCGTGGTCGGTTTGCTGGCTGTCCCGATCGCCTGGCTGCCTTCCAGCACGACGCGGATCAGCGATGTCGGATCGGTGCTGTTGATGATCGGCGCCTTGGCGAGCGTCGCGAACAGGCCCGCCTGGCCTGCCCCGGACGAGATGTGGCAGGCCGAGCAGCGGTCGAAATAGATCACCTTGCCGGCGCGCATTGCCGCGTCGTCGGCCGCGACGGGTTGCGGCGCAGGCGTGCCGCTGCCCTTGATGTCCTTGAGATAAGTTGCAACGGCCTTGAGGTCTTCGTCCTTCCATTGGCTGGTCGATGCCGTGATGGCTTCAGCCATCGGACCGGAGGCGATGTCGAAGCGGTTCGCCCCGGTTTTCAGATAGGCGATGATGTCGTCGCTCGACCAGCTTCCGATGCCCCTGTGCGGATCGTCCGTCAGGTCCGGAGCGAACCAGCTCTGGAGGTTGGCGCCACGGAGAAATTCGCTCTTCTTGTCGGCCCCCGTCAGGTTCTTGGGCGTATGGCAGGTGCCGCAATGGCCGGCGCCATTGACGATATAGGCGCCGCGATTCCATTCGGTGGATTTGTCGGGGTTTGGCTGAAATTCCTTCGGTGAGAAATTCAGCAGGTTCCAGCCGATCATCACCGCTCGGATGTTGAGCGGGAACGGAAGCTGGTTCGAAACAACATGGTTTGAGACCGGCTCGATCTTCTGAAAATACGCCCAGAGATCCGCGATGTCGGAATCCTTCATCGTGGCATAGGCCGGATAGGGCATTGCCGGATAGAGTCGCTTGCCGCCCTTGCCGATACCGGTCTTCACGGCGCCGCGGAAATCCTGATAGGTCCAGGTGCCGATGCCGGTTTCGGGGTCGGGCGTGATGTTGGGGGGCACGAGCGCGCCGAATGGCGTCTCCAGCGGCGCGCCGCCCGCGAAAGGCTTGCCGCCCGGCCTGGTGTGGCAGGCGGCGCAGTCGGACAGTATCGCCTGATAGCGACCGGCCTCGATGCGATCGAACTGGTCGGAAGCAAGGCCCTCCGTTGCGGTGACGGTGGCGATCATGATTCCGGCAATGAGGGCTGCCTGTTTCATGCTTCCACCAGACGGCCGGGGTTTTTCAGATAGTGATTGCGAATCGCATCCGCGGCCCAGTAGGCAAGCGCGCCGACGGGTCCCGTCGGGTTCTTGCCGGCGTTCTGCGGGAAAGCCGAAGCGCCGATGACGAAAACATTGGGCACGTCCCAGCTCTGGAGGTGCCGGTTGACCGCGCTGGTTGCGGGATCGGTGCCCATGATCGCGCCGCCGGTGTTGTGCGTGCTCTGATAGGGGACGGAATTCCAGCTTTTCCGAAGCTTGTTCACGACCGCCTGCTTGCCGCCGAGAGCATCGGCGATTTCCTGCATCCGGTCGCTGACGTAGTTCGACATGCGGATGTCGTTGTCGGGAAAATCGAAGGTGATGCGTAGCAGGGGGCGGCCGAAGCGGTCCTTGTAGGTCGGGTCGAGATCGACATAGTTGCCGCGTGTCGCATAGGACGAACCCTGGGAGGAGAACGTCAGCGTATTGTTGTAGAACTGCTGGGTCGCCTTTTTCCAGGCCGAGCCCCATCGCGGCGTGCCGGGCGGCACGGGCCGATACTGAATCGGGCGGCCGTTCGTGGGAACGCAGTTGATGCCGGCGCCGCCGACGAAGTCCAGCGGGCCGTGGTCGAAGGCATCGCCGTTATAGTCGTCGGCGGTCTGGCCCAGCGCGCCGGCCCCGATGAACGGATTGATGTGCTTGCCCTCGAAGAAAACCTGCGCCCCGGCATTGGTCTGATAGCAATAGTTGCGGCCGACCGTCCCTTCGCCGGTGGAAGGGTCGTAAGGCTTGCCGATGCCGGACAGCAGCATCAGCCGGATATTGAACAGACCATAGGCGTTGAGCAGCACGAGATCGGCCGGCTGTTCGAAAATTTCGCCGCTGACGTTGATATATGTCACGCCCGTTGCGCTCTTGCCGTCGGGAGAGAGATTGATCTTGAGCACCTCGCATTCCGTGCGCGCCTCGAAATTCGACTTGCGCATGAGGACGGGAAGCACCGTGGTGTGGGCGCTGGCCTTCGAATAGTTGGCGCAGCCGAAACGCTCGCAAAAGCCGCAGGCGGTGCATTGCCCCATCGCGATGCCGAGCGGATTGACATAGGCTTTGGAGAGATTGGCCGATGGCGTCGGGAAGGGATGCAGCCCCAGGGAGCGGGCAGCCTCCGCGAACAGCGTCGGCGCATATGTCATCTGCATCGGCGGCAGCGGATAGTCGCGCTTGCGCGGCCCTTCGAAGGGATTGCCGCCCGGCTGGATCGTGCCGTTGAGATTGCCGGCCTGGCCCGAGATTCCCGCGAGATACTCGAAGCGGTCGAAGGCGCTTTCCAGCTCGTCGTAGGTCACGCCCCAGTCCTGAATCTGGAAATCGGAGATCCGGTCGGCGCCGTAGCGTTCGGTCAGATGGGTCTTGAGGATGAAGTCGCTCGGGAAGAAGCGCCAGGTGTGCCCGTTCCAGTGGGTGCCGGCGCCGCCGACGCCGGTGCCCGGCAGGAAGGAGCCATAGTCGCGCATCGGCAGTGCCGTCTGCGAGACATCGTTGCGCATCGTGATTGCTTCCTGGGCCGGTTGCAGGAACAGGTCCTTGCGCACGGCATAGCGCAGCTCGTCCGGAGCATATCCGACGTTGAAATCCGTCGCGGTGTCGCGCCAGGGACCGCGTTCGATCGCGACGACATCGAGGCCGGCATCGGTCAGTTCATGCGCCAGAATGGAGCCGGTCCAGCCAAGCCCGACGATGACGACATCCTTGCGGGGTAGTCTCCGGACCATCTTTTGGCTCCCGCGTTATCTGTCGCCCGTCTTCCATTCCGGCCTGCCCGCTATCGAGAGCGGCGGCAGGGGGAAGGGCTGGTTATGCGCAGTCATGAAGTCGCGATAGTCGTAGCGGGCGCCTGGAAATCCTATGAACTTCCAGCCGGCCATATCCTTGTTGCCGCCGTAGATGGGGTCGGCGAAGAAGCCTTCCATCGTATTCTGAAGAACGAGGTTGAAGAAGCCGGCAGCGGCTTTGTAGTCGACCTTGCCGGCCTCGAAAGCCTGCAAGACCGTGTCCTGGTCCGCCGGCGCCAGTTCGAAAAAAGCCTTGCCGCCGAGGCTGGCCCGCGTGTGGCTGTTCAGCGCCGCAAGTCCGTCGCGATATCGGCCGATGGGCGTCGCGCTACCCTGATAGCCCTGCGTCGGCAGTCCGGGCAGGAAGGGACCCTGCATATAGAGGCGGTCGCTGGTGCCATAACTGCCGGCGAGCTGCCTATCGATGAAGGTTGCGCAGCCCGCCTCCTTGCCGCCGATGCTCAGCTCGTCCGGGGGGATCAGGCGATCCACGATGGCTTCGACCGTGCGCGCCTCCTCGGGCGTGAGGACATACCAGCGTCCATCGGCGAAGGAGGAGGGAGGCAGCGCGGCGAAAGGCTTCCACGGCAGCGAGCCGGAATAGTTCGCGGCGCGCGCGCCGGAAGCGGCGGCGAGCAGCAAGATGCCGGTGGAGGAGAGGAACCGCCTGCGATCGAGCAGAGAAAGGGGACGAGCCATCGCGGACTCCCGAACATCTCTCACAGCGCTGAAACCAGCGGCTGTAACCCTCCAGCTTGGAACTGGAACAAGCAATGACAGAAGTTGCAGTTCTTCCATGTATTTATTGCATGGAACAATTCTCAAGAAGAGATATTTCCGAGACGGAGGCGGAGGGCCTCTGCGCTGAAGCAACTCACGGCTGCGTTTCCCCGGAGGGGCGAGTCGTCGCTCCGTCATTCACGGGTTAGGGCGAACGGAGCCGGAGATCAGCAGGCGCGTTCCAGCCGCTTCTGGATCGAGGAGAAAATCCCGTCCGCGAAGTGTCGCTGCTGCCAGCGCAGTAGCCGCATGACGAGGCTGCCATTGTCCTCCCGCGCGGTGCAGGTCACGCGGGTTTCGTCGTCGCTCACGGCCGTCAGGGCGAAGGCGACAAGCAGGACGGAGCGCGCGAGGCTTTTCTGCGCGAGGATGCGCGTCGAGAAGGATTGCAGCGGCGTGACCTCCACGACCTCGACCCTGAGCGGGACGGGAATCTCCAGCGGACCCAGCTTCGCCCTCAGGACGGCGGTGATCTTCGTGTCGCTCACGACGTCCATCTGCTCGACCGGCATGCCTTGGATGACGCTGGCGGGCAGCACGTCCCACACGCGCGGCAGCGGCGCGTCGAGCACGAAGTCGCGCGATGCGATCAGCCTTGCCTGATCCGGAGGGGCGTCGTCTAGCGCCATGGCGGCTCCGCCGCGGCGTTGGCGCCGGCGATGCGGCCAACGGCGAGGGCTTCGCCGACGTTGCCGCCGCCGCAATAGAGATGCCCCCACAGCGAGCCCAGCTCGCCGGCGGAATAGAGCCGCGGAATCGGCTGGCCGGCCTTGTTCAGCACCCGGGCGTTGGCGTCGCGGCGCGGCCCGCCCATGGTGTTGACGATCCGCGGCCAGAGTTCGACGGCGTAATAGGGCGGGGCCGCGAGCGCCTGAAGCGTGTCCTTGCGGCGATGGAAGTCGTTGTCCGCGCCGGCGTCGCAAAAGCCGTTATAGCGGGTCAGCGTCTTCTCCAGCGTAGCGGCGGGAAGGCCGATCTGCCCGGCCAGTTCGCCGATGGTGCGGCCCTGCTTGATCCAGCCGCGCGCGATCTCCGCGGAATTGTCCGCGCTCCACTTATAGGTCAGGCCGTAGCCCGCGCCGGTGAGGCTGATCGCGCCCTTGCGCAGGGTCTCGTGGTCGCAGATGCCGTAGATCGGAATCGTCGGAAAGCCGGGCGCGCGCGGATCGATGGTGCTCAGGGCCTGCCAGGCGAAATGGATCTCCCAGCCGGTCTCGTTGGTGAAGCGTTTGCCGGCGGTGTTCACGTAGATGAAGCCCGGCGCGGCATAGGAGATGCCGAACGGCGCCGCCGCTTCCTCCGTCACGATGCCGAAGCCGCCGACGACGACATCCATATGCCAGAGCTGGGCGCCGAGCTTCTGCGCCATGACGATCCCGTCTCCGGTGTTGCCGGGGCTGCCGATGCCGCGGAACGGCGTGATCGGCAGATATTCGTCCTTCATCTGCTCGTTGAACTCGAAGCCGCCGGTCGTGAGAATGACGCCGCGCTTCGCCCGCACGGTGAGCGGCTGGCCGTCCCGCTCCGCGCGCGCGCCGGTCACGTCGCCGGCGTCGTCGGTCAGCAGGTCCGTCGCCGCCGTGCCGAGCAGGGTGCGGATGCCGCGGCGGTTCACCTGGCCGTCCAGCAGCCGCCACAGCCGTTCGCCGGTGCGTTCGCCGTCATGCTCCGGCGGCACCGTGTGATTTACCATCGCCGCCGCGCCGGGAAAGTTCGGCCAGGACGGGTGTGTGACCTGCGGATAGCGCACGTTCAGGAGGTGAGTGACCTTGGAGGTCGCGCCGAGGCTTTCGATCCACGCCTTGTTCCCGGCCGCCGCTTCGACATAGGCGGCGATCACCGCCCGGTCGGTGCGGCCGAGACACAGCGCCTCGATATGGGCGATGGCCTGTTCTTCCGTGCCCGCGGCGGGCGAGAACCACGAGCACATGCTGACGCGGGTGTTGCCGCCGGCCTGGGGCATCTTCTCCATGAGGATCACGTCTGCGCCGGCGTCGTGTGCGGTGATGGCGGCCGCCGCGCCGGCGCCGCCATAGCCGATCACCAGCACGTCGCAGTCCAGGGTCTCGCCCTGAGGGATGGCTTCGCTCATGCCTGCTCCTTGGTGTCGCGAATAGCGCGCGCCGGCCGCATCCGGCGCGCGGGGAAGACCGTCAGCGCCAGCGCAGCAGCCAGCGCTCCAGCCGCGTCAGCGTGTAGCCGATGCACAATCCGAGAATGGACAGCACCACGACGCCGGCCAGAAGCTGGTCGGTCTGCATCAGGTTGCCGGTCAGGATGATGAGAGAGCCGATGCCATATTCGGCGCCGATCATCTCCGCGGACACGAGAATGATGAGGCAGATGGAGGTGGTGATCCGGAAACAGGCGAGAATGCCCGGCAGCGCGCCGGGCAGCACGACCTTGGTCAGCACCGCATGAGGCGGCATGTTGAAGCTCTGGCCCATGCGGATCAGGTTGCGCGGCACCGCGTCGATGGCGCTGAAGGTGGCGATCACCGTAGTGAAGAAGCAGCCCAGCGCGAGCGTCGCCACCTTGGATGCCTCACCGATGCCGAGCCACAGGATGAACAGCGGCAGCAGGGCGATCTTCGGCACCGGGAACAGTGCGGACACCAGCGGCAGGCCGATGCCGCGCGCCAGCGACCATACGCCGATGCAGAAGCCGACGAGCACGCCCGCGGCGGTGCCCAGCGACCAGCCCATGGCGAAGCGCGCCAATGAAGCCTGCAAGTGGCGCCATAATTCCCCGGACGCCGCGAGATTCCACAATGCCAGCAGAACGTCGCTGGCGGCCGGCAGCAGCACCGGGCTGATCCAGCCGGCACGGACCGAGATTTCCCACAGTCCCAGGATGACGACGAAGCCGATGATGCCCGCGCCCTTGTGGGACCTGACGGTGAAGCCGCCGCCCCGGAACGGGATTGCGGCAAGCTTCGGCCGGTCGGGCAGGCCGAGGGTGGATTGCGGCAGTGCGTGAATATCAGCCATGGCTCATCTCCCGTTCTGCTTCCTGGGCCTCGCCCTTGATCAGCTTCCACATCGCGTCCTGAAGCTCCGCGAGGCGGGTCTGGGCCCAGGGCTCCTTCCTCTGTGGTTGGGGGATATCGATCGAGACCATCTCGCGGATGCGGCCCGGCCGGCGCGACAGCACGCAGACGCGATCCGCGAGATACAGCGCCTCGGACAGGTTGTGGGTCACATAGACCGCGCCCATGCGCTCGCGCAGCCACAGGTCGAGAAAGTCCTCCATCAGCAATTCGCGGGTCTGCGCGTCCAGCGCCGACAGCGGCTCGTCCATCAGCAGGATGGCGGGATTGACCGCCAGCGCCCGCGCGATGCCGACGCGCTGGCGCATCCCGCCGGAGAGCTGCTTGGGAAAGGCTGTCTTGAAATCCGACAGGCCGGTGCGCGCCAGCACATCGTCCACCCGCGCCCGCTTGTCGCTGGCGGAGAGCGCGTGATGCTCCAGCGGCAGCATCACATTCGCCTCCACCGTGCGCCACGGCAGCAGCGAGAAGTCCTGGAAGATATAGGTGAGCGGATTGAGCGAGGCGGCCGGCGGCGCGCCGTTGGTATAGACCTTGCCGGACTCCGGTTCGAGAATGCCGCCGAGGATCGACAGCAGTGTCGATTTTCCGCAGCCGGACGGCCCGATGACCGCGAGAATTTCGCCCTCGGCCACGGTGAAGCTGATGTCCTCCAGGACGGTCAGCCCGCCGAAACGATGGCAGATGCGGTCGACCACAAGCTCCATGACGTGGCGCATCCCTGTTCTGGAACATGATGCCGAGAAGGCGATGCATGCCATTCCCGGACCATGCTCGATAAAGCTGCGGACCCCGGCCGGCCGCGCCGGCGCGGGCCTCCCGGGTCTGATCCAGCTTCGTTGAAGCAGACCCGAGGGCAGTCTTTTCACTTGAGCATGATCTTTTCCGAAAACCGGCTCCCACTTTTCGGGATCATGCTTTCACTTGAGCATGATCTTGCCCGAAAACCGGTATCCACCTTTCGGGATCATGCTTTAGCGCGGCTTGGTCGGCAGCGCCTTGATGAACGACAGATCGGCGACGGTTTCAGCCTTCACATTGTCGCTGACCATGTTCAGGTCCTGCCAGGTCGAGATCTGAGTCTGAAGACTTTTCATGTCGATCTGCAAGTCCGGGTCGGCATAGCCGAGCATGGCGGCAAGCTGGTCCGGATTGCCGACCTTCACCCGCGGCGCCACCGCCTTCATCACTTCGTCATAGTTCGGTCCGCGCACGAAGTTGCCCGCGGCGTCGCGCTGGTTGAAGGCGCGATTGTATTCCTCCGAGCCCTTCTGCAACGCCAGAACGGATTTCTGAACGATGTCGCGCTTCTCCGCGATTGTGCGCGGGCTCGTATACATGCCGCTGAACAGGTAGCCTTCCACGTCGCCGGCCCAGGCGAGGGTGTGGCCGGACTTGTCGGCTTCGAGCTGGGCGATCTGGCCGACATGCAGCACGCCCATGTCGGTCTGCCCGCCCAGCACCGCGGCAAGCTGCGCGGCGATGGTCTGGGTCTGCACCAGCCGGACCGTGTTGCGGGGAATGTCATATTTCCGCATCGCGGCAAGGATAGTGTAGTGCACCGCGGAGCCGGAGGTCGCCAGCGCGACGGACTTGCCCCGCAGATCGGCGAGGCTGCGCAGGCCGGCGTCGTAAGCCTTGTTGCCGACGAAGAAGCCGTATTGCTTGTAGCCCGGCTTTTCCGTGCCGATGCCGGCGACGATTTTGATGCCGCCCTTGCCGGCGAGATTGAACAGCGCGGCATTGAAGGACGAAACGCCGAAGTCGATATCGCCGGAGACGATGGCCGAGGAGATCGCGCCGGCCGACTGGAAGTTGACGATCTCCGCATCGAGACCCTGTTCGCGGAAATGGCCGCGGTCGGTCGCCACCAGGATCGGCGCGATGCCGGACAGCACGATGGTTCCGATCCGGACTTTCGGCATGGTTTGCGCCAGCGCCGGTCCCGACAGGGCGAGCGTCAGCGCGACGGCGGTGATCAGCTTTTTCATGTGTCCCTCCCTTGTGGTTGTTCCGGCTGTGTGCCGGTTCTTGTGGTTATTGAGCGGTGCCCCACACCTCGCGGGCGATGGAGACCACCTGTTCGAGCTTTCTGCGCTCGTCCTCCTCGCTCAGCGGATTGCCGCGGAAGCCGCTGGCGAAGCCGCATTGCGGGCTGAGGCAGAGATTATCCAGCGGCACGACCCCTGCCGCCTGTTCGATGCGCCGCAGCAGTTCGTCGCGCGGAGCCAGCTCCGCGATCTTGGAACTGATAAGGCCCAGCACGACCCGCTTATGCGCCGGCAGATGGCGCAGCGGCTGGAAGTCGCCAGAGCCGGCATGGTCGAATTCGAGGAAATAGCCATCGACATCGACATGGTTGAACAGCACGTCGGCGACCGGCTCGTAGCCGCCCTGCGCGGCATGCCGGCCACGGTCGTTGCCGCGGCAGACATGGATGCACACGGTCATATCCGCGGGGCGCTCGGCCAGTGCCGCATTGATGACCGCCGCGAAGCGGCGCGGCAGGCTGTCCACATCCTCGCCGCTTTCACGCATCGCAGCGACGATGCGCGGATCGCAGAGATAGGCGAAGTTGGTGTCGTCGAGCTGGAGATAGCGGCAGCCGGCCGCCGCGAGATCGCGGATCTCGGCGCGATAGGCGGTGGCGATGTCGTCGTAAAAGCCGTCGAGATCCGGATAGGCCGTGGCATCGACCGCCTTGCGGCCGCCGCGCAGCAGCATCGTCGGCGAGGGGATCGCGAGCTTGGGCGTGCGCTGTGTCAGGGAGCGCAGATATTTGAAACCCTCGACCTCGATCGGCCTTGTGCGCTTCACCTTGCCAGAGACCTTCACGCCCGGCGGCAGAAAGACGTCGGCCTCAGTGCCTGCGCCCGGCTTGCGGAATTCGAACTTCACCGGGCGGCCGCCCTCGCCATCCTCAAGCTGGCCGAGGAAATCCGCATGGAACAACGTGCGCCGGAATTCGCCGTCGGTCACGCCGTGAAGGCCGATGGCCTCCTGAAGCGCCACGACCTCGCGGATGCAGCGGTCCTCGATCGCGCGCAGTTCCGCGAGCGGCAGTTCCCCCTTCAGCGCGCGTCCATGGGCCTCTTTCAGTTCGGCCGGGCGCAGCAGGCTGCCGACCTGATCGGCCCGGAACGGCGGCTTCGCCGACGCGGCCGCGGGCGGCGCAATGGCCGAAGCCGTTTCATGGCTTGTCATCGCACATTCTCCTTCGGTGCAGCGGCGCTGTCGTTCACGATGCGGATCAGTTGCTTCTTGTCGATCTTGCCGACATCGGTGGTCGGCAGCGCATCGAAGAACACCACTGTCTTGGGGCATTTGTAAGGGGCGAGGTGGCCGCGGCAGAAGCGGATCAGCTCCTCCTCGGTGCAGGAGTCTTTCCGCACCACGCAGGCCACGACTCTCTCGCCCCATTCGAGATCCGGCACGCCGATGATGCAGGCGACCGATACTTTGCCGGACGCCAGCAGCACCGGCTCGACCTCGGAAGGGTAGACGCTGAGATTGCCGGAGCGGATCAGGTCGCGCTTGCGCCCTTGCAGATAGATGAAGCCGTTGTCGTCGCGGCGGGCGAGATCGCCGGTCAGCAGCCAGCCGTTGCGCAGCACTTTTGCGGTTTCCTCCGGCCGCTCCCAATAGCCCTGAAAGACCGAGGGTCCGCGCACTGCAAGCTCGCCGATCTCCCCCGTCGGCACGGGCGCGAGATCGTCGTCGAGGCATTCGACGCGGTTGAGCAAGGTCTCGTGGCCGAGGCAGTCGAGCAGATGGGCGTCCTTCGCGTCGGCGAAGGCGGCGGCGTAGAGTTCCGGTGTCTTCACGGAGATCAGCCCGCCGCCTTCCGACGAGGCATAGCCGGACGTGAAGCCGCCCTTGAAGGTAGGGTGCGCATGCAGCCGCAGCGCGACGTCGCGAGCATTGACGGGGTGATACAGCCGGACGCTGGAGAAGTCCGTCGTGTCGAAATCCGGGTAAGCGAACAGCCGCCGCGTCATGCCGTCCATGAGATAGATCAGGCTCGGCCGCTCCGTCTCGACGGCATGCAGGAAAGCGCCGGGCTCGAAACGCGGCAGCATGACGATGCGCGCGCCCCGCATCACCAGCATGGTCATCTGCGAAATCGCCATGCCGGCGGCGAGCGGCGCGGACACGATGCCGGTGTCGGCGTCGCTGATGGGGATTTCGATGATGTTGCCGGTGGCGGCCGCGATGAAATTGGCGTGGGTGCGCACGCAGCCCTTCGGCTCGCCGGTCGTTCCGCTGGTGAATTTGATGGTCAGCGCATCGTTCGCCGCGGCCGCGACCGGAGGCTCCCGCGGGGAGGCGTCGGCCATCAGGGCATCGTAGTCGAAGGCGAGGCCATGACTTTCGCCGACGCCGATGACGGCCTCGACGCTGGGGAGTTCGCCGCGGATGTCCGCGAGCAGCGGCGCGACGGCGGCCTCGGCCAGGATGAAGCGCGCACGCAGCTTGCCGGCGACGCCGGCGATCTCGGCGGCGGAGGAGCGCGTCATCAGCGGCGCGCTGACGATGCCGATCTTGGCGAGCCCGTAATAGGCGACGGAGAAGGGTACGGAGTTGCCGAGCAGCAGCACCATCCGGTCGCCCGGACGTGCGCCCAGGGCGAGCAGCGCGTTGGCGAAGCGGTTGGCCGCCGCGTTCCAGTCGGCCCAGGTCAGGCGCGCGTCGCCCAGCACGAGCGCCTCGCGGCCGCCGCGCACCCGGGCATTGTGCAGCAATGTATCGCCGATATTCATCTCGACGCCTGTTGCTCCTGCGCTCGCTGTCAGCCGACCGTCACCCGCCGCCGTCGCAGCATGCCGTCGCGGTCCACCTTCGTGCGCAGCTGTTCCAGCTCCCAGTCCGTCGGCGCGACCGTGGTGGGGACCTCGTCGGGGATGATCAGCTCAAAGCCGGTGTTGGCCACGACATCGGCCACCGTGTAGCCCGGATGCACCGTGGCGAGCCGCATGCGATGCTCGTCCTCGGTGAAGTCGCAGACGCAGATCGGCGACCAGACATATTGCGGGCCATCGCGCCCGTTCAGGGTGTGATGCCGGCTGTCGCCGCCCGAGAGCCAGCCGGCGCCGCTGATGAAATCGACCTTCTCCACGAACAGCCGTTTGTTGTGATGCTGAAGGAAGATGTTGGTGGGGCCGGAGCCGAGCCACAACGTGCCGACCGTGCCGGGACCGCGCACTTTCAGATCGCCGGGCGTGCCGATCCCGATCATGTTGATGTTGCCGTATTTGTCGACCTGGATGCCGCCGAGGCCGCCGGCGCCGACGCGCTGGATGCGGGTCGGCGCGTTGCTGTTCACGCCGCGCGTGCCGCCGTCGGCGATGTCCGTCAGCGGAATCTTGCATTCGGCCCAGTAGCCGCAGCGGGAATCCCAGGTGCCGATCGGCAGCCGGTCGAACTTGCCGTTATAGACGCCGGCGCCGCCGGTGAAGAGCCACACATTGGGCGCGACCGTCACTTGCGCGAGCCGGTTGGCCGCCAGCGAGATGATCTGGTTGGCGCCGCCGCCGCCGGCGCTTTCGGCTTCGCCCGCGGCCATGCGCGCGAGCAGCACCGCCATCAGTTCCGCCATCGAATATCGGTCAGTGCCGGGATATGCGAGTTCCGCCATCGCCATTATCCGCCGTGGTTCTGCGATTGACGATCCTGGCGTTCGACCGCCAGCATGTTCTGCAATTCCGTCATGCGCGGCATGCCGCCGACCAGTTCGAGATATTCGAAATGGTCCTTCGGGCCGTGGACGTATTTGTCGATATATTCCGCCGCCCGGCCTTCGCGCACCATCGCGAGATAGAGCTTGATGTGCTGTTCATCGAGGCCGTAATTGAACGACGAGAAGGTCGGGTGCGCGCCGAACGGCACATGCACGACGTGATCCACCCAGAGGCCGGGGATCGTGGTCTTGCCGGGATCGCGCTGGATCACGTCTCCGCCGACGATCTGGTCGGTCTGGACGATGACGAGATCGGCAGCCTTGGCCTTGTCGCGCTCCTGGCCGCTGCCGCCCCAGACCTGCGCATTGCCGAATTCGTCGCATGCCTGCGCATGCATGATGAACACGTCCGACTTCAGCGGTGGAATGAGATAGACCTCGCGGCCGCTGTAAGGGTCCGTGATCTTTTTCAATTCCGGGTTGAGCCTGGGATGGTCCGTCGCCTCATAGAGATACTGGACGGCGTTGAACGGGCGACCGCCGGCGGCGGCCTGGGTGCCGAGCAGGATGAAGGGCTCGTCCGCCTCGACGATATCGAGGCTCTTGGTCTCCGCCGCGCGGCGGAAGGCCGGCGCCATGCCCCACACTTCGAAACCGACATAGGACAGATAAAGCTTGCCGAGCATGCCTGCCGCAATCGGCAGGTCCGCCGCGATCGAGGTCGTCACCGGCGGGATCATGGTCATGTTTTTCGCGCCGGCGCGGATCGCTGCGCGCAGCAGGCTCATCGCGGCGTCGGCCGAATGCGAGCCGGCAAGAGAAACGGTTTTCTTCGAGGCGATGATCCGCCCGGCTTCCTCCAGCGAGGTCAGCTTGCTGCGCCTGCGCAGATCCCGGGGCGCCTGCTCTTCCAGCGGGCGCATGAATTTGTGTTTCTGTACCGCCGCCGCTTCGGACATGCGTGATCTGGCCTCCCTTTGTCGCGATCTTTGTCCGGCCGGGGAGGGGAGTCAACAAAATAATCCCATATGTGACTATTTGCGACATCTGATATTGTCAGCTATCGATGCGAGGGGGCTGGAATGGCTCGCATGCGCGGCGGCCGGGGTTGCCGGAAGCGACGGATCGCTTGCCTGTGCAGTTTGTATTCCGCTAATTCCGATCGGCGGGCATGCATGTGCCTCGTGGCCAGCGATAAGGATTCACATCTTGGTCGAAGACAGATTGCAGGAAGAGCAGCTTCGGCGTCTGAACTATCTGATCAGGCGGATGCATCAGACGGCCGACGCGTTGTTTTTCGAAGAGACCGAAGGCGGCGACATCACGCCGGTGCAGATGGCGTCCCTGCGCGCCATCCAGGCTCGGCCGGGCGTGGACCAGCTTCGGCTGGCGCATGCCATCAAGCTCGACCGCAACACCGTGGCCGGCGTGGTATTGCGGTTGCAGCAGAAGAAACTGATCACCCGCCGCCGGGACCCTGCGGACCGCCGGTCAAATCTTCTGTTCATCACCGCGATGGGCGAAGCTCTGCTGGAGGCGCTTCTGCCCGCGGCGGACCGTGCCCAGAAGCGTATGCTCAATCCGCTGCGGCCCGCCGAGCGCAAGCTGCTGCTGGAACTGATGGTCCGGATGGTGGATCAAGGAACCCCGAAAACGCGCCCCAAGGCCGATCCGGCTCCGGTGCGCGAGAGGCGGGCGAAAACAGCCCGTTCCCGCCCCGCCGTGGTCTAGCCTCACCACTGGCGAGCGGGGTCTTGACATTTCGTGATATAAGGAATATATTCACAGAATCGTTCATGCCGTGGACGAGGGGCTGTTTGTCATCGTTAGTATGACGGTCCGGCGGAAATCCCATTCCGCTGCGGGCCGAAGCGCCGGCCGGATGAAGGCGATCCGTGCCGCAGGGGCTGCCGGGCGTCGCTGCTTCAGTCGTTCGAGAATTTCACGATCTGCCCCGTCCGGGCGTCGATCTCCATTTCCCGCTTCCGGTTCTGGGCGTCGCGGCCCTCCACTTCCCACTTGCCGTCGTCGAGTTCGATCGAACGGATCGTCGCCATGCCGTTTGTTTCCGCGATCTTGCGAGCCTGATCGATGGTGATCTGCTGCTGGCCGGCGGGGTTTTGCGCGCCGGGTGCAGGCGATGCACCCTGCCCAATGGCGGGCGAAGCCGCCAACCCCGCGGCGGCGGTGATGGCGAGAGCGGTCAACAAGCGGCGCATGAAGATCTCCACGGCTGGTTTGCGGGCCGGCGGAAACTCGCTCGGCAAGATATTTTTGCCGCGCGGCTCCGGGGAAAATGCGCGAGGGCAACGCGCGAGCGGGCGGGAGGTTTCGGACGGGTTCCTGCGTTCGTATCGCAAACAGCCGCAGCGCCGCCGAATCGCCGGAGAGCCACAATCCGGCGGCCGCGATTGACGCAACCGGCTCCCCTGCTTATGTTGCAATGCAACAAATCCGGGATGTTCTTTATGGCTATTGGCGAATTCGGCGCGGCACACATGCCCGTGGACGGCAGCCTCGCCTTCTCCGCGCCGCTCTACTGGATGTATGAGATGAGCCATGTCGCGCTTGGGCCGGCGCGGGCGATGACGGACGCCACGCGCCTGTTCTATCGCAATCCGGCCAATCCGCTCGCCCACACCGAATTCGGGCGCTCGGTCGTCGCGGCGGCCGAGGTGTTCGAGCGCGCGACGCGCCGTTACGGCCGGCCGGAATGGAATATCGCCTCTACCTCGATAGGAGGCGAGCGCGTCGCGGTGGAACCGGTCGAAGTGTGGGAGCGGCCGTTTTGCCGGCTGCTGCATTTCCGGCGCGATCTGCCGGCCCCGCCGCGGCAGCCGCAGCCGCGGGTCCTGATCGTCGCGCCGATGTCCGGCCATTATGCGACGCTGCTGCGCGGCACGGTGGAAGCCTTCCTGCCGGAGCACGATGTCTTCGTGACCGACTGGGTGGATGCCCGCATGGTTCCCCTGTCCGAGGGCCTGTTCGATCTCGACGACTATATCGACTATGTCATTGACATCCTGCGCTTCCTGGGGCGGGACACGCATGTCGTCGCGGTGTGCCAGCCGGCGGTGCCCGTGCTGGCGGCGGTCGCGGTGATGGAAGCCCGCGACGAGAAAGATGTTCCGCTGTCGATGACGCTGATGGGCGGGCCGATCGACACCCGCGTCAACCCCACCGCGGTCAATCTGCTGGCGCAGGAGAAGGGAACGGAGTGGTTCCGGCGCAATGTCATCAGTCGCGTGCCGTTTCCGCATCCCGGCGTCGGGCGCTACGTCTATCCCGGCTTTCTGCAACTCAACGGCTTCATGAGCATGAACCTCGAGCGGCATATCGAGGCGCATCGGCAGCTCTTCGGCAACCTCGTCAAGGGCGACGGAGATTCGGCGCAGAAACATCGCGAGTTCTATGACGAGTATCTCGCTGTCATGGATCTGACCGCCGAGTTCTATCTCCAGACAGTAGAGACCGTGTTCGTCCGGCAAGCGCTGCCGCAGGGGCTGATGACCCATCGGGGCGAGCCTGTGGACCCCAGCCGGATCCGCCGTGTCGGGCTGCTGACCGTCGAGGGCGAGAATGACGACATCTCGGGCCTCGGGCAGACTGAGGCGGCGCACGGGCTCTGCGTGAATATCCCGGCCGACCGGCGGGCGCATTGGATGCAGAAGGACGTCGGCCATTACGGCGTGTTCAACGGTTCGCGCTTCCGGGCGGAGATCGCGCCGCGTATCGCCGCATTCATGCGCGCGCAGATGCCCGGCGGTGTCCCGTCTCCCGCGCCGTCGCGCGCCGCTGCGCCCGCGGCAGCCGGTCCGGGCCGGCGGACCAGTGGCGCTGCGCCGCGCGGGCGGACCCCGCGCCGGCCGTAATACGTTAGCCGGTGTCGCGATAGGCTGCGGCCGCGTTGGCCCGGCGCCGCCGACGTGGCATCATTTCGCGAATCGCCCGCAGGAGTCGTTCTCAGGAATGTGAGCGCGGGTGATCCAGCCGTTCGTCGTCCCGTCGCCGCCAACCTGTTGTCACCAACCTGCTGTTACAATGTCGCTGCGCGCCCTGCTGCTCCGGACCCGACAGCAGCCCAACATGCTGACGGTCGCATTCGAAGATCGTCTGTTTCAGGTTCAGCTTCGGCGCCTGCGGCAGGCCCGCCGCTATACGCTGCGGCTGGATACGGCCGCCCGGCAGATGGTGATGACCCTGCCGGCGCGCGGCAGCCTGAAGGAAGCGCAGCTTTTCGCCGAACGCCATGGCGGCTGGATCGCCAGCCGGATGGCGCGGCTGGCGTCGCCGGTGCCGTTCGGCGCAGGGATGCGCGTGCCGCTGCGCGGCGTGCCCCATCGCATCGTCCATCGCCCCGGCCGCGGCACCGTGTGGATGGATGCCGATGACGACGGCCAGCCGCTGCTCTGCGTCGCGGGCGAGGCGGCCCATCTGCCGCGCCGGGTGCGGGACTTCCTGCGGCGGGAGGCGCGGCGCGATCTCGAAGCGGCGAGCCGCCGCCATGCGGAACGTCTTGGCGTCAGCTTCAGGCGGATCACAGTGCGGGACCAGTCCTCCCGTTGGGGCTCCTGCACGAGCGACGGCGCGCTGTCGTTCTCGTGGCGCCTGATCCTCGCGCCGCCCCATGCGCTGGACTATCTCGCCGCCCATGAGGTCGCCCATCTCGTGGAGATGAACCATGGGCCTCGCTTCTGGCGGCTGGTCGACTCCCTCTGTCCGGAGATGGCAGCGGCGCGGCGCTGGCTGGCGCAGCATGGCGGCGACCTGCATCGATTCGGGCAAGAAGTCGACAAGGTCGACGGTGCCGACGATGAGGCGCTTCCGGCGGCGGATGTCTGATCTTCCGGATCGCGGGTTGCGAAACCGCGCCCTTTGCGCTTTGTGAGGCGATCCTTCGGGCCCTTTCGCGTTCTGCCGCGAGCCGGGGTTTCCGCTTCGCCTTCCCGCTCCGTCTGAAAGCCGTTCTGCATGTTGCGCCCGGAGTCCCGCGCCACCACGATCCTGCTTGCGATGCTGACCGGTGTGCCGCCGTTCGCGACATCCATGTTCATGCCGTCGCTGCCGGACATCAGCCGCAGCCTGTCGGCATCGCCGGCCGAGGTGCAGCTTTCGATCACGGCCTATCTCGTCGGCCTCGCGATCGGGCAGATCTTCTACGGTCCGTTCGCGGACAAATACGGCCGCAAGCTCGTGATGCTGGTGGCGATGGCGATCTTCTCGCTCGCCACGTTGTTGTGCGCGCTCGCGCCGAATATCGAGATCCTGATGCTGGGCCGTGCGCTTCAGGCGGTGGGCGGGGCGGGCGCCATCGTCATCACCCGCGCCATGGTGCGCGACACCCATGACGGCGTGCTGGCGGCCCGCGAACTGGCGCTGATGGCCTCGTTCATGTCGATCTCGCCGATTGTCGCGCCGATCCTTGGCGGCGTGCTGCAAACCGCGTCAGGCTGGCGTTCGACTTTCGTGGTGCTGCTGATCTTCGGTCTGCTGCTGACCGCGGCCTTCTGGCTCCTGCTGGGAGAAACCCTCAAGCACCGCACCCAGGAGCCGCTGTCGTTCGGCTCCGTGTTCAGGACCTTCGGCACGTTTCTGCGCTCGCCCATGTATCTGGCCAATATCGCGCTGGGCGCGGGTGCTTTCGCCGGCGGCTATGCCTGGCTGTCGGGGTCGTCCTTCATCCTCCAGGACCTTCATCATCTCACGCCGTTGCAGTTCTCGCTCGTCTTCGCGATCAGCTCCGTGGGCTTCCTGATCGGCAACACGCTCGCGGCGCGTTTCGTCATGCGGCGGGGCATCGGCTTCACCGTGCTGGCGGGATGTTCCGCGATCGGGCTGGCCAGCGCGATGCTGCTGGCGGCCATGACGCTCGGCTATAACAGCGTGACCGTGCTGACCGCCTGCGCGGTGGTGTATCTCGCCGGGCAGGGGCTCGTGATGCCGCAGACGATGGCGGCGTCGCTGATGGCCTTTCCCCGCGCCGCGGGCGCGGCCTCCTCGCTCGCCGGGTTCATCCAGCAGGGGTGCGGCGGCATTTCCGCCGCGGTCGTCGGCTATTACATGGGCCAGTCGGAATGGCCGGTGGTCTGGGGCATGGTGCTGATGGGCGCCTTCGTCGTCGTGGTCGGCTTCGCGACCCACAGGATGCGGACGCCGAAGCCGGCGCTGCACGGAAACGCAGACCGGCCGGAGCCCGGCGCATAGGGGCCGGGGAGCGCCTTCGCGAAAACCGGACATGCGGCGCGCGTCGGGAAATCAAAGCCGCAATGGCGCTATTGCCGGCCGAACAGCCGGTCCACCAGCCAGTTGTCGAGATTGCTCGTGCCGTTGCCGCGCGCGGGCGGCGCAGCCCGCACCGGCATGGCCGTGGCGCTGCGCTCCGGTGGAATGAGGCCGGGCGGCTGGTCCACCATGTCGCCCCCGCGGCCGGGCAGGGCATTGGCATGCATGGAGGAGCTGACCGGTGTGCCGCCGTTCAGGCCGGGCAGACCCGCGACCGGAATGCCCTGGTGCGCCGCTTTCATGAAGTTGCGCCAGATATCCACGGGAAGGCCGCTGCCGGTGGCCCTGCGCATGGGCGAGGAGTCGTCGTTGCCGAGCCAGACGCCGGTGACGAGATGCGAGGTATAGGCGACGAACCAGGCGTCGCGGAAATCC
>DATMEW010000095.1:0-27994 GCA_035556495.1 Xanthobacteraceae bacterium | reverse complement strand
GTCAGGCGCAGGCTGTGCGGCACCAGGGTCACATGCGGATTGAGCCGGTCCAGCGCCGCGGCGGCGCTGTCGAGTTTCGACGTGCCGATATCGCCGGTGCCATGCAGCACCTGGCGGTGGAGATTCGACAGCGCCACCTCGTCATCCTCGACGACGCCGAGGGTGCCGACGCCGGCCGCCGCGAGATAGAGCAGCAGGGGCGAGCCGAGCCCGCCCGCGCCGAGCACGAGCACCCGGGCCGCCTTCAGCCGCTGCTGGCCGGGGCCGCCGACCTCCGGCAGCACGATGTGCCGGGCATAACGCTCGATCTCGTCCGGAGCCAGCACCGTCATGGCGCTACCGGTGCCTGAAGGCGGCGGGCCGCTTGGCGACAAAGGCGGCCATGCCTTCCTTCTGGTCCTCGGTCGCGAACAGCGCATGGAAGCTGCGCCGCTCGAAGGCGAGGCCCTCCGCCAGCGTGGTCTCGAAGGCGCGGTTCACCGCTTCCTTCGCGGCCAGCACCGCCGGCAGGGAGAAGCCGGCGATGGTCTCGGCCGCCGCCAGCGCCTCCTCCATCAGCTTCTCCGCCGGCACGACGCGGGCGACAAGGCCGGCGCGCTCGGCCTCCTCCGCGCCCATCATCCGTCCGGTGAGGATCAGGTCCATCGCCTTGGCCTTGCCCACGGCGCGGGTCAGCCGCTGGGTGCCGCCGATGCCGGGAATGATGCCGAGCCTGATCTCCGGCTGGCCGAATTTGGCATTATCCGCCGCGATCAGCACGTCGCACTGCATCGCCAGTTCGCAGCCACCGCCGAGGGCAAAGCCGGCCACGGCGCCCACGACGGGCTTGCGCGCCCGGGCCACCGCGTCCCAGGCAGCGGTGAAATTCTCCAGATAGACGTCGATATAGGTCTTGTCGGCCATCTCCTTGATGTCCGCTCCAGCCGCGAACGCCTTCTCGGACCCCGTCAGCAGGATGCAGCCGATCGCCGGATCGGCGTCATAGGCGGTGACCGCCTCCGTCAGTTCGCTCACCAGCGCGGTGTTCAGCGCGTTGAGAGCCTGCGGCCGGTTCAGGCGGATGATGCCCACCCGGCCCCGGGTTTCGAGGATGAGGTGTTCCGGTGTGGCGGACGGTTCGGACGGCATGGCACGGCCTCTTTTCGATGCGGGCGCAGTGAGAAGCGGTGGCGGCGCGAAATCAAGCTCGAATTGCCGAAAGCCCGAATTGCGGCGGAACCTGCCGGATTCGTTGAATTCTGCCCCGATTGGACTTGATTCGGCCGCGATAGTTTTGCCTACACGATCCCGGCGCGCCGTTTTCGCCGCCGATCCCGCCCGAAAGCCCCTGATGACCGACACTGAAATCGAAGCCTTCGAACGGGTGGCCCCGGACAATCTCTTCCCGAAGGGATATCTGGCCGCGAACCCCGACCTCGCGAAAGCCTTCGGCGACAAGGAGAAGGCGGCAGCGGAGCATTTCGCGAATCATGGCCATGCCGAGGGCCGCTTCCAGATGACGCCGGCCTATTTCGCCTGGCGGGCGGATGCCGCCGAACAGGCGGCCCGCTATGCGCGCTTCAGGGACTGCCTGATCGTCCCGCCGGACGGGGCGAGCCGATTCCCGATCCAGATCGGCACGCAGTTCGAATCGTTGCAGGACTATCAATGCGAATCCGCCAACGCGACGCCGTCCGAATTCGCCACCGTCATCAACGGCAATCCTGACGGCCGCTATATCGATGTCGGGGCGGGGCTGCGCACCCGCATCTTCCGGAACTGCCTCAATGTCGAGGTCTATCCGTCCTACACCACCGATGTCGTCATCGAGCCGACCTGCCGGCTGCCGTTCCGCGATGCGTCCTTCGACGGTCTCGGCTGCTTCGCCGTGCTCGAACACGTCCGCGAGCCCTGGACCATGGTGGAGGAATTCGCCCGCATCGTGCGGCCCGGCGGACACGTCTTCATCGACTGGCCGTTCCTCCAGCCGGTCCATGGCTTCCCGTCCCATTATTACAACGCGACACAGGAAGGCGTGCGGGCCCTGTTCGAGCGGGATTTCGAGATCCTGCATCTGCATACCGGCCTGCATCAGGGGCCGGACTTCACCGTGCAGTGGATTCTCAGCGCGCTGCTGGCCGACATCGGCGACCCCGCGATCAAGGCGCGCATCGCGAACATGACCGTCGGCGAACTCGCCGCCCTGCCGCCCCAGAGCGAGTTCTGGCATCAGGTCCTTGCCCAGCTCAAGCCGGCCGACATCGTCAAACTCAGCTGCGGCAACTCGCTGATCGGGGTCCGCAAATGAACGACGCGGCCGGCGATATGGAACGCTGCCAGGTTCCGGCCCGCCCCGGCGGTCTGATACAAGGATTCCCGTTCGGCAAACCCTCACGTTCCAGCGACCAATTCAGGGCAATCCCATGACCGATGAACGCTACGACATGCGGATGCCGCTGGCATCCAATGCGCTCGACCTGTTCGGCGGCCAGTGGAGCCATCAGGTCGCCGGCTTCGAATCGCCGAACCTGCCGCGCTTCTACGAGGACCCGCGCATCCGCGCGTTCGACGGCGCCATCGGCGGCTTCGGCGGCAAGACCGTGCTGGAGCTTGGTCCGCTGGAAGCCGGCCACACCTTCATGATGGAAGCCTTCGGGGCCGCGAGCATCCTCGCTGTCGAGGCCAACAAGACCGCCTTCATGAAATGCCTGATCGTGAAGGAGCTGCTTGGCCTGCCCAAGACGCGCTTCATGCTGGGGGACTTCAACAAGCTGTTGCAGTTCAACCCGCCGCGCGTCGATGCGGTCGTCGCCTCCGGCGTGCTCTATCACATGACCGAGCCGCTGGCGCTGATCGAGAACATGGCGCGCTGCTCGGATTATATCTGCGTCTGGACGCACTATTTCTCACCGGAGGTCCGATGGCGCGCGGACCTGCGCGACAAGTTCAGTCCGCGTGATACGACTGTCGACTTCCATGGGCGGCAGATCACGCTGTGCGAACAATCCTATCATCAGGCGGTGAAATGGGGCGGCTTCTGCGGCGGCTCGGAAGCCACCAGCTACTGGATCACGCGGGACGGCATCGTGCAGGCATTCGACGCGCTGGGCTTCGACTTCAAGGTGCTGGGCGAAGAACCGAACCATCCGAACGGGCCGGCCATCACTTTCGTCGCGCAGCGGCGGCGCTGAAAACATTCAGCGCAACGCTGCGATCATCAGTTCAAATAAAAAGCGGCGCATCTGCGCCGCTTTTTATTTTTCCGATAGCGTGTGAACGCGACGTTCACGCCGCGTTGCGCTTGGCCTCGATCAGTCCGCGCTTGATCAGCAGTTCCGCGATCTGGATCGTGTTCAGCGCCGCGCCCTTGCGCAGGTTGTCCGACACGATCCACATCGACAGGCCGTTATCGACCGTCGGATCGACGCGGATGCGGCTGATATAGGTCGCATCCTCGCCGGCGGCTTCATACGGCGTGACGTAGCCGCCGTTCTCGCGCTTGTCGATCACGAGACATCCCGGCGCATTGTAGAGGATGCCGCGCGCCTCCTCGTCGCTGATCGGGTTGGCGAATTCGATATTCACCGCTTCCGAATGGCTGATGAAGACCGGCACGCGCACGCAGGTCGCCGCAAGCTTGATCTTCGGGTCGAGAATCTTCTTGGTCTCGGCCATCATCTTCCATTCTTCCTTCGTGTATCCGTCCTCCATGAAGACATCGATGTGAGGAATCAGGTTGAAGGCGATGCGCTTGGGAAACTTCTGCACCTCGACGGGCTGCGCCGAATAGACCGCCTTGGACTGGCGGTCGAGTTCGTCCATCCCCTCCTTGCCGGCGCCGGAAACGGACTGATAGGTCGAGACCACGACACGGGTGATGGTCGCGGCATCATGCAGCGGCTTGAGCGCGACGACGAGCTGGGCGGTCGAACAGTTCGGATTGGCGATGATGCCCTTCTTGCGGAAGCCCGCCACGGCATCGGCATTCACTTCCGGAACGACCAGCGGCACGTCCGGATCGTAGCGCCACTGCGAGGAGTTATCGATCACCACCGCGCCGGCGGCGGCGATCTTCGGCGACCATTCCTTCGAGACGCCGGAGCCGGCCGACATCAGGCAGATATCGACATCGGAGAAGTCCACATGCTCGAGCGCCTGGGTTTTCAGCACGCGGTCGCCAAACGAGCATTCCACGCCCTGGCTGCGCCGCGAGGCGACAGCGATCACCTCGTCGGCGGGAAAGCCACGCTCGGCCAGCATGTCGAGCATCACGCGCCCCACATTACCGGTGGCGCCCACCACAGCGACCTTGTAACCCATTGTTAACTCTCCGAAAATTTCCGCCTCCTTCACCATATCGGTGAACCGGCGGCAAGCGGCTTCTATGCGAAAAGGCCCGGAAACACAACGTTTCCCCGCGGCAGAACGCCGGCCGGAGCGCCATGGCCTTACCAGAACGTCCTCGATCCGACACTTTCGGCGCGCTCGCGCTCCGGCTCGGCCTTTATGTGGCGACGCTCGGCGGCATTGCCATGGCGGGATATGAACTGGCGGGCTACGGGCTCGTGCGCACCGGGCTGGCCAGCGCCGACGCGCATGACGTATCTACACGCCCCGCGCCGGGCTGGATCGCGATTCCGCAACCCATGGCCGCATTCGCGCTGGCGGTGCCGGATCTGCCCGCGGAGACCATGACCTATACGGTGATGCGCCATGCGGCGGGTGGCGGCCGCAAGGACCGGCTGGACTGGCAGACCGGAGAGGCACCGGCGCGCTTCCGGATCGAGATCTATCGGCCCGGCCTCGAAAAGACCGCCACCGCCGCCGGGCCAGCCGCGCTGGCCGCCGGGGAAGCGTTTCGCAGCGCCCGCCGCCGCGGCCTTGCCCTTGCCGCGCCGCAGCGCCTGCGCACCAAATTCGGGCCGATGCTGCTCCAGCATGTTCCAGCAGGCGCCGGCCGGCGGGATTGCCTGGCCTTCGCCAGCGAGGCCGGCGCGCCGGATATGATCCTGTCCGGTCAGGCCTGCCCGGAGCCGGGCGAGACCATCACGCCAAGGAGTCTTGCCTGCGCGCTCGACCGGCTGGTGCTGCTCTCGGCCGGCAACGAGCCCGGCATCGCGCGCGAATTCGCCGCGGCCGAATTGCGCCGCAGCCATCACTGCAGCCGCGGCGCGACCCTGGCCTCTGCCGCCCCGCTGCGGCCCAGCCTGCCGACCCAGCAGGCGGCATTGAGCCGATGAACCGCCTCGGCCGACCCAAAGCTTGCGCCACATCCGGCGCCCTACTCGCGCGAGCGTGAAGGCGCCGGCAGGAACCGGCCGTGGCGGCACGGCTTTGTCCATACGAGCACTTTTCTGCGGACTTTTTTCTGCGAAGACTTTCCTGGGAAGACTTCGGCCGGGATGAAGATTTTGTTCAGCACGGCGGCTTTATTCAGAAGAACCGCTTGTCTGGAGCCTGCGTCTTGTCGCGAAGTGTTCTTGTGGTGCAAGCGGAAAGACGGCTAAATTGTGCCGGATCAGGAATCGCTGCGGTGGCTGCACTCTTGCCGCTGCGCAGCCTCAATGAGGGTTTCATGCGCATTCTTCTCTGGGCTGCCGCAGCCGCCATGTCCGTCACCGCCTTCGGCGCGGCGCTGAAGCCGGCCGAGGCGCAGCAATACCGCCCCCGCACGGTTTATTCCGAGCCGCAGGGTCCGACCTATAGCGGCGCGACGCGCAACGGCCGCGCCCGCATCACGGTGCGCCCGCGTTCCTATCTCGACCTCGGAACGGAAGTGCTGCCGGGCGAGCGGAAATATTCGGACTATGCCTTCCCGCCGAATTATTCGGTGACGGCGGTGATCGACAATACCCTCGGCTACCATCGGCACCCGCTGCCGGGACCGTTCGACCTGCCGAGCAAGCGCAACCCCGGCCAGTTCTGAACCTGGACTGCGCTCTCTCCGAAATGAAAAGGCCGGCGTTTCGCCGGCCTTTTGCTTGATGCACGCGCCGTGATCAGCGGATCACGCCGCCTGGCTCTTGTCGAAATTCGCCCAGACGCCGTCGTCGCCGTCCCAGCTTCCACGCGAGGCGCCCTTGGAATATTCCGTGGCGCGTTGCTCGAAGAAGTTGGCGTGTTCGACGCCGTTGAGGATTTCCACCAGCCACGGCAGCGGATGGGGCTTGAGCTGGCTGTAGCCGCTTTCGATCTGCTCGAAATAGCCGAAGACCGGCTTGAGCCTGAGCTGGGTCAACCGCCAGTCCGCGACATAGCGGACATAGGAATGGATGTCCTGGGGCGTCATGCCCTCGATGCCGCCGATGCCGAAGGCGAGATCGACGAAGCCTTCCTCCAGCGACACCATGGTCTTGGCGACATCGATGATGTCGTCGCGCACGGCCTTGGTCAGCGCGCCGGTCTCGCCGTTCCATTCATGGAACAGCTTGATGATGCCTTCGCAATGCAGGCTCTCGTCGCGCACCGACCACGACACGATCTGCCCCATGCCGTTCATCTTGTTGTGGCGCGGGAAGTTCAGCAACATCGCGAAGCTGGCGAACAGCGCCATGCCTTCCGTGAAGGCGCCGAACATGGCGAGCGTGCGCGACACGTCGCCGACGGTGTCGACGCCGAAGGTGTGCATATAGTCGGCCTTGGCGCGCATCTCGCTGTAGTCGCGGAACGCCTCGAACTCGGCCTTGGGCATGCCCAGGGTTGTCAGCAGCAGGGCATAGGCGTCGATATGCACCGTCTCCATGTTGGAGAAGGCGGCCATCATCATCTGTAGCGACAGCGGCTGGAACAGCGGGATGTAGCGTTTCAGATAGTTGTCGCCGACCTCGACGTCCGACTGGGTGAAGAAGCGGAAGATCTGGGTCAGCAACTGGCGCTCGGCCGGCGTCACGCGGTCGGACGCCCAGTCCTTGATGTCGCTGCCGAGCGGCACTTCCTCGCCCATCCAGTGGGTCTGCTGCTGGCGCTTCCAGAACTCATAGGCCCAGGCATAGCGGTCCACGTCATAGGTGCCGGTGGAGTCGAGCAGGCCGACGCGGCCGGTATTGATCAGCGTCTTCGGATCGATGCCGTCGAGACCGCCGATGATGTTCGAATTCACTGACATGCCAGGCACTCCTCATAGTCGGTGCGGGCGGGCGCGGCGAAGCCTTCGCCCTGCGGAGCGCCGGTGTCGCTCTTCTCAAGCTTGCCGGCGAATCCGGCGCGGGAGATCGATTTGGAACGGCAGTAGTAGAGGCTCTTCACGCCCCGCTTCCATGCCGTCCAGTGCAGCATATGCAGGTCCCACTTATCGACATCGGCGGAGATGTAGAGGTTCACCGACTGGCTCTGACAGATGAACGGCGCACGGTCGGCGGCGAGCTCCACCACCCAGCGCTGGTCGATCTCGAAGGCTGTGCGGAACGTCATCTTCTCGTGCTCGGAGAGGCCGTCGAGATGCTGCACCGAGCCCTCGTGCTCGACGATGGACTGCCACACCTCGACCGTGTCCATGCCCTTCTCGGCCAGCACCTTCTTCAGATGCGGGTTGCGCACCACGAACGAGCCCGACAGCGTCTTGTGGTTATAGACGTTGGCCGGGATCGGTTCGATGCAGGCGCTGGCGCCGCCGCAGATGATGCTGATGGAGGCCGTCGGCGCGATCGCCAGCTTGTGGCTGAACCGCGCGTTGATGCCGCGCTCCTGCGCGTCCGGGCAGGGGCCGCGCTCCTGCGCCAGCAGCACGGAGGCGGCGTCCGCGTCGCGGCGGATCTTGCGGAACACTTTCATGTTCCAGGACTTCGCCATCGCGCTTTCGAACGGGATGTTGCGGGCCTGAAGGAACGAATGGAAGCCCATGACGCCGAGGCCGACCGAACGTTCGCGCAGGGCGGCATATTTGGCGCGGGCCATGCCGTCCGGCGCGACGGTGATGAAATGGGTCAGCACGTTGTCGAGCATGCGCATCACGTCCTCGACGAAATGCGGCTCCTCGCTCCACTCGTCCCAGGTCTCCATGTTGAGCGAGGACAGACAGCACACGGCGGTGCGCTCCTCGTCGCGATGGTCGAGGCCGGTCGGCAGCGTGATCTCGCTGCACAGGTTGGAGGTCGTGACCTTGAGACCCAGCTCGCGCTGATGCTTCGGCAGGGCGCGGTTCACATGGTCGATGAACAGCAGATACGGCTCGCCGGTCTGGAGGCGCGTTTCGAGAATGCGCTGCCAGAGCTGGCGCGCGTCGGTCTCGCGCACGACCTCGCCGGTCTTGGGGCTGCGCAGGCCGAACATCGTGCCGGCCCCGACCGCGAGCATGAACTCGTCGGTGACGTTGATGCCGTGATGCAGGTTCAGGCCCTTGCGGTTGAAGTCGCCGGAGGCTTTGCGGATTTCGAGGAATTCCTCGATCTCGGGATGGTGGATGTCGAGATAGACCGCCGCCGAGCCGCGCCGCAGCGAGCCCTGGCTGATGGCCAGCGTCAGCCCGTCCATGACATGGATGAAGGGGATGATGCCCGAGGTCTCGCCGCCCTTGACCTTCTCGCCGATGGAGCGGACCTGGCCCCAATAGGTGCCGATGCCGCCGCCGTTGGAGGCGAGCCAGACATTCTCGTTCCAGGTGTTGACGATGCCCGGCAGCGAATCCGGCACGGAATTCAGGAAGCAGGAGATCGGCAGGCCGCGGGTGGTGCCGCCGTTGGAGAGCACCGGGGTCGCCGGCATGAACCACAGCCGCGACATCGCGTCATAGAGCCGCTGGGCATGGGCAAGGTCGTCCGCGAAGGCGCAGGAGACGCGCGCGAACATGTCCTGATAGCTCTCGCCGGCCAGCAGGTAGCGGTCGTTCAGCGTCGCCTTGCCGAATGGCGTCAGCAGGTCGTCGCGGCTGCGGTCGAGCACAAGATCGGAGGGCTTGGGCTGCGGCGCGAGCGGGCCGCCGAGCGGGGCCGGCTGCGGCACGGCCTGTTCCGGCAGTTCGCCGAACGGCAGGGTCATGGTCTCGGCGGACAAAGCCACAATATCGGCCACCCCATCGGCGGGGCGGCTGTCGGCCGCGACGGCGAACGGCGCCGGCCGGCGGGTGCTGGCGGAAAGCTGGGGCGGAACGAGGCGACCTTCGCTGTCGAAATCGTAGGCTAGAGACATCGGCGATCCCTTGTGTTGGCGCGGCGAGCGGGCGAGCGGACGGTTGACGCGACGATGACGGGCTCCTGAGAGCTGGTCCTCTGGCAAGTCTCTCTGGCTCGCGGTTTGAAGGGTCCTGCCAGCCTTCGGGGGGCTGTTTCAGCCCCGCCGGCGGCGTGAATGGCAGGCCCCTCGCCGCTCACAGTTGCGGGGGCAGCTCCGGAATCGGCCAATCCAACGCGCCACACCGGATTTAATCATTGCACCGGCTCACCACCAGATATGGCGATCCGAAGAACCATCGTCCGCAAGATATGGCGACAGGGGTTACCGAGTCGTCAAGACGCCAAGCGAAAAGTTTTTGCAGGCCGACGACAGCGGGGGGAAGAATCCGAGATAAGCGGGGATAACGCGCGCCCGCCGCAGGGCTGCCCTGCGAAACCGGCGGGACAGACCCGCGACCCAATGTCCCGGTACCCGGCCACGGCCCCAGAATCCCGCCCGGAGGGGCGCGGAAACCTGCCGCAGCGATTCGCGGCGGGCTCCAGAGGGGCGGCAGCATTGATTCGCCGCGGGGCTGCCTGCTGATCCGAGCGCGCCAGCCGCAACGGAAAAGGGGCCGCGCCAACGCGACCCCTTCGGAATTCCGGTCGCCGCAACGGCGGCGGATCAGCCCGCCAGCTTCTCCATCTCGGCGATGATGGCATCGCCCATGGCGGCGGTGCCGATCACGGTGGTGCCCTCGGAGGCGATGTCGCCGGTGCGCAGGCCCCTGGCGAGCGTGGCGGCGATCGCCTGTTCGACCAGGTCCGCCTCGCGGCCCATGTCGAAGGAATAGCGCAAAGCCATGCCGAAAGAGGCGATCATGGCGATGGGGTTGGCGACGCCCTTGCCGGCGATATCCGGAGCCGAACCATGGACCGGCTCATACATCGCCTTGCGCTGGCCGGTCTTGGCATCGGCTTCGCCGAGCGAGGCGGAGGCCAGCATGCCGAGCGAGCCGGTCAGCATCGCGGCGACGTCCGAGAGCATGTCCCCGAACAGGTTGTCTGTGACAATGACGTCGAACTGCTTGGGCGCGCGGACAAGCTGCATGCCGCCGGCATCGGCCAGCATGTGTTCGAGCTGCACGTCCTTGAACTCGCGGGCATGGAGCGCGGTGATGACTTCGTTCCACAGCACGCCGGACTTCATGACGTTGCGCTTCTCCATCGACGTCACCTTGTTGCGGCGCTTGCGCGCCAGCTCGAAGGCGACGCGGCCGATACGCTCGATCTCGTAGGTGTCGTAGACCTGCGTGTCGGTGGCGCGCTTCTGGCCGTTGCCGAGATCGACGATGGTCTTGGGCTCGCCGAAATAGACCCCGCCGGTCAGCTCCCGCAGGATCATGATGTCGAGACCCTCGACCAGTTCGCGCTTGAGCGAGGAGGCATCCGCCAGCGCCGGATAGGTCACGGCGGGGCGCAGGTTAGCATAGAGCGCGAGGTCCTTGCGCAGGCGCAGCAGGCCGGCTTCGGGGCGGTGCTCATAGGCGACCGAATCCCACTTCGGCCCGCCGACCGCGCCGAAAATGACGGCGTCCACGGCCTGCGCGCGTTCCATGGTCTCGTCGGTGATGGCGACGCCATGGGCGTCGTAGCAGGAGCCGCCGACCAGCGCGGTCTCGGTCTCGAACGGGCCGATGCCGCGAGCGTTCATCCAGGCGATCAGCTTCTCGACCTCGGCCATCACTTCCTGACCGATGCCGTCGCCGGGGAGAAGCAGAAGCTTGTGGGTCGGCTTGTGGGTCGCCATGGGTGTCGCCTCGCGTGAGATCAGTTGTGGGCGGATTGCTAAAGCGGGCGGCGACTCTTTGCAACCGAATGGCAGCCCGGCCGGAGCCGAGACGCGGACCGCGCGCCGCCGACGGAAAACGGCCCGTCACCGGCGGGCGGCGGGCCGTTCTGAATCTCCTGCCTGCGGGGGCTGGTCAAGCAGCCCGCCTCGTCCCCTCACATATGCAGGGCGCGCTTGTCCACGGCGAGGGCGGCTTCCTTCACCGCCTCGTTCAGCGTCGGGTGGGCGTGACAGGTGCGGGCGATGTCCTCGGCGGAGCCGCCGAATTCCATGGCGATGGCCGCTTCCGCGATCATGGTGCCGGCATCGGCCCCGACGATATGCACGCCCAGCACGCGGTCGGTCCTGGCATCCGCGAGGATCTTCACGAAGCCGTCCGTGGTGTGGTTCACCTTGGCGCGGCCGTTGGCCGTGAACGGGAACTTGCCGGTGTTGTAGGCGATGCCGGCCTGTTTCAGCTCCTCCTCGGTCCGGCCGACCGAGGCGACCTCCGGGAAGGTGTAGATGACGTTGGGGATCACGTCGTAATTCACATGCCCCGCCTGCCCGGCCAGCAGCTCGGCGACGGCGACGCCCTCGTCCTCGGCCTTGTGGGCCAGCATCGGTCCCGTGATGACGTCACCGATGGCATAGATACCCTTCACATTGGTGGCGAAATGCGCGTCGGTCTTGACCCGGCCGCGCTCGTCCAGTTCGACGCCGGCCTCCTCGAGGCCGAGCCCTTCCGTGTAAGGCACCCGGCCAATGGCGACCAGCACCACATCGGCCTCGATGGTTTCGCTCTTGCCGCCGGCGGCCGGCTCGATGGTGGCTTTCAGCGTCTTGCCGGTGGTCTCGACGCCCGTGACCTTGGTGCCGAGCTTGAAGGTCATGCCCTGCTTCTCAAGGATGCGCTGGAACTGCTTGCCGACCTCGCCGTCCATCCCCGGCAGGATGCGGTCGAGGAATTCCACCACGGTCACCTGCGCGCCGAGGCGGCGCCACACCGAGCCCAGTTCGAGGCCGATCACCCCAGCGCCGACGACCAGCAGCTTGCCCGGCACCTTGTCCAGCGTCAGCGCGCCGGTGGAAGAGACGATGCGCTTCTCGTCGATGGTCACGCCCCTGAGCGGCGCGACCGCCGAGCCGGTGGCGATGACGATATTCTTTGTTTCCAGGGTCTGGGATTTGCCGTCCGCGCCCTTGACCTCGACCTTGCCGGGGCCCGCGATGCGCCCGGTGCCGGTGATCCCATCGATCTTGTTCTTCTTGAACAGGAAGGCGACGCCCTTGACGTTGCCGTCGACGCCCTCGTCCTTGAACTTCTGCATCGCGCCGAGGTCGAGGCTGAGCTTGCCGACCTTGATGCCGAGCTTGTCGAAATGGCCTGCGGCCTCGTCATAGAGATGCGAGGCATGCAGCAGCGCCTTGGACGGGATGCAGCCGACATTCAGGCAGGTGCCGCCATAGGTCGGGCTTTTCTCGACCACGGCGACCTTCATGCCGAGTTGCGCCGCGCGGATCGCGCAGACATAGCCGCCGGGGCCGGAACCGATGACGATGAGATCGTAGGACATGGGTATGACAACTCCGCGCAATCTGCGCCGTCATGCCCGCCTGAGCATTTCACGCCCGGCGGGGCGTTCGCATTCCAATCAGGAACGACATCGGTGATGGCCGGAACAGACCCGGCCATCACCGCAAGACATCACAGATCCAGCACCAGCCGGGCCGGGTCTTCCAGGCAATCCTTGACGCGGACAAGGAACGTCACCGCTTCCTTGCCGTCCACGATGCGATGATCGTAGGAGAGCGCCAGATACATCATGGGCCGCACCTCGACCTTGCCGCCGACCACGACCGGCCGCTCCTGGATCTTGTGCATGCCGAGAATGCCGGACTGCGGCGCGTTCAGGATCGGCGTGGACATCAGCGAGCCGTAGACACCGCCATTCGAGATGGTGAAGGTGCCGCCCTGCATGTCCTCGATCTTGAGCGCGCCATCGCGGGCGCGCTTGCCCAGCGCGCCGATATCCTTTTCGATCTCGGCCAGCGACTTGTGATCGCAGTCGCGCACCACCGGGACGACGAGGCCCTTGTCGGTGCCGACGGCGACGCCGACGTGATAATAATTCTTGTAGATCAGATCGGTGCCGTCGATCTCGGCATTCACCGCCGGGATCTCCTTCAGCGCCTGCACGCAGGCCCGCACGAAGAAGCCCATGAAGCCGAGCTTCACGCCGTGCTTCTTCTCGAACAGGTCCTTGTACTGGTTGCGCAACGCCATGACGTGGCTCATGTCGACCTCGTTGAAGGTCGTGAGCATGGCGGCGGTGTTCTGCGCCTCCTTGAGCCGGCGCGCGATGGTCTGGCGCAGGCGCGTCATCTTCACCCGCTCCTCGCGGGCGGCGTCGTCCGCCGGCGACGGCGCGCGAACCTGCACGGCGGCGGCCGGCTGGCTCACCGGCGTCGGCTTGGACGCTGCCTGCTCGATGGCGGCGAGCATGTCGCCCTTGGTGACGCGGCCATCCTTCCCGGTGCCCGCGACATTCGAAGGATCGACACCGCTCTCGGCGGAGAGCCGGCGCACGGACGGAGCCTGGCCGGCATCCGCGCCCTTGTCGCCGCCCTTGGCCGGAGCAGCGCCCGGCTCGCGCAGCTTCGGCTCCTCCGGCCCGGCATTGATCGGGGCCGTGGTCGCGGTCTTGGCGTCGGGGCGGGCGGTGGCCGTCGCGGCAGCCTTGGCGCCACCCGCGCCGGCGGTGATCTGGCCGAGCAGAGCGCCGACGCCGACGGTCTCGCCGTCCTTGGCGAGGATCTCCGACAGCGTGCCGGCGCTGGGTGCCGGCACCTCGATCGTCACCTTGTCGGTTTCAAGCTCCACCAGCGGCTCATCCGCCGCGACCGCGTCGCCCGGTTTCTTGAACCACTTGCCGATGGTCGCCTCAGTTACGGATTCGCCGAGCGTGGGAACACGGATCTCTGTCATATCTCAATCCTTGAGCGGACGTCTCTTTCAGCCGCCTGTCATCGGCGGCTTCAACGGGTTGCGCCGCACCGGCCGCATCGCGGCCGGCCGGCGCGGGTTTCGGTTCAGCCCAGCGCCTCCTCGAAAAGCTGCTTGAGCTGGGTGAGATGGGTGGACATCAGGCCCGTCGCGGTCGCCGCCGAGGCGGCGCGGCCGGCATAGCGGGCGCGCTTGTGCTTGCCGCCGGTCTGGTTGAGCACCCATTCCAGATAGGGCTCGATGAAGTGCCACGCACCCATGTTGCGCGGCTCCTCCTGACACCAGACGATCTCGGCATTCTTGAACCGCTGCAACTCGTTGGCCAGCGCGCGGATCGGGCACGGATAGAGCTGCTCGACGCGCAGCAGATAGATGTCGTCCAGCCCGCGCTTCTCGCGCTCCTCATAGAGGTCGTAATAGACCTTGCCGGTGCAGAGGATGACACGGCGCATCTTCTTGTCCTCGACGAGCTTGATCTTCTCGTCGGGCAGGAACTGCGCGTCGTCCCACAGGATGCGGTGGAAGGTCGTGCCGGCCGCCAGTTCCTCCAGCTTCGAGACGGCGCGCTTGTGGCGCAGCAGGCTCTTCGGCGTCATCAGGATCAGCGGCTTGCGGATGTCGCGCTTGAGCTGCCGGCGCAGGATGTGGAAGTAATTCGCCGGCGTGGTGCAGTTCGCGACCTGCATGTTGTCTTCGGCGCACATCTGGAGGAAGCGTTCGAGCCGCGCGGAGGAATGCTCCGGCCCCTGCCCTTCATAGCCGTGCGGCAGCAGGCAGACGAGGCCGGACATGCGCAGCCACTTGCGCTCGCCCGACGAGATGAACTGGTCGAACAGCACCTGCGCGCCGTTGGCGAAGTCGCCGAACTGGGCTTCCCAGGCGGTCAGCGCATTCGGCTCCGCCAGCGAATAGCCGTATTCGAAGCCTAGCACCGCCTCTTCCGACAGCATCGAGTTGATGATCTCGAAGCGGGCCTGATCCTCGCTCACATGCTGAAGCGAGGTATAGCGGCTCTCGTCCTCCTGATCGATCAGCACCGCGTGACGCTGGGAGAAGGTGCCGCGCTCCACGTCCTGCCCGGAGAAACGGACCGGATGGCCCTCGCGCACCAGCGTGGCGAGCGCCAGCGCCTCGCCGGTCGCCCAGTCGATGCCCTCGCCGGTCTCGATCGCCTTGCGGCGGTTGTCGAGGAACCGCTGGATGGTGCGGTGAAGATGGAAGCCCTCGGGCACCGTGGAGAGTTTCTTGCCGATCTCCTTGAGAATGTCGGTCGCAACGCCGGTCTCGCCGCGGCGGGCGTCGTCGGCATCGCTGGCCGCCTTGACGCCGGCCCAGCGGCCGTCCAGCCAGTCGGCGCTGTTGGGCTTGTAGCCCTGGCTCGCCTCGAATTCGGCATCGAGCCGCGCGCGCCAGTCGCCGCGCATCTTCTCGACCTCGCCCTCGGTGACGACGTCCTCGCCGACCAGCTTCTTCGCATAGATGTCCAGCGTCGAAGGATGGGCGCGGATCGCCTTGTACATCAGCGGCTGGGTGAAAGCCGGCTCGTCGCCCTCGTTATGGCCGTGGCGGCGATAGCAGAACATGTCGATCACGACCGGCTTCTGGAACTTCTGCCGGAATTCGGTCGCGATCTTGGCGGCGAAGACCACCGCTTCGGGATCGTCGCCGTTCACATGGAAGATCGGCGCCTCGATCATCTTGGCGACGTCCGAGGGATAGGGCGAGGACCGCGAGAAGCGCGGATAGGTGGTGAAGCCAATCTGGTTGTTGACGATGAAATGCACCGAGCCGCCGGTGCGGTGGCCGCGCACGTCCGACAGGCCGAAGCATTCGGCGATCACGCCCTGCCCGGCGAAGGCGGCGTCGCCGGAGATCAGCAGCGGCATGACCATGGTGCGGTCTTCCTGGGTCGCGCCATACTGGTCCTGCTTGGCGCGCACCTTGCCGAGCACCACCGGATTGACGATCTCCAGATGGGAGGGATTGGCGGTCAGGGACAGATGCACCTGATTGCCGTCGAACTCGCGGTCCGACGAGGCGCCGAGGTGATACTTCACGTCGCCCGAGCCCTCGATCTCGTCGGGCTTGGACGAGCCGCCCTTGAATTCGTGGAAGATGGCGCGGTGCGGCTTGCCCATTACCTGCGCCAGCACGTTGAGGCGGCCGCGATGGGCCATGCCGATGGCGATGTCGCGCACGCCGAGGGCGCCGCCGCGCTTGATGATCTGCTCCAGCGCCGGGATCATCGACTCGCCGCCGTCGAGGCCGAAACGCTTGGTGCCGGTGAACTTGACGTCGCAGAACTTCTCGAAGCCCTCGGCCTCGACCAGCTTGTTCAGGATCGCGCGCTTGCCCTCGCGGGTGAAGGTGATCTCCTTGTCCGGCCCCTCGATGCGCTCCTGGAGCCACGCCTTCTGGGCGGGATCGGAGATATGCATGAACTCCACGCCCATGGTCTGGCAATAGGTCCGGCGGCAGATCGCGGTGATCTCGCGCAGGGAGCCGAATTCGAGGCCCAGCACGTTGTCGAGGAAAATGCGCCGGTCGAGGTCGGCGTCCGTGAAGCCGTAGGAGCGCGGGTCCAGCTCCTCGTGGTCCTTCGGCGGTTCGAGGCCGAGCGGATCGAGATCGGCATGGAGATGCCCGCGCATCCGGTAGGCGCGGATCAGCATCAGCGCGCGGATCGAATCCCGCGTCGCCTGGAGCACGTCCGCCGCGCTGAGGTCGACGCCGCGGCTCTGGGCCCGGCCCTTGATCTTGTCGCCGATCGCCGCCTCGGTCACGGCCCACTGGCCGTCCAGCGCGGAGGTCAGCTCGTCCCGGCCGAGCAGCGGCCAGTTCGGCCGCACCCAGGACGGGCCGGCGGCGTTCTTCACCACATCCGCCGGCGTATCCTTCAGGCTCTGGAAGAAATCGCGCCATCCGGCGTCCACGGACTGCGGATCGGACTCGTAGCGGCTGTAAAGCTCTTCGACATAGTCGGCGTTGCCGCCGTAGAGAAACGAGGACTGGGCGAAAGCGGCGTTGGCGTCTTGGCGGGACATCACGGACATTCCTGATCGGCGGGCGCAACGCCCGCGCACGGCATCGTCGGCCCCCTTGCAGACCGGTATGGCCCGTTCTGCCGGCCAGGCTCCGGAACGAACTGGAAGATCGTGCCGGAACAGAGGGGTAGACAAAGCGCGGTCCGGCAAATCAGACCGCGTTCCATCTCTAGCCTATCTCGCATGCGTTTATGACCATAAAAGTGAAAAAACTGAATACTTTATCGCAATTCATCAGTTTCACTTCGCCGGCACCGGCTTAGCCCTCCACGCAGGCGAGCCTGTTATTGCGCCGCGCCATGGCGAGTTTGCGGCGCGGTATCCCTTTCCGTGAAATTCTTTGCCTCCACAGGCGTCCCGCGACCCCCCACAAGGCTTCCTTCCGGACCGCCTCGGCAGGCCGCAAACCGCACACCGAAACGCAGCGGGCGCGGCGCGGGGGTATCTCCCGCGTCGCGCCCGCCTGTAGTCGGTTCGCTCCGGCAGGAGCGGGGCTCAGCCCTTCAAGACCTCGACCAGCGTCTTGCCGAGGCGCGCCGGGGACGGCGACACCTTGATACCGGCCGCTTCCATGGCCGCGATCTTGGAGTCCGCGTCGCCCTTGCCGCCGGAGACGATGGCGCCGGCATGGCCCATGCGGCGGCCGGGAGGGGCCGTGCGGCCGGCGATAAAGCCGACCATGGGCTTCTTGCGGCCGCGCTTGGCCTCGTCCTTGAGGAACTGGGCGGCGTCTTCCTCGGCGGAGCCGCCGATCTCGCCGATCATGATGATCGAGGTGGTCTGCTCGTCGGCCAGGAACATCTCCAGCACGTCGATGAACTCGGTGCCCTTGACCGGATCGCCGCCGATGCCGACCGCCGAGGTCTGGCCGAGGCCCTCCTGGGTGGTCTGGAACACCGCCTCGTAGGTCAGCGTGCCGGAGCGCGACACGATGCCGACCTTGCCGGGCTTGAAGATATTCGCCGGCATGATGCCGATCTTGGACTCGCCGGCGGTGACGACGCCGGGGCAGTTCGGCCCGATCAGGCGCGACTTCGAGCCGGAGAGCGAGCGCTTCACCTTGACCATGTCCAGCACCGGGATGCCCTCGGTGATGCAGACGATCAGCGGGATTTCGGCCTGGATCGCCTCGCAGATGGCGTCCGCCGCGCCGGGCGGCGGCACGTAGATCACCGAGGCGTCGGCCCCGGTCTTTTCGCGGGCCTCGGCCACGGTGTCGAACACCGGCAGGCCGAGATGGGTCTGGCCGCCTTTGCCCGGCGAAGTGCCGCCGACCATCTTGGTGCCATAGGCGATCGCCGCCTCGGAGTGGAAGGTGCCGTTCTTGCCGGTGAAGCCCTGGCAGATGACCTTGGTGTTCCTGTCGATCAGCACGGACATCGGCTTACTTTCCCTTCACGGCGTTGACGATTTTCTGGGCGGCGTCGTCGAGATCGTCGGCCGGCAGAACGTTGAGGCCGCTTTCGCGGATGATCTTCTTGCCTTCCTCGACATTGGTGCCTTCGAGGCGCACCACCAGCGGCACCTGGAGACCGACCGCCTTCACGGCGGCGATGACGCCGCGGGCGATCACGTCGCATTTCATGATGCCGCCGAAGATGTTGACGAGGATGCCCTTCACGTTGGGGTCGGCGGTGATGATCTTGAACGCCGCCGTCACCTTCTCCTCGCTGGCGCCGCCGCCGACATCGAGGAAGTTCGCCGGGCTTTCGCCGTAGAGCTTGATGATGTCGAGGGTCGCCATGGCAAGGCCGGCGCCGTTGACCATGCAGCCGATGGTGCCGTCCAGGGCGATATAGGCGAGGTCGTATTTGGACGCCTCGATCTCCTTGGAATCCTCCTCGGTCTCGTCGCGCAGCTCCACGATCTTCGGATGCCGGTACAGCGCGTTGGAGTCGAACGACACCTTGGCGTCCAGGCACTTCAGCTCGCCCTGGGTGGTGACGATCAGCGGGTTGATCTCCAGCATTTCCATGTCGGTGGCGACGAACGCCTTGTAGAGCTTCTCGACCAGGCTGCCCGCCTGCTTGGCGAGGTCGCCGGTCAGCCCCAGCACCCGCGCCACGGTGCGGCCGTGGTGCGGCATGACGCCGGTGGCGGGATCGACCGAGAAGGTCACGATCTTCTCCGGGGTGTCATGGGCCACCGCCTCGATGTCCATGCCGCCCTCGGTGGAGACGACGAAGGCGATCCGCGAGGTTTCGCGATCCACCAGCGCGGAGAGGTAGAATTCCTTCTCGATGTCGGAGCCGTCCTCGATATAGAGGCGGTTGACCTGCTTGCCCTCGGGGCCGGTCTGCACCGTCACCAGCGTCCTGCCGAGCATCTGGCCGACGAAGGTCTTGACCTCGTCCACCGACTTGGCGAGGCGCACGCCGCCCTTGTCGCCGGCTTCGGCTTCCTTGAACTTGCCCTTGCCGCGGCCGCCGGCATGGATCTGGCTCTTGACCACCCAGAGCGGGCCGCCCAGTTCCTTCGCCGCGGCTTCCGCATCGCCCACGGAGAGGACGGGGACGCCGCGGGAGACCGGCACGCCGAATTCCTTCAGCAGCGCCTTGGCCTGGTATTCGTGAATATTCATGGTTATTCCGCTTGGCAGCGCCGCCGCGACGCCCATGAGGTGGCACGGCGGACAAGATGAAATTCGGACGGAGAGAGCAAAACAGGCCCCGCAGCGGAACCGCGGAGCCTGTTGAGAGACTATTTGCCGAGATTCGGCGCGATGGTCTTGCACGCCTCGACGAGGGATTCGACCGCGGCGACCGACTTGTCGAACATCGCCTTCTCGGCATTGTTGAAGTCGATCTCGACGATGCGCTCGACACCCTTGGCGCCGATCACCACCGGCACGCCGAGGTAGAAGTCCTTCTTGCCGTATTCGCCGTTGAGCCAGGCCGCGCAGGGCAGCACGCGCTTCTTGTCGCGCAGGTAGCTCTCCGCCATGGCGATGGCCGAGGACGCCGGGGCGTAGAAGGCCGAGCCGGTCTTGAGCAGGTCGACGATCTCGCCGCCGCCCTTGCGGGTGCGGGTCACGATGGCGTCGATGCGCTCCTGGGTGGTCCAGCCCATCTTGACGAGGTCCGGCAGCGGAATGCCGGCGACTGTGGAATAGCGCACCAGCGGCACCATGTCGTCGCCGTGGCCGCCCAGGGTCATGGCATGGACATCTTCCACCGAGACGTTGAATTCGTCGGCGAGGAAGTAGCGGAAACGGGCCGAATCCAGCACGCCGGCCATGCCGACGACCTTCTGGGGCGGCAGGCCGCAGGATTTCTGCAAGGCCCAGACCATGGCGTCCAGCGGGTTGGTGATGCAGATGACGAAGGCGTTGGGGGCGTATTTCTTGATGCCCGCGCCGACCTGCTCCATGACCTTGAGGTTGATGCCGAGCAGGTCGTCGCGGCTCATGCCGGGCTTGCGCGGCACGCCGGCGGTGACGATGCAGACGTCCGCGCCCTCGATGCCTTCATAGGAATTCGTGCCCGAGAGGCGGGCGTCGAACCCCTCCACCGGAGCGGCTTCGGCGATATCGAGCGACTTGCCCTGGGGGATGCCCTCGGCCACGTCGAACATCACGACATCGCCCAGTTCCTTGATTCCGGCCAGCAGGGCCAGCGTTCCGCCGATCTGGCCGGAGCCGATCAGTGCAATCTTGTGACGCGCCATGGGCGAAAAACCCTTTTGTTCTGGAAATATCGGGCGAGGCGGCGGTGGGACGGTGCCGCTGCCCGGGGTCATAAACCCTTTTGGGGCCGCCGTTCAAGCCGCCGCATGGGGGGCATGATCCGGCTTTTTCAGGTCTCGACCAGCCCCTCGGAGGTGCCGGTGGCATCCGACGAGCGCCGGCCGTGGGGCAGCGCCAGATAGTCGTCCGACCCCATCTCGTTGAGACGGGACGCCGTGCGGGCGAATTCCAGCGCCTCGTAGCCCGTGCTGGCCCGATACAGCGCCTCCGGCATCGCCTCCGCCGAGGCGATCAGCTTCACGGCATGTTCGTAGAGCGTATCGATCAGGATGATGAAGCGCTTGGCATGGTTGCGGCGGTCGAAATCCATCACCGGGACGCGGTCGATCAGGATCGTGTGGAACTCGTGGGCGATCCGCAGATAGTCGATCGCCCCGAGCGGCTGCACGCAGAGGTCGTCGAAGGAAAACCGCGCGACGCCCGCCGCGGCCAGCGGCACATGGACCGCCCGGCCCTTCAGGGCAAGCTCCACCGGCCCGCCCGGCCGGCCGCCGGTGAGCCGCTGCCAGGCGGCGTCCAGCGCGGCATCCGCCGCCGCATCGGCCGGCACGATCCAGGCCGAGGCCCCGGCCAGCTTCTCCATGCGGTAGTCGGTGCGGGACACCAGCTTCACCACGTCCATATGCGCGGTGATGAGCGGAATGAAGGGCAGGAACAACGCCCGGTTGAGGCCGTCCTTGTAAAGCTCGTCCGGCACCACGTTGGAGGTCGCGACCACCACCACGCCCAGCTCGAACAGCCGGGTGAACAGCCGGCCGAGGATCATGGCGTCGGCGATGTCGGTGACGTGGAATTCGTCGAAACACAGCAGCGCCGCCTCGCCCGCGATGGCCGCCGCCGTGCGCCGCAGCGGGTCCTCGCCGTTGCGGCCGTTGCCCGAGGCATGGATTTTCGCCTCCTCGCGGAAGGCACGGACCCGCTCGTGGACGTCCGCCATGAACTCGTGGAAATGCGCCCGCCGTTTGCGGGACACCCCACAATGGTCGAAGAACAGGTCCATCATCATGGTCTTGCCGCGGCCGACCTCGCCATAGATGTAGAGGCCCTTCAGGGGCTCCTGCTTGCGCTCCCGCGCCCCGAACAGCCAGCCCAGCGCCGAGGATTTGCGCCCGAGGGGCCGGTCCGACAACCGCTCCGCGAGGGCGGTGAGCCGCCGGGCGAGGTCCCGCTGCGCCGGGTCCGGCTCGATCTGGCCGGTGGCGACCAGCGCCTCATACTGGCTGGAAACGGTGGTGGTGGAGAGCATGCTCTATCGCGGCTCCGGAGTGCGGAAGGGATAGGCGACCTCGACCAGATACGGCCCGCCGCCGACCGACTGGCGCGAGGAGAACAGCACGAAGCGCGGAATCTCGGCGGGTTCCGTCCGCAACAGCACACGGCCGGCGAGATAGTCCGCGACGTCCCGCGGGCCGGCCTGACGCAGCCGGGCGACGGTGACATGAGGCGTGAATTTGCGGTTCTCGACCGGGAGGCCGAGGCGCTGGATCAGCCGCTCCTGCTCGGCCTGAAGCTCCATCAGCGCCGGATTGGCCGCGACCAGCGCCACCACCGCGCGGGGCTTACGGCCGCCGAAGGCATCCAGCCCTTCGAGCCGGAGCGACAGCGGCGGGCGGCGGACCTGGTTCAGCGCCAGCGCCAGTTCCCGCGCGTCGTCATCGTCGATGTCCCCGACAAAGCTGAGGGTGACGTGATAGTCCTCCGGCTCGATCCAGCGCGCGCCCGGCAGCCCGCCGCGCAGGGCGGTCAGCGTGTCGCGCAGCTTTTCGGGGATTTCGAGGCCGGTGAACAGCCGGGGCATGGCAAACTCGGGCAGGCGGCAAATCGCGCGGGGGCAGGCTGGGCATAGCCCTTAGGCGGGCGGGGCTTCAAGCCGCGTGGTCATTTCGCGGCGAAAGCCGCGAGGGAGAAGCGCCGCGTCAGCCCGATTTCGCCGCCTGCAAGGCTTTCACGAAATCCTCCACCGCCGGCAGGATGCCCTTCACGATGATATCCACGCCCTCGGCGGTCGGGTGGATGCCGTCGCGCTGGTTCAGCTTGGCCTCCGTCGCGACGCCGTCGAGAAAGAACGGATGCAGCGGAATGCTGTGCTTCGCGGCCAGTTCCGGATAGATCGCGTCGAAGGCGCTCACATATTCGGCCCCCAGATTGCGCGGCGCCTGCATCCCGGCGAGCAGCACGGCGATGCCGCGTTCCTTCAGCCGGGCGATGATCCCGTCCAGCGCGGCGCGGGTCACTTTCGGGTCGAGGCCGCGCAGGGCGTCGTTAGCCCCGAGTTCGACGATCACGCCATGGGTTCCGTCCGGCACCGACCAGTCCACGCGGGCAAGGCCGTCCGACGCCGTGTCGCCGGAGACGCCGGCATTGGCGACGGTGACATTCAGGCCCTTCGCCTTCAACGCGGCTTCGAGCCTCACCGGAAACGCCTGGCTGTTCGGCAGGCCGTAGCCGGCGGTCAGGCTGTCGCCCAGCGCGACGAGGCGCACCGGTTCGCCTTTGGCCTCCTGAGCCCTCACCGGCAGCGCCTGCGTCGCCACGCCGCAGAGGATCGCAGCCACGACGACCAGCATCCGCCTCAATCGCGATCCCCTTTGCGTGATCGCGCTCTGGACCGCGGTCGCGGCTTCCCCATATGACCCCGATTGTCTCGTTATCTGAAGCTGTTGCCTCCGAAGACCCGCCGCCGTCGCCACCTCTTTTTTCCGGAAAACGCTCATGACCAATCCTTCGGGGGCCCTGCCGGCAGGCGATGCCGCCATCGCGCTGTCGGGCCTAAATCTGTCGCTCGGCCGCGGCGCGGCGCGGGTGCATATCCTCAAGGATGTAAACCTCGAAATTGGCCGCGGCGAGGCCGTCGGTCTCGTCGGGCCGTCCGGCTCCGGCAAATCCACCCTGCTGATGGTGATGGCCGGCCTCGAACGCGCCGACACCGGCACGGTCCGCGTCGCCGGGGAGGATTTGACGCGGCTTGATGAGGACGCTCTGGCGCGGTTTCGCGGCCGGCATATCGGCATCGTGTTCCAGTCGTTCCACCTGATCCCGACCATGACTGCGCTGGAGAATGTCGCCGTGCCGCTGGAACTGGCCGGACACGCCGACGCCTTCGACCGCGCGGCAAAGGAACTCGCGCTGGTTGGGCTGGGCGAGCGGCAGCATCATTATCCGACCCAGCTCTCCGGCGGCGAGCAGCAGCGGGTGGCGCTGGCCCGGGCGCTCGCGCCCAACCCCGCCATCCTCATCGCCGACGAGCCGACCGGCAATCTCGACGAGGCGACGGGCCGGCAGATCGTGGACCTGATGTTCGCCGGCCACCGCGAGCGCGGCACCACGCTGGTCCTCGTCACCCACGATCCCGCTCTTGCCGCGCGCTGCGGCCGCACCGTGCGGCTGCGTTCCGGGCAGGTCGAGGCCGGGGAGCCCGCCGCCGCGTCGGCCGGCACCGCCCGCGCGACGGCGCTCGCATGAGCCGGTCAGTTTCCGCACCCTCCCCGGCACCGGCCGCGACGACCCCGCCCGGCAGCCGCCTGTCGCTCACTTTCGCGCTGCGCGAGATGCGCGGCGGCCTCGGCGGTTTCTTCGTCTTCATCGCCTGCATCGCGCTCGGCGTGATGGCCATCGCCGGGGTGAATTCCTTCGCCGCCAGCCTCGCCAACGGCCTCGCCCGCGAAGGCCGCGTCATCCTCGGCGGCGACGCCGCCTTTTCGCTGATCCAGCGCGAGGCGACGGAGGCCGAACGCGCCACCCTCGCCGCAGAAGGCCAGATGTCCGTCGCCGCGACGCTGCGCGCGGTGTCGCGCACGGCGGACGGGCGCACCGCGCTGGTCGAGATCAAGGCGGTGGATGGCGCCTATCCGCTCTATGGCGCGGTCGCGACCGAGCCGGCCATGCCCCTGCCGGACCTTTTCGCGCAACGCGACGGCGCCTATGGCGTGGCGGTGGACGCCGCCCTGCTGGCGCGGCTGGACCTGAAGACCGGCGCACGGCTGACCGTCGGCAGCGCGACCATCGAACTGCGCGCGGTGCTGGCCTCGGAGCCAGACAAATACGCCGGCGGCATCGGCTTCGGTCCCCGGATGCTGATGAGCGAGGCCGCCCTGCGGGCCACCGGCCTCGTCCAGCCCGGCAGTCTGATCCGCTGGTATTACCGCCTCAAGCTGCCCGGCGAGACCGTCAGCGACGCGGCGGTGGACGCCATGATCGCCCGCGCCAACGCCGCCCAGCCCGACGCCGGCTGGGAGGTGCGCAGCCGCGCCAATGCCTCGCCCCAGCTCGAGCGCAATGTCGAGCGCTTCACGCAATATCTCACCATGGTCGGGCTCACGGCGCTGCTGGTCGGCGGCGTCGGCGTCGCCAATGCGGTACGCGCCCATCTCGACCGCCGCCGTGATGTCATTGCGACGTTCAAATCCCTCGGCGCCAGCGGGTCCCGCGTCTTCGCGATCTATTTCGCGCAGGTGATGATGCTGGCGGTGGTCGGCTCGATCCCCGGCCTGATCCTCGGCGCGGCGTTGCCGTATCTCATCGCTTACGCCTTCGGCGCGATCATCCCGCTGCCGATCGCGCCGTCGATCTCCGCGCCGGACCTCGCGCTGTCGTTCCTCTACGGGCTGCTGACGGCCGCCGCCTTCGCGCTATGGCCGCTCGGGCGCGCCCATGACATACCGGCTTCGGCCCTATTCCGCGGCGCGCTCGGCGGCGAGCAACGCTTCCCGCGCTGTGGCTACATCGTGGCCACGGTCATCGTCGTCGCGCTGCTGGCGGGCCTTGCCATCCTGCTCTCCTACGACAGGCGCATCGCGGCGGTGTTCGTCGCGGCGGCAGCGCTCGTCTTCGTCGGCCTGCGGCTGGTCGCCATGCTGGTGATGTGGCTGGCCGCCAAGGCCCCGCATCCGCGCGCGACCGGCCTGCGGCTCGCGCTCGCCAACATCCACCGCCCCGGCGCGCTGACGCCGTCCGTGGTGCTCTCGCTGGGGCTCGGGCTGTCGCTCCTCGTCACAGTGATCCAGGTCGATGGCAACCTCCGGAAGCAGTTCATGGATTCGCTGCCGGACAAGGCCCCGGCCTTCTATTTCCTCGACATCCGGAACACCGAAACGGAGCGTTTCGACGCCTTCGTGCGCGACCAGGCCCCGCAAGCCAATCTCGACCGGGTGCCGATGCTGCGCGGGCGCATCGTCGCCGTGAACGACATCCGCGCGGAGGATCTCAAACCCGCCGCCCAAGCCGCCTGGGTGCTCCAGAGCGACCGCGGCATCACCTATGGCGACGACATCCCGCAGGGCTCGCGCATCGTCGCCGGCGAATGGTGGCCGAAGGATTATGCGGGCGAACCACTGGTCTCGCTGGAGCAGCGCATCGCGGAGGGGCTCGGCGTCGGCATCGGCGACCGGCTGACGGTCAACGCGCTGGGCCGCAACGTCACCGCCCGCATCGCCAACCTGCGCACCGTGGACTGGCAGAGCCTCGGCATCAATTTCGTGCTGGTGTTCTCGCCCAACACCTTCCGCGGCGCGCCGCATACCCATATCGCGACCCTGACCTATCCCGGCGGCGAATCCGGCGACCGGGAAATGACGCTGCTGCGCCAGCTTGCGGACGCCTTCCCCAACATCACCACCGTGCGGGTGCGCGACGCCATCGAGGCTGTCGGGGAACTCGTCACCAACCTCATCCTCGGCATCCGGGGCGCGAGCGGCATCACCCTCGTCGCCGCCATGCTGGTGCTGGGCGGGGCGCTCGCCGCCGGCCACCGCCAGCGGGTCTATGACGCCGTGATCCTGAAAACCCTCGGCGCGACCCGGGCGCGGCTGATCGGGGCTTATGCACTGGAATACGCCATGCTGGGCTTCGCCACCGCCGTCTTCGGCATCCTCGCCGGCTCGGCCGCGGCCGCCGTGATCGTGACCCAGATCATGAATCTGGAATTCGCCTGGCTGCCGGGCTCCGCCGCGCTGGTGGCGCTCGGGGCCATCGTCGTCACGGTGGTGCTCGGCCTGCTGGGGACGTGGTCGGCGCTCGGCCACAAGCCGGCGCCCGTTCTCCGGAATCTATGATCGGACGCATTGGCCCATCTCGGCGAAGTCTGGCGCATCCGCGCGCGTATCCTGGCCGCCGGGTGCGCCACCGTGACGCAGCGGCCCGAGCGGGGCCTATCAACTTTCCGGCGTTATTCCGCTTTCCGCTGCGGCCTTCGCGCTGACTTATCGCAGTTCCACTATCTGGCGCTGGGCTTTCGGCCGCACTAGATTATGCACAGCCGGTTCGCCCGCAGCCATCCGCCATCTGGGCGGGCCTGCGGAACGGCCGCGAGAAAGAGGGACACTTCCATGTCGGATTTCGACCGGAACTACGCAACGGCACGCGGCGTAGGCGCCGATCGTGCACTCGAGATCGATGCCGGCCTGCGGGCCTATATGATCCGGGTCTATAACCTGATGGCGCTCGGCGTCGGCCTCACCGGCCTCGTCGCCTTCGTCGCCTTCCAGATGGCGGGCGGCGACGCCATCCAGCGCACCGCTCAGGGCATCGTCGGCCTGACACCGTTCGGCCAGACCATGTTCGGCGGCTTCATGCCGATCGTGCTGATGCTCGGCACGCTGGGGCTCGTCTTCTTCCTCAGCTTCCGCATCCAAACCCTGTCGCCCAGCACCGCCTTCACGCTGTTCCTGGCCTATGCCGGCCTGCTCGGTCTGTCGCTGACGACGATCTTCTTCGCCTATACCGGCGAGTCGATCACGCGGGTGTTCTTCATCACCGCGGCGTCCTTCGGCGCGCTGAGCCTCTACGGCTACACCACCCAGCGCAACCTGTCCGGCATGGGCTCGTTCCTGTTCATGGGCCTGATCGGCCTGCTGATCGCCATGGTGGTCAACATCTTCCTTGCCTCGTCGATGATGCAGTTCATCATCTCGGCGGTCGGCGTGCTGATTTTCGCAGGGCTGACCGCCTACGACACCCAGCAGATCAAGGAGATGTACGACGCCAACGACGACAGCACCTCCGCCGGCCGCAAGGCCGTGATGGGCGCGCTGCGGCTCTATCTCGACTTCATCAATCTCTTCATCATGCTGCTCCAGCTCGTCGGCGACCGCCGCTAAGCTGCACGGCCTGAAGGACACGGAACGCCCCGGCAGCCGCCGGGGCGTTTTCGTTTGCGGCATATGGTCCGGCGCGGAACCGGCCTCCCGCACGGCTGCTGGACCGGGGAGAGGCGCGGGATTATGAGGGCGGCTGTCGCGAGAACGCCATGACCCGGCCAACGTCATGACCCAGCCCCTGATCCGCCCCGCCCTCCCGCAGGATATT
>DATMEW010000094.1:0-41220 GCA_035556495.1 Xanthobacteraceae bacterium | reverse complement strand
GGCTCGGGCAGCGCCCGGAGCATTTCGCCTATCCCGTGGGGGATGCGACGGCGGCGGGGCCGCGGGAATTCCGCATTGCCTCCGAACTCGGCTTCAAGACTGCGGTGACGACCCGGCCGGGTGTGATCTTCCCGGAGCATCGCGATCATCTGCTGGCATTGCCGCGCGTCTCGCTCAATGGCGAGTTTCAGAAGCTGCGTTATTTCCGGGTGCTGATGGCCGGAGCCGCGACAGGGCTCGCGAACCGCTTCCGCCGCGTCAACACGGCCTGAGGCGGCGAGAGCTCGGGGTCGATGTCTACGACTTGGTGCCGGCCTTTCTCGAGCCGGTCGGCAGCGCGTTCATCGCAACGCGCATCAGGTCGATCGCGGAGGTGGTTGCCGCGCTGACCTTACTGACGCAGAAGTCATATTCGCCCGGGAGCGTCGCGATGCAGCCGCGTTTGCCGACATTGCCCTCCTTGTAGCGCCGCAATCCCTGGTCGCCTTCGACGCCGCCGAGGTCCAGCCATCTGTGACGGCTGCCGCGCAGTCGGCCAATGACCCACCAGCGCAGGGCATAGCCGGCGCGCAGCGCGATGCCGCGATCGCTGGTCGCGCTGTAGGGCACGAACAGGCGGTCGCCATTGCCGGCGAGGATGGTGCCTGCGACAGGCGTGTCATTCTCGTAAGCCATGAACAGACGGAGGCCGAAATCCGGCGTCAGCGCCGCGGCGAAATCACCGAGGTGGTGGACCTTGTGGCGGTCCACGAAGCGTTTGCGGTCATGCATCGCGCGGTAAAGCGTCATGAAGTCGGGGAGGCCGGAGGCGACTTCCACCTCCCGGAAGGTGAGGGGACCGGCCTGCGCCTTCACCAGGTTGGCTCGCCATTTCGCGCCGAGACTGCGGCGCTGTTCGGCTTCCGACAGGGCGAGGTTCACGAGATAGCGCTTGTCGTCGTCCGGAACGCTGCTGCGCGTGAAGCCGGCACGCTCCAGCTCCTTGGGCCAGATGTCCGCTCCGTCGGCTTCGGCCGGCGGCATGATCCGCAGAAGCAATCGGCGGTGGATCGCGAATTCGTTCTTGAGCGCCTGAAGCACGGCCCGCAGCACGGCGACATCGGCGAAGCCGTTCGCACGCCAGAGGGGGCCGAATTTAACATAGGCAAGCCCGGCGCTCAGGACGGGAAGCGTGAAGATGACGGCAAGGGCCGCAGCGGCGATTTCGTTGGTGGGAACTTCCCGCAGCAACAGGCCGCAAAGGCGGTCCATTCCCCAGCGCGGCGCCATATAGGCCGCACTCTGTTCAAGGCAGCCATCCAGAAAGGGCGAGACCAGTCGGTCCCAGTTCAGACTCGCGGGCTCGGCCACTTCGACGGCGTATCGCGTTTCAGCGTTGTCGGCTGCGGCGGTCGGCGCCGAGGAAAGTGTCATAATGGATCGGTCCCGCAGGAGAAAAATAACGCTTCCGGTCTGCGACAATGTGTCAGGCAATTCTCAACGAAACTTTGGGCCGATCCTCGAAACTCCGGCCTATCGACGGATCTTTCAGGCTTCGGACGCGCGGCGGCTCATCCATTTGACCAGCGGCATGGCGGGCAGCACCCAGCCGATACCCGCCACGACATAATAGATGCCGGCCATCCAGCCGTTGGTGGAGGTCAGGATGGACTGGGCCAGCGCCATCGCGAGCAGAGCCCAGAACACGATCAGCGCGAAAAGCGCGAATATGCCGATGAATTTGCGGAGACGTAGTGACATCGGGGATTCCGTTTGAGCAGGCCAGCCATGCAGCGGGGGCGCGCGATTGCGACGGTGCGCCTACGACTATATGGTCCGGCCCGTCCCCGGCAACCCGCCAATCCTGTGAAGGCGTCCGATGGCATCCTCCCAGATTTCCCGCTCCGACCGCATTGTCGGGCTATGGCTGTGGCTTACGGCCGCGCTGGTTTTTCTGCTGGTGGTGGTGGGCGGCGCGACGCGGCTGACGGAATCAGGCCTGTCCATCGTCGAGTGGCGGCCGGTAACCGGCTCGATTCCGCCCGTTTCGGCGCAGTCCTGGCAAGCCGAATTCGAGAAATACAAGGCCATCCCGCAATATACTGAAGTGAATCGAGGTATGAGCCTCGAGGAATTCAAGACCATTTACTGGTGGGAATGGGCGCACCGTTTTCTTGGCCGGCTGGTTGGCGCGGCTTTCTTCCTTCCGTTTCTGGTTTTTCTCTGGCGGGGGTGGATTCGTCCTGAGTTCCGCTGGCCGCTGTGGGGCATCTTCGCTTTGGGCGGGCTCCAGGGCGCTGTCGGATGGTGGATGGTCACGTCAGGGCTGGCGGAGCGCGTGAGCGTTTCGCAATATCGGCTGGCGTTTCATCTGACGCTCGCCTGCGTCATCTATGCCTTGCTGGTCTGGTATGCCCGACGCCACGCGCCGGACCGGCCGGTTCATGCGTCGCCGCGCCATGCGGCGAGCGCGGCCGGCATTGTCGTGCTCGTGCTGATCCAGATCTATCTCGGCGCGCTGGTTGCCGGGACCGACGCCGGCATGGTGTTCAACACCTGGCCGCTGATCGACGGCCATCTCGTGCCGGAGGCTTCGCGGCTGTTCTTCGAGACGCCGCTGTGGCGCAACTTCTTCGAGAACACGCTGACGGTGCAGTTCGTCCATCGCATGTGCGCTTATCTGCTGTGGTCGTGCGCACTGCTGCACATGCTGGACGTCTGGCGGAGTGGTCGGCGCCGCGAGGTTCTGGCGGGCGCGGCCGGTGTCGCCATGCTCGTCACCGTGCAGGCCGGCATCGGCATTGCGACCCTGCTCGAAGTGTCTCCGCTGGGCCTGTCGCTGCTTCATCAGGCGATGGCGGTGGCGGTGCTGACGGTCGCGCTCGTCCATGCGGAACGCCTGTCCGGCCGCAGGACGGCCGCACAGGCGCGCTTTCAGCCGGCGGCCGGTCCCGCGGCAGGTCGATCCGCCGCGGGATGAAGGGCTGACCGGTCAGGCCGTCCGTCAGGCCCCGGCGAGGGCCTGATCGAGGTCGGCGATGATGTCTTCCTTGTCCTCCAGGCCGATGGAGAGCCGGACCACGTCCGGCCCGGCGCCGGACTGCACCTTCTGCGCGTCCGTGAGCTGGCGATGGGTGGTGGAGGCCGGATGAATGATCAGGGAGCGCGTGTCGCCGATATTGGCGAGGTGTGAGAAGAGCTGCACCTTCGACACCAGCTCGACGCCCGCTTCGTAACCGCCCTTGAGGCCGAAGGTGAACACCGCCCCGGCGCCCTTGGGCACGTATTTCTCCGCCAGATTGTGATAGCGGTCACCCTTCAGGCCGGGATAGCTCACCCAAGCCACCTTGGGGTGATTGGCCAGCCATTCGGCAACGGCGAGCGCGTTGTCGCAATGGCGCTGCATGCGCAGCGGCAGCGTCTCGATGCCGGTCAGGATCATGAAGGCGTTGAACGGCGACAGCGCAGCGCCGAGGTCCCGCAGGCCGAGCACCCGGCAGGCGATGGCGAAGGCGAAGTTGCCGAAGGTCTCGTGCAGCACGATGCCATGATATTCCGGGCGGGGCTCGCTCAGCATCGGATAGCGGCCTTCGCGGGACCAGTTGAACGTGCCGGCGTCCACGATCATGCCGCCGAGCGAGTTGCCGTGGCCGCCGAGGAACTTGGTGAGCGAATGGATGACGATATCCGCGCCATGGTCGATCGGCTTGCAGAGATATGGCGTCGCCAGAGTGTTATCGACGATCAGCGGCACGCCGGCGCGCTTGGCGATATTCGCGATAGCTTCGATATCGGTGATGACGCCGCCGGGATTGGCGATGGATTCGATGAAAATCGCCTTGGTCTTCGGCGTGATCGCCCGTTCGAAGGTGGAGATGTCGTCCGGCTCGGCCCAGACCACGTTCCAGCCGTAGTTCTTGAAGGCGTGGCTGAACTGGTTGATGGAGCCGCCATAGAGCTTGCGCGAGGCCACGAATTCGTCGCCGGGCTGCATCAGCGTATGGAACACCAGCACCTGTGCGGCGTGGCCTGAGGCGGTGGCAAGGCCGGCGGTGCCGCCTTCGAGGGCCGCGAGGCGCTCTTCAAGGACCGCGCAGGTGGGGTTGCCGAGGCGGGTATAGATATTCCCGAATGTCTGAAGGCCGAACAGCGATGCGGCGTGGTCGACATCGTCGAACACATAGGACGTGGTCTGATAGATCGGCGTCGCTCGCGCGCCGGTTGTCGGGTCCGGCTGGGCGCCGGCGTGGATTGCGAGGGTCGAAAAGCCTGGGCTGCGTTCGGTCATTTCGTTCTCCTCCTCGGGCAATGCCCTGTGTCCATCGGGACGATGGCAGTTGAAAAAATCGTCCCTGCCGTGCCGGCAAGGCGTGTATCGGGTTCCCCCGTTCCGTCAAGGGTACAGCGCTGCTTTGGATTCATAACCTTCAGGAGCCGCGCGACGCGGCATTTTGACCTTCGGGAAGCATCGTCAGGAGGATTTCTTGTCTGTCTCGTAAGCCCGGTCCGATGCAATTGTCTGCCCGCCAGCCATCGTGGTGCGGTTCAGGGACATGCGCTGGACGCCGGACTTGTCGATCCGCGGCTTGCGCGAGGTGAGGGTGCGCGAGTTCACGCCCATCCAGCTCAGCTCCGAAGACAGCCGGCCATATTCGATCTTGGGGCAGCGGTTCATCACCACCTTGATGCCGGCCGCCTCCGCCAGCGCGGCGGCTTCGGCATCCTGCACGCCGAGCTGCATCCAGATCACGCGGGGCAGCGGCCGCAATTCCAGCGCCTCCTGCACGATGCCCTTGGCGAAGGACGAGGCGCGGAAGATATCGACCATGTCGATGGGTTCGGGCACGTCCGACAGGCGGGCATAGGCGGTTTGGCCGCGCAGGCCGGTGCCGACCAGTCCGGGGTTGATCGGGATCATGCGGTAGCCGCGTTCCAGCAGATACTTGAAGGCGAAAAAGCTCGGCCGGCTCTCGTTGGCCGAAACACCCACCATGGCGATGGTCTTAACGGTGTTCAGGATTCCGCGGATATAGGCGTCGGAATAGGTGCTGTGGTCCATGGGCAATCCAGAAACGGGCCGGCATCCGCCGATGGGGGCCGCGGGAGGAAGATAGAGGGAGGACGATAGTTAGCCGCCTGCGCCGGCGGCGCAACCCTGCCGAGGCAAGCCGGGAAAAACAACGCAAAAATCGGCTACTACAAAGAGGTATAATAATACAAATTTTGCAACATATTGATAATTATAAGTATTTCCTTGCGTTGGCGCATTGACCTGATCCGGAGGCTCGATTAGAAGCCTGTCATCGCGGACCTGCTGTCCGCCATCTCTTCCCAGGGCATTCCGATGAGCACTTATTCGGCCAAAGCCGCCGACATCGAAAAGAAATGGGTGATGATCGACGCCGAGGGCCTCGTTGTGGGCCGGCTCGCGACCATCATCGCCATGCGTCTGCGCGGCAAGCACAAGCCGACCTACACGCCGCATGTCGATGACGGCGACCATGTCATCGTCATCAACGCCGACAAGGTCGTGCTGACCGGCCGCAAGCGTGAAGACAAGGTCTATTATCACCACACCGGATATCCGGGCGGCATCAAGGAGCGCACCGCGCGTTCCATCCTCGAAGGCCGTTTTCCGGAGCGGATCGTTGAGAAAGCCGTGGAGCGCATGCTGCCGCGCGGCCCGCTCGGCCGCCGCCAGCTCGGCAATCTCCGCGTCTATGCCGGCACCGGCCATCCGCATGAGGCCCAGCAGCCCGTAACGCTGGATATCGCCTCTCTCAACCGCAAGAATGTCAGGAGCGCCTGATCATGACCGAGACCATTCAATCGCTCGATCAGTTGTCGTCCCTGAAGGCCGCCGCTCCCGAAGCCGCGCCGAAGTATGAGAAGAAGGTCGATGCGCAGGGCCGGGCCTATGCCACCGGCAAGCGCAAGAACGCCGTCGCCCGTGTGTGGGTCAAGCCGGGCGCCGGCAAGATCGTCGTCAACAACCGGCCGGTGGAGGTGTTCTTCGCCCGTCCGGTTCTGCGGATGATGATCCAGCAGCCGTTGGTTGCCGCCAACCGGCAGGACCAGTTCGACGTGATCTGCACTGTCTCCGGCGGTGGTCTGTCGGGGCAGGCCGGCGCGGTTCGCCACGGTCTTTCCAAGGCGCTGACCCATTTCGAGCCAGAACTGCGCGGTCCGCTCAAGAGCGGTGGATTCCTCACCCGCGACTCTCGCGTGGTGGAGCGCAAGAAATACGGCAAGGCCAAGGCGCGCCGTTCGTTCCAGTTCTCCAAGCGCTGATCGCAACGACATTTCACGTATTTTACGAACGGCGGCCGCAGGGCCGCCGTTTGTTTATGTTCTGGAAACCTTATTTCAGAACCGATGCTCCCGCTTACCGATGGAGAAGCTTTCCTGTCCTATAAGGTCAGGGGGAGGTCGAATCGCTGATGCACCTCGATTTGCCAACGCTGGCTGTAGTGACGGTGTTCATCATCTCGCTGCTCGGCATGTTGCTGACGGCAGTGGGCTGGCAGAACCGCACCGCCCCGGCGCTGTTGTGGTGGGGCAGTGCCTTTCTCATCGGCGCCGCCGGCTTCGGCGCACTGACGGGGCGGTCATGGCTGCCACGCATCGTATCCTATGATATCGCCAATGCCCTGCTGTTGCTGTGTTTCGGCGTGTTGTGGTCAGGGGTGCGGGTGTTCGAAGGCCGCGCCGTGAAAACGGTTTGGCTGGTCGCGCTTCCCGCGTTCTGGCTCCTGGCCTGCCGGGTGCCGGCCTTCAGCGAGAATACGGATCTGCGCGTGATCGTGCTGTCGCTGATCACGACCGTCCTGATGCTGCTTTCGGCTCGGGAAATCTGGCTGGGTGGGCGTCGCGAAGTCCTGACTTCGCGCGGCCTGGTCGTTTCGGTGTTCCTTGTCTACGCGACCAGCATGCTGCTCCGCGTGCCGATGGCGATTGTTGCCCCCTTCGGTCCGGACGGGGATGTCACGGCATCGCCTATTTTCAGCTATGTGCAGTTCGCAGCGCTGCTGTTCATCGTCACGGTGGCATTTCTCCTTCTGAACATGACCAAGGAGCGCAGCGAGCTTGGACACAAGACCGCATCGCTTATCGATCCGTTGACGGGTATCGCGAACCGCAGGGCCTTCCTCGCGACCGCGTCCCAGGACTGGCAGAAAGCGTCGGTCGCGGATCAGTCCCTGGCGCTTCTCCTGTTCGATCTGGATCGCTTCAAGAACATCAACGATCGCTTCGGCCACGCACAGGGGGACAGGGTGCTGTACCTCTTCGCTCAGGAAACGAGGAGGGTGTTCGGCATGGATGTCCTGTTCGGCCGGCTCGGCGGTGAAGAATTCGCCGCCCTGATCACGGGACGCAGCGCCGAGGAGGTGCTCGCGGTGGCCCAGAATGTCCGCGTCAATTTCGAGCGGAAGGCGTCGTCTTTCGGCGACGCACTGCTGCGCCCGACCGTGAGCATCGGCGTGGCGATCGGCGATCCGTCGGACAAGCTCGAAGCCATGCTCGAAGTCGCCGATACTGCGCTGTATCGAGCCAAGGCCGCGGGGCGCAACAGGGTGGAGTTTCTGCCGACGCGGGAGCGACCCGTCGTGGGCCTGGGCGAGGGGCCACCGGTCGCCGCCGCCGAGGCGATGATCGGGGACCCGCTCGCCTTGCTGCCGAGCGGCGAACTCAAGAGCGTCGGCTGACTGCCCGTCGGCTGACTGCCGTCGGCTGACGGTCCGTCCGCCTCAGCTTCCGATCTTGCCGCCGTTGCGCCGTGTGATGGCGATGATGGAAGGGCGCGGCGGCATGCTGTCGTTGAAGTCGGGCCATCGCGTCGAGGGTGTTTCGAACGTCGCCAGTTCCTTCGCGCCGGCTTCGGTTTCTCCCGGATGCTGGATCGCGACGAACAGCGTTTCGTCGTCCGGGGTGAAAACAGGGCCGCAGACTTCCGCACCCATCGGCGCGCGGAAGAACAGCCGCGAGGCGCCTCTGCCTTCGCCTTCGGTCTCCAGCGCCCAGACTCCGTCCGTTCGTCCGGTCGTCGGCCCGGAGTTTCCGTCCGTCGCAACCCAGAGCCGGCCTTCGCCGTCGATGGCGCCATTGTCCGGCATGCCGAACCAGCCGTTCGCGGTCGTCGTCCCGTGGAAAGTCGCCTGGACTTTTTCCTGCGACGGATCTCCGCATTTCACGAGAATGTCCCAGGAGAACCGGTCGGCCGCATGATCGCCGTCCGGCGCGGTCATCTCGATGATATGCCCGAATGCGTTGGCTGCGCGCGGATTGGCCTTGTCGATCTGGGCGGGGGTGCGGCGAGTGTTGTTGGTCAGCATGACATAGATCTTGCTGTGCAGCGGGCTCGCCTCGACGTCCTCCGGGCGATCCATCTTGGTGGCGCCGAGCAGATCGGCGGCGCGCCGGGTTTCGATCAGCACGTCGGCCTGACTCGCGAAGCCATTCGCCGCCGACAGCGGCCCCTGTCCGTGGATCAGCGGCAGCCAGTCGAGCGAACCATCCTCATTGTACCGCGCCACCGAAAGAACGCCGTCGTCAAGAATGTCGCGGTTGGCCGCGGGATTGGCCGTGTCGACCTTTCCTGAGGTCACGAAGCGATAGACATAGTCGAACCGCTCGTCGTCGCCGCTGTAGACCACATAGCGTCCATCTTTGTTGATGACGCCGGACGCACCTTCATGCTTGAAGCGGCCGAGCGCCGTGCGTTTCTTCGGGGTGGAGGTCGGGTCGAACGGATCGATTTCCACCACCCAGCCGAAGCGGTTGGCCTCGTTGGGCTCCTTGGCGATGTCGAAGCGGTCGTGGAACCTGCCCCAGGCATAGGCATTCCCCGGCACGCCGATACGCTTGAAATTCCGCGCCTCCGGATGGTCGTCGGCAAGCTTGCCCCAGAAATAATAGTGGATGTTTTCTTCGCAGCTCAGCCACGTTCCCCATGGCGTTACGCCGCCGGCGCAATTGTTGAGCATGCCATGCACGCGGCGGCCGGTGGGGTCGGCGGCGGTCTGCATCCGGGGGTGTCCGGCGGCGGGGCCGGTGATCTCCATGGGAGTATCGGCATCGATGCGCCTTGCATATTTCGAGGCGGGAACGACCTGCCAGCGGCCGTTGTCCTTCTTCACTTCGAGCACGGCGCCGCCATGGGCGGCCATCTCGATGGCCACGAGATCCGGCGTCATTTTGCGGAACGCCTCGTCCTTGGCGTCCTGCAAGCCGATGCCGGGGAACATCAGTTCTTCGTTGGTATATTCATGATTGACCACGAGCAGTCCGTGGCGGCCGGGCTGGGCGGCACCGGGCATCGGCAGGTATCCCAGGAAATCGTTGTTGTAGCCGAACTGGAGCTTCTGGGCGGCGGCGGTCTGGCGCAGCGGGTCGAACGCCGGCGCGTCCGGCAACACCGGATCGCCCCAGCGGATCAGGATGTCGGCGTCATAGCCCTCCGGAACATGATGCGTGGGGTCGACCCCGGCGGTGACCTCCCTGAAGGAAACCGAAGGGCCGGCGGCCAGGGCCGGGGAAGCGGGGACCACGCCCGCGAGAGGAGCCGCGGCAGCGGCCCCGGCCACGCCAACAAACCCCTTGAGGATGTCGCGCCGCCGCAGGCGACTCTCGACGATGTCGCCCATGGTCCTGTTCCCGCTCTGGTTGCGCCCGATGTCCTCGGAACGCTCTGAAAGCTGGGAACGGCTATGAATCTCGCTCATGACGCGCGCCTGCTGTTTCTGGCATTGTCTGGAACGATTATCGACTGCCGGTGACGGGGCGGTGACAGGGCTGCCGGTGGTGGGCAGAAGGATGCTGAAAGGGCGAACCGGCCCCTCCAGCTTGGAAATTGTCTCCCGGCCATGGAAAGCTCGCGCGGTTGTGGCTATTTTGGAGAGAGACCAGACCAGAACCGCGCCGGCTGCGGCTTCGTGCCGGCTGCGGGATTTCGGAGGAAAGCGCATGGCTCTTTTCAACCGTTCCGTTGAAAGCACGGAATTTCCGTTTCGGTTGTCCGACGCGGAATGGCGCGCCCGTCTGACTCCGGAGCAATATCGCGTGCTGCGCGGCCACGGCACCGAGCCGGCCGGCTCCTGTGCGCTGAATTACGAGAAGCGGGCAGGCACCTTCGTCTGCGCCGGCTGTGGCCAGTCGCTTTTCGAGACTGAAACCAAGTTCGAAAGCGGCACCGGTTGGCCGAGTTTCAACACACCCGTCGAGGGGGCGGTTGGAACCAGCGAGGACAGCAGCTACGGCATGCGGCGGATCGAGGTGCATTGCGCCAATTGCGGCGGGCATCTCGGCCATGTGTTTTCGGACGGGCCACCGCCCACGGGACTGCGCTATTGCATCAATGGGGTTGCCACGGATTTTCACCCCGCCGGTGAATGAAGCCGTCGCAGACGCGGAATGTTGACGTCTCGAAGGCAGACACTTCAAACGTCGGATAAAAGTTCAAGGTAGACGAGGAGACCCAGGGGATGAGCAGCGCAGGAAGACAGATGAGGCTGGCGGCCTATTACAATCCGACTGGCCATCACGTCGCATCATGGCGTCACCCGCGCGCTCAGGCCGATGCGCATATCAATATCGACCATTATGTCGAGATCGCGCAGACAGCCGAGAGAGCGAAATTCGACCTCATGTTTCTCGCCGACGCCAACGCGACCCGGGACGTCCATATGGATGCGCTCAGTCGTTCGGTGCAGTTCGTTTCGCATTTCGAGCCGCTGACGCTGCTGTCTGCGCTGGCCATGGTGACGAGCCGCATCGGCCTGATCGGCACCGCCTCGACGAGCTATAACCACCCGTACCATATCGCGCGCAAGTTCGCTTCGCTCGACCACATCAGCCGCGGCCGGGCAGGGTGGAATCTTGTCACCTCCGGGCAGGCCTCCGAGGCGAAGAATTTCGACCGGACCGAGCCGTGGCCGCATGCGGAGCGCTATCACCGCGCTCATGAATTTGCCGCCGTGGTCAAGGGCCTGTGGGATAGCTGGGACGATGACGCCTTCGTGCGGGAGAAGGATACGGGCCTTTTCTTCGTGCCGGAGAAGATGCACCAACTGAACCACAAGGGCGAGGTCTACAGCGTGCGCGGGCCGCTGAACGTGCCGCGCCCGCCGCAGGGACATCCGGTCATCGTCCAGGCCGGCGCATCGGATGATGGCCGCGAGCTTGCGGCCGAGGTGGCCGAGGCGATCTTCAGTCCGCATCTCAATGTCGAGGCGGCCAAGGAATATTACGACGACGTCAAGACACGGATGCTGAAATACGGCCGCAATCCGGACCACTGCAAGATCCTGCCGGGCCTGAGCGTCATCGTTGCCGAGACCGAGGCCGAGGCGCGGCGCGACTATGACTACATCCAGTCGATGATCCATCCGATGGTCGGCCGGGAGATTCTGTCCTCGATGCTGGGCGGGCTCGACCTTTCCGGATACGACATGGACAAGCCGTTGCCGGACCCGCTGCCGGAGCATACCGGCAGCCGTGGCCACTATGACAGCATTGTCGCCATGGCGCGGAAGGAGAACCTCACCATCCGCGAACTCGGCCAGCGCGTCGCCGGCGCAAGGGGCAAGAACGTGTTCGTCGGCGACCCGAAGCAGGTTGCCGATTACATGCAGGACTGGTTCGACAAGGGCGCCTGCGACGGCTTCACCGTGATGCCGCCTTATATTCCCGGCGCGCTGGATGATTTCTGCAATCTCGTGATGCCGGAGCTTCGCAAGCGCGGGCTGGTCCGGACGGAATATGAGGGCACGACACTGCGCGAACACCTCGGCCTGCCGCGGCCGGTCAGCCGTTACGACAGCGCGCGCAGCGAAGCGGCGGAATAAACGACATGGAAAGCCCGGCCATTCCGGCCGGGCTTTCTGTTCAGAACATAACCATCCGCGGGATGGCCGGGAGAACGCTCATGCACATCATCGACTCTCACTTTCACTGGTGGCCGCGTTCGGTATTCGAGGATCTGTGCCGGAAGAAGGACTACCCCCGGGCCGATGTGAACGACCGCGGCGGATATACTTATTGGCCGAAGGAAGGCTCCGGCGGCCCGGTCAACAGTTGGGCCGAATGGTTCGACCTGGACAAGCAATTCGAGCATATGGACGGGCTCGGCCACCGTGTCGATGTCGTGTGCTCGATCGGGCCGTTTTCGGTTTATTTCTCCGAGCTTCCAGCGGAGGAGGGGCGCGACGCCGCGCTGCGCTGGAACGAGGAAATGGCGGCGGCGCAGCGCAAATATCCCGGACGGCTTTGGGCCAGCGCGGCGATTCCGCTGGTCGATACGCGCATCGCCATCGAGGTGCTGGACGATGCCGTGAACCGGCTCGGGCTGATGGGCATCAACCTGCCGGGCAGTGTCGGTTCGGACCCCAGGATCGATGCGGAGCGGCTGGAGCCTTTCTATGCGCGGGTGGCGGAGCATGGCGTGCCGATGTTCCTGCATCCGACCGACGCGGTGTTCGCCGATATGCTCGACGGTTACAACGGCGCGCTGCATCTCAGCCTCGGCCGTGTGATCGAGGTGAGCGTGGCGGCTTCCCGGCTGATCCTGTCCGGCATCATGGAGCGCAATCCCGGCCTCAAGGTGGTGCTGTCCCATACCGGCGGCGCATTGCCGTATCAGGCTGGCCGCATGGACAAGAACACCAAGGCGGCGAAACTGCCGAAGCCGGTCTCGACCTATATGAAGCGCATGTTCACGGATACGGTTTCGCCGCACTCCATGGGCATGAAATTCGCCATCGACTATTACGGCATCGACAATGTCATGTATGGCACGGACTATCCGTGCTGGGACCCTGCGACATGCCTGGCGCTGCTCGACGAGATCGAGCTTTCGGAGGCCGACAAACAGAAGCTGTTCTACGACAATGCGCGGCGCATTCTCGGGCTGCGCGATCCTGTCAGCGCCGCCGCAGCGAAGGTGAAGCGAGAGGTCGCGCCGGCGCTGTAGAGGCGGCTCGCGGCATGCGGGGATGAAGAGAGACAGCACCTGCCGCGGCTGATGCTGCATCAGTATATTTGAGTTCTTCGATTACCTGAGACGCCGGCCGTTCGCGATCTTCGCGGACGGCTTCGCAGGGCCTATCCGGTGGGAGTTGGCGCGTCAGTCCTGCGAGGTTTCAAAGCCGAAACGATGCTTCACGCTCGGCTGCATGACCTTGGCATGGATGGCCAGCAGCACGATCCGTGCGTCGGCTCCGTCTTCGTCGTCGATGGCCCGTTCCAGGCGCGCCTCTGCCGCCGCCGTGGCGGCCTCGCCATTCGCCGCGGTGAAGCCTTCGGCGCCGATCATGCAATAGGCGAGAAGCTCTGCCGCGCGCAGATAAGCGGATTCAGCGGGGTCTGAATCGCCGGCAGCCTCGGCGACGATGCGGACGGCGGCGAGCTTCACCGCCTCGGGCACCAGGCGCGGATGCAGGTCCACGCTGCGCAAGGCTGCGTCCATGGCGCGCAGGTCGGACGAGCGGCCGAAGATGCCAAGAAAGCCGAAGGATGAGAATCTGCGCGCCATGGGCATGAACCCGCATGAGGGAAAGGCAGTCTATAGACGCCCGGCGCACTCGCCGGAAGCCGCAGGAAAAAGGCCCGGAGCGTCGAACGCTCCGGGCCCCTCTGTCTCTTGTGTCGGTCCGGTCCGGAGATCAGGCCGAATAATACATGTCGAACTCGATCGGATGAGGGGTGTGTTCGAAGCGGATCACCTCGGTCATCTTCAGCTCGATATAGCTGTCGATGAAGTCGTCGTCGAACACGCCGCCGGCCTTGAGGAACTCGCGGTCCTTGTCGAGGTTCTCGAGCGCCTCGCGCAGGGAGGCGGAGACGGTCGGGATGGATTTCAGCTCGGCCGGGGGAAGATCATAGAGATCCTTGTCCATGGACGGTCCCGGGTCCAGCTTGTTCTTCACGCCGTCGATACCCGCCATCAGCAGCGCTGTGAAGGCGAGATAGGGGTTGGCCAGCGGGTCGGGGAAGCGAACCTCCACGCGCTTGGCCTTCGGGCTCGTCGTGTAGGGAATACGGCAGGATGCCGAGCGGTTGCGGGAGGAATAGGCCAGCAGCACCGGCGCTTCGAAGCCCGGCACCAGACGCTTGTAGGAGTTGGTGGTCGGGTTGGTGAAGGCGTTGATGGCCTTGGCGTGTTTGATGACGCCGGCGATATAGGACAGGCACATGTCCGAAAGGTCGGCATATTTGTTGCCGGCGAACATCGGCTTGCCTTCCTTCCAGATCGACTGGTGGACATGCATGCCCGAACCGTTGTCGCCATAGATCGGCTTCGGCATGAAGGTGGCGGTCTTGCCATAGATATGCGCGACCTGATGGATGCAGTATTTGTAGATCTGCACCTGGTCGGCCATCGTCGTCATCGGCGAGAATTTCAGGCCGAGTTCATGCTGGGCCGAGGCCACCTCGTGATGATGCTTTTCGATCTTGGCGCCCATGCGGGACATCGCGGTGAGCATTTCGCCGCGCATGTCCTGGGCGGAGTCCATCGGGGGCACCGGGAAATAGCCCTTTTTGGTGCCGATCCGGTGGCCGAGGTTGCCGCTCTCGTAGTCGGCGTCGCTGTTGGTCGGAAGTTCGACGGAGTCCAGCTTGAAGCCGGTGTTGTAGGGGTCGGCCTTGAACTTCACATCGTCGAACACGAAGAATTCGGGCTCGGGGCCGAAATAGATGGTGTCGCCGAAGCCCAGCGAGTTGACGTATTTCTCGGCCTTTCTGGCGATGCTGCGCGGGTCGCGGCTGTAGGGCTCGCCGGTGGTCGGCTCAAGCACGTCGCAAACCAGCACGAGTGTCGTCTCGGCGAAGAAGGGGTCGATGCAGGCCGTCGAGGGGTCCGGCATCAGGGCCATGTCAGACTCGTTGATGGCCTTCCAGCCGGCGATGGACGAGCCGTCGAACATGATGCCTTCGGCAAAGATATCGTCGTCGATCATGGAGACGTCGAAGGTGACATGCTGCCATTTGCCGCGCGGGTCGGTGAATCGGAAATCGACGAATTTCACGTCGTTGTCCTTGATCATTTTCAGGACATCTTTGGCGGTCGTCATCGAATGCGTTCCTCGTTATCAAAGATTGGGCGGCAGACCGCGGCCCGGCTGGAGGGGTCAGATTCAGATAGCGTCTGTTCCGGATTCCCCCGTGCGAATCCGGATGGCTTCTTCAATGCTGGAAACGAAAATCTTGCCGTCGCCGATGCGGCCCGTCTGTGCGGCGCGACGGATCGCATCGACGGCCTTCTCGACCATGTCATCGTCAAGCACAATCTCGATCTTCACCTTGGGCAGGAAGTCGACAACATATTCGGCGCCCCGATAGAGTTCGGTGTGTCCCTTCTGGCGGCCGAATCCCTTGGCTTCCGTCACGGTGATGCCTTGCAGGCCGACTTCCTGAAGGGCTTCCTTCACTTCATCGAGCTTGAAGGGTTTGATGATGGCCTCGATTTTCTTCATGACGCTTCCGTTTCCTGGCCCGGCCTGTCCGTTCCCGCGCGGCGCCGGGCGGCGATGCGGAGCGGGTGGCCGGCATGCGTTTAGCAGGCTCCATGCCAAGTTCATCCTCGACCCGAAATGCAAAGACTTCGGGCGATTGACGGCCTCTTGAGCATTCCTGAGAGCAAGAGCAATCCCTATTGAGATTAAAAAATAGGCTTCCAGCCTAAAAATTAGACAGTTTATTCCTCGTAGAGGAGCCGGTAGCCGTGACGGAATTGCTGATGCCTGCCGAAATGATCCGGGCCGACCGCGCAGCGATCGAGGCCGGCACCCCGGGGATCGTTCTGATGGATCGCGCGGGGACCGGCGTGGCGGACGCCGTATCCGCGCGATTTCCGCGCTCGCGGCCGGTCTGCATCCTCGCCGGCACGGGCAACAATGGCGGGGACGGGTTCGTCGCCGCCCGGGTGCTGCGGGAGCGCGGCTATTGCTGCACGGTGCTGGTGTCCGGCGATCCGCAGCGCATCGGGGGCGATGCCGGGCTGGCGCTGGCGCAATGGTCCGGCGAGGTGGCGCCGGCCGCGGCCGGAAAGCTGCCGCGTGGCGGCGCCGTGATCATCGACGCGCTGCTCGGGGCGGGCCTTGACCGGCCGGTGACCGGACCGCTTCAGGACCTGATCGAAGCGATCAACGGCAGCGGCTGCCCGGTCGTCGCCGTGGACCTGCCGAGCGGGATCGATGGCGCGACCGGCGCAGTGCGCGGCGTGGCGATCGAGGCAGACCTGACGGTGACTTTCTTCCGCCGCAAGCCGGGCCATGTGCTGCTGCCGGGCCGCCTGCATTGCGGCGAGACCCGCGTGATCGACATCGGCATTGCGGCGGACGTGCTGCCGGGGCTGGAGGTTTCGACCTTCCACAACACGCCAGCGCTCTGGGGAGACGTCTTTCCCGTGCCCGGTGCCGCCGGTCACAAATACGGTCGGGGCCATGCGGTGGTCGTGTCCGGCGGCATGGCGTCCACCGGCGCCGCGCGTCTGGCCGCCCTTGGCGCGCTGCGGGGCGGCGCGGGGCTCGTGACCGTCGCATCCCCGCCGGATGCGCTGGCGGTCCATGCGGCGGCCAATCTCGCGGTCATGGTGCGGGAGGTGAAGGGCGCGGCGGGGCTGAGCGCTCTGCTGGCCGATCCGCGGCTCAATGCGGTGTTGCTCGGCCCGGGCGGGGGTATGGGGCCGGCGATGCGGGAGCAGGTCCTGGCGGCGCTGGAGGGCCCCCGCGCCGTAGTGCTGGATGCGGACGCGCTCACCAGCTTCGCGGATGCGCCGGAGGCGCTGTTCGCGGCCCTGCGCGGGCGTTCGGCACCGGCGGTGCTGACGCCCCATGACGGCGAATTCTTCCGCCTGTTTCCCGCCCTGCGGCCGGCCGCCGGAGACGCCGATAAACTGGGAGAGGTCCGCCGCGCGGCGGCCCTGTCCGGTGCGGTCATCGTCCGGAAGGGCGCAGACACCGTCGTTGCCGCCCCGGAGGGGCGGGCGGCCATTGCCGACAATGCGCCCCCATGGCTCGCCACGGCTGGCTCCGGAGACGTGCTTGCCGGTCTCATCGCCGGCCTGCTGGCGCAGGGAATGGCGGCTTTCCCGGCGGCGGCCGCCGCCGTCTGGGTCCATGGCGAGGCGGGGGCTGCCTGTGGGCCGGGCCTGATTTCGGAGGATCTTCCCGGCATGGTGCCGGGCGTCTACCGGCGGCTGCTGCCTCGGTTGCGGCGGGGCCGCAGGCGTTCGGGAGGTTGAAACCTGCGTCAGTTTGTCCGCTCCGCGCCGCCGCCGGGGTTGTGGCCGCCCCCGGAGGTCATTTTAGGCGTGCGTCCCGCCTCAGGCATGGTATAAGCCGCGCCGCCGCGCGACCTTCTGTTGCGAGCCCATTGCGGGCGTGGCGGAATTGGTAGACGCGCTGGTTTTAGGTGCCAGTGACGAAAGTCGTGGGGGTTCGAGCCCCTCCGCCCGCACCATCCCGCTTCCGTCCGCATGGAATCGGGTCACGAGCCACTCATTGTCACGAACGCCTCCGGCGACGATACGAAGAACGGATCATGCAAATCACTGAAACCCGCAACGAAGGTCTCCAGCGCGAATTCAAGGTGGTCGTTCCTGCGACCGATCTTGGCAGCCGCGTCGATGAGCGGCTGAACGAGCTCAAGGGCCAGGTCCAGATCAAGGGTTTCCGTCCCGGCAAGGTGCCGGCCGCGCATGTCAAGAAGATGTACGGCCGCTCCGTGATGGCCGAGACCATCGAGGCCGCCGTGCGCGACGCCAACGCCAAGATCGTCGAGGAGAACGGCTTCAAGCTCGCGTCCGAGCCGAAGGTGACGCTGCCGGAAGAGCAGGACGCCATCGAGGCGGTGATCTCCGGCAACGCCGATCTGGCCTATACCGTTGCGCTGGAAGTGATGCCTGCCATCACGCTTGGCGACTTCAAGTCGATCAAGCTGGAGCGCGAGACCGTCGAGATCACCGACGCGGAACTCGATGAGGAGTTGCAGAAGCTCGTCGATCAGAACCGGCCCTTCGAGCCGAAGGCCGAGGGCGCCAAGGCTGCCCAGGATGACAAGGTCACGATTTCGTTCCTCGGCAAGATCAACGGCGAAGCCTTTGCCGGCGGTCAGGCCGATGACGTGCCGGTGATCATCGGCTCCAATGCTTTCATCCCCGGCTTCGAGGAGAAGCTGATCGGCTTTGCCGCCGGCGAAAGCGGCACGATCCAGGTGCCGTTCCCGGCCGGCTATGCCAATGCGGAACTCGCCGGCAAGGATGCGGAATTCGACATCACGGTGAAGTCCATCGAGCAGCCGGGCGAGGCCAAGGCGGATGACGAATTCGCCAAGTCACTCGGCCTTGAATCCCTTGAGAAGCTCAAGGAAGCCCTGCGCGACCGCATCAAGCAGCAGCATGCCGGCGCCAGCCGCCAGAAGATGAAGCGGCACCTGCTCGACCAGCTCGACGAGATGCACAAATTCGACGCGCCGCCGTCGCTGGTGGAGGATGAGTTCAACAGCGTGTGGAATCAGGTCAACGACGACCTGAAGTCCCAGGCCCGCACCTTCGAGGACGAAGGCACCACCGAGGACAAGGCCCGCGAGGACTATCGCCGGATCGCGGAGCGCCGCGTCCGTCTCGGCCTCGTGCTGGCCGAGATCGGGGAAAAGAACCAGATCACTGTCGGCGAGGAAGAGGTCAACAAGGCCCTCGTCGAGCAGATGCGCCGCTTCCCCGGCCAGGAGCAGCAGGTTTACGAGTATTATCGGAAGACCCCGCAGGCCCTCGCCAGCCTGCGTGCGCCGATCTACGAGGAGAAGGTGGTCGATTTCATCGTCGAACTCGGCGACGTGACCGACAAGACCGTGTCCAAGGAAGAACTCTACAAGGACGACGCGGCCGCCACAGCCTGACTGTCCGCCCGGATGGTTTGAAATGCAGGAAGCCCCGCGCATCGTGCGGGGCTTCTTCTTTATGGAGGCTGTGCGGAGCCCGCCGAGAAGGCCGCCTTCGTGCGGCGCGGATCGTCAATCCGGCCGGGTCGCAGGGTTGCCGGGCGCGGCAGTCACGCGCCAGACCGTGTTGCCCACATCGTCGGCCACCAGCAGTGCGCCCCGGCTGTCGAAAGCCACACCCACAGGCCGGCCGCGCGCATTCTCGTTGCCGTCCGTGGAAATGAAATCGGTGAGGACGTTGATCGGCTCGCCGTTGGGCCGGCCATTGGTGAAGGGCACGAAGATCACCTTGTAACCGCTGAGGTCCTTGCGGTTCCACGAGCCGTGCAGGCCGATGAAGGCGCCGTTGCGGTAAGGCGCCGGCAGCTCGGCCCCGGTGTCGAAGGTCAGCCCGAGGGCCGCGGTATGGCCGCCGAGCGCATAATCGGGGGTGAGGGCCTTTTCGACCATCTCCGGCCGCTGCGGCTTCACCCGCTCATCCACATTTTTGCCCCAGTAGCTCCACGGCCAGCCGTAGAAACCGCCGTCCTTGACGGAGGTGAGATAGTCCGGCGGCAGATCGTCCCCGATCTCGTCGCGCTCGTTCACGACCGTCCAGAGTTCGCCAGTGGCGGGTTCCCAGCCCATGCCGTTGGCGTTGCGCAATCCGCTGGCGAAAATCCGCGACTGTTTGTCGGCGATGTCATATTCGAGAATCGTTCCGCGCCCGGCTTCGATCTCCATGCCCTTCTCGCCGATGTTGCTGCCCGAGCCGACCGTGACATAGAGCTTCGATCCGTCCCGGCTGGGCAGGATGTTCCGTGTCCAGTGATGGCCGACGGGAAGATCGAGCAGGCGCGTGCCCTTGTCCGCAATTCGGGTGTCGCCCTCCTTGTAGGGAAAGCTCACCACGCTGTCGGTGTTGGCGACGTAAAGCGTATCGCCGATCAGCGCCATGCCGAACGGCTGGCGAAGCCCTTCCAGGAATGGCGTGGAAATATCGGCGACGCCGTCGCCATCGGTATCGCGCAGCAGGGAGATGCGGTTGGCGTTTTCGGTGATGGAGCCGGCCATCCGCTGCACCATGGTCTGGACCATCGCCCGGGGCTCCCAGGAGCCGGACGGCTCGCTGGCAGCCTCCGCCACCAGCACGTCGCCATTCGGCAGGACATAGATCCAGCGGGGATGTTTCAGGCCGGTCGCGAAGGCATTCACGTCCAGGCCGGCGGCGGCGGTGGGTTTGTCGCCTTCCTTCCAGCGGTCCACTCCGGCCCAGTTGAGCGTGGGAATCATGCTCTGCTCGGGCGCGGGAAGGTGCGGATTGGGGCCGAGTGTTGGTGACGGCCCCTGCGCCAGCGCCGCGGGGGCGACGAGCAGCACCAGGAGGGACAGGGCAGGCGGGCACAGCGGGAAACGGGGCATGGCGGCAGCGCCGGGACTGGGCGGCATGGCGTTTATTCCTAGTTCGGATATGGCAGGCTCATCCCGCCGGCGATGCAATGTCCCAGCCCTTCAAAAGTTGCGGGGGCGAGCCTATCTGTCGCATTAACCCGTGAGGGGGCGGTGGGCGCTATGCTGCGGCACCCGAATCGTTTTGGTGGCCCGTTTTCGGGCCGGAGGCTGTGCGTGATGCGCGATCCCGTCGATACCTATATGAACTACCTCGTGCCGATGGTCGTGGAACAGACCAACCGCGGCGAAAGGTCCTATGATATTTATTCCCGCCTCCTGAAGGAGCGGATCCTGTTCATCACCGGGCCGGTCGAGGACGGCATGTCCACGCTGGTGGTGGCGCAGCTTCTGTTTTTGGAAGCGGAAAATCCCAAAAAAGAAATCTCGATGTACATCAACTCGCCCGGCGGCGTGGTGACGTCCGGCATGGCGATCTATGACACCATGCAGTTCATCCGGCCGGGAGTGTCCACCCTGTGCATCGGCCAGGCCGCCTCAATGGGCTCCCTGCTGCTGGCGGCCGGCGAAAAGGACATGCGGTTCGCTCTGCCGAACGCGCGGATCATGCTGCATCAGCCGTCCGGCGGCTTTCAGGGCCAGGCGACGGACATCATGCTGCACGCCCAGGAAATCCTGAATCTGAAGAAGCGGCTGAATGAAATTTACGTGAAGCACACCGGCCAGTCGCTGAAGAAGATTGAGGACGCGCTGGAGCGTGACTATTTCCTTACCTCCGAGATGGCGCGCGATTTTGGCATTGTCGATTCCGTCATCGACAAGCGGCCGGAAGACATCCCGGCGGTGGAGAAGTGAAGATTGCCGGGTTTCCACCGCGATTTCAGCGGTTTGCGCCCAAAACTCGCCACATGGCTGAATATTCATCATTAATGAATTGTTGATGATCCGGTCTTTACCGTGGCTGATTAGGCGCTAGAGATGGCTGGTTCGGTTGTTCCAGCGATGGGATTGAAGCCCTGTGCAGGGCATGGTGGCCGAAAAATTCGGCGCATGTTCTGCATTGGAAGGCGAAGCGGTCCGAGCCGTCGGATCGACGGAGGCAGAGTATGAGCAAAGTCAGTAGCGGCGACTCAAAGAACACCCTGTACTGCTCCTTCTGTGGAAAGAGCCAGCACGAGGTTCGTAAACTGATCGCCGGACCGACGGTTTTCATTTGCGATGAGTGCGTCGAACTCTGCATGGACATCATCCGCGAGGAAAACAAATCCTCGCTGGTGAAGTCGCGCGATGGCATTCCCACGCCGAAGGAAATCCGCAAGGTGCTGGATGACTATGTCATCGGCCAGGACCATGCGAAGAAGGTCCTCTCGGTGGCCGTTCACAATCACTACAAGCGGCTCAGCCATCAGACCAAGCACAGCGACGTCGAACTGGCCAAGTCGAACATCCTGCTGATCGGCCCAACCGGCTCCGGCAAGACGCTGCTGGCGCAGACGCTGGCGCGCATCCTCGACGTGCCGTTCACGATGGCGGACGCGACGACCCTGACCGAGGCCGGCTATGTCGGCGAGGATGTCGAGAACATCATCCTCAAGCTGTTGCAGGCGGCCGACTATAATGTCGAACGCGCCCAGCGCGGCATCGTCTATATCGACGAGATCGACAAGATCTCCCGCAAGGCGGACAATCCCTCGATCACCCGTGACGTATCGGGCGAGGGCGTGCAGCAGGCCCTGCTCAAGATCATGGAAGGCACCGTGGCGTCCGTTCCGCCTCAGGGCGGGCGCAAGCATCCGCAGCAGGAGTTCTTGCAGGTCGACACCACGAATATCCTGTTCGTCTGCGGGGGCGCCTTTGCCGGCCTCGACAAGATCATCTCCGGTCGTGGGCGCACCACATCCATCGGCTTCGGCGCGAAAGTCATGGCCCCGGAAGACCGCCGCACCGGCGAGATCTTCCGCCATGTCGAGCCGGAGGATCTGCTGAAATACGGGCTGATCCCCGAGTTCGTCGGCCGCCTGCCGATCGTCGCGACCCTTGAGGATCTCGACGAGGCATCGCTGAAGAAGATCCTGCTGGAGCCGAAGAACGCGCTGGTGAAACAGTATCAGCGGCTGTTCGAGATGGAATCGATCGAGCTGACCTTTGCCGACGAGGCGCTCGGTGCCATCGCCCGCAAGGCCATCGAGCGCAAGACCGGCGCGCGCGGCCTGCGTTCGATCCTCGAAGGCATCCTGCTCGACACCATGTTCGATCTGCCGGGTCTCGAAGGGGTCGAGGAAGTCGTCATCTCCCGCGAGGTGGTGGAGGGGACTGCCCGTCCGCTCTACATCTATACCGACCGGGCAGACCGCGCGAACGAGGCCCCCGCCAGCGCCTGATTTCCGGCGGCCTGTAGCCGAAGTGTGCAGCGGCCCCCATTCGGGGCCGTTTGCATGTCGGGTGCCTGACCGGTGCTCCGGCTACCGTTGTCCTCTGGTTCGTTCCTGGTCGCCGCGCGGGGGGATAACGGTAAGGGGGCTCCTGGAGAAACCCTGAGGCCAGCGGACGGCCGCCACGCCCTCGCGGAGCCACGCAGAGCGCCGCCGCCGGCGGGAGCGGGAATCACGTCGCCTCCCGGCCGTTCCGCCAGCCATGCTCGTCCTGCGTGTCGTCCAGTTGCCGCCGGTGCCGCCGCTATCTGCCTGGAAAGGCTCTAGACGACTGAAAATTCTGGCTTACTTGACACGTTCGGAAGCCATAGCCACCTAATCGGTTAACAAGACGACCAGCTTATGGACGAAGGCTGGACGACCGGGCAGGGTGTTCGTACCCGCTTCGGAGTGCATGGGAGGTCCGGCATACCCATCCGGACTTTGCATGACCTGCCCGGACCAAACAGCACCCGGTCGAGATGCCGCATCCGCGGGTCTGTTCCGGGGGGCACAACAGAAAAGGACCTTGGGTCATGACCGCAGGCAAATCCCGCCCCGTCCTGTCTCCCGGCGAGAGCCGCACCTATCCGGTGCTGCCGCTGCGTGACATCGTCGTTTTTCCGCACATGATCGTGCCGCTTTTCGTGGGCCGGGAGAAATCCATTCGCGCGCTCGAAGAAGTGATGCGATCCGACACCTACATCATGCTGGCGACGCAGAAGAATGCCGGTGACGACGATCCCGGCACCGACGCGATCTTCGAGATCGGCACGCTGGCCAGCGTGCTCCAGTTGCTCAAGTTGCCGGACGGCACCGTGAAGGTGCTGGTCGAAGGCGCTTCGCGCGCGAAGGTGGGCACCTATACCGACCGCGCCGATTATTACGAGGCCGACGCCACGGTGATCGCCGATGACGCGGGCGAGCAGGTGGAAGCCGAGGCGCTGGCCCGTTCCGTGGTCAACGAGTTCGAGAACTATGTGAAGCTGAACAAGAAGGTCTCGCCGGAAGTTGTCGGCGTGATCCAGCAGATCGATGACTATGCCAAGCTCGCCGATACGGTGGCTTCGCATCTCGCCGTGAAGATTTCGGAGAAGCAGGGCATTCTGGAGACGCCGGTTGTGACCGAGCGGCTCGAGAAGGTGCTGGGCATGATGGAGAGCGAAATCTCCGTTCTCCAGGTGGAGAAGCGCATCCGCAGTCGCGTCAAGCGGCAGATGGAGAAGACCCAGCGCGAGTATTATCTCAACGAGCAGATGAAGGCCATCCAGAAGGAACTGGGTGACGAGGACGGCCGCGACGAACTGGCCGAACTGGAAGAGAAGATCAAGAAGACCAAGCTCTCCAAGGAAGCCCGTGACAAGGCCACGCATGAGCTGAAGAAGCTGCGGCAGATGTCTCCGATGTCCGCCGAAGCAACGGTCGTGCGCAACTATCTCGACTGGATGCTGTCGATCCCGTGGGGCAAGAAGTCCAAGGTCAAGAAGGACCTCAAGGCCGCGCAGGATGTGCTGGATCAGGATCACTTCGGTCTGGAGAAGGTGAAGGACCGGATTGTCGAGTATCTCGCCGTGCAGGGCCGCGCCAACAAGCTGAGCGGTCCGATCCTGTGCCTCGTCGGTCCTCCGGGCGTCGGCAAGACTTCGCTTGGCAAATCCATCGCCAAGGCGACGGGACGTGAGTTCGTGCGTGTCTCGCTCGGCGGCGTGCGCGACGAGGCCGAGATTCGTGGCCACCGGCGCACTTATATCGGCTCGATGCCCGGCAAGATCATTCAGTCGATGCGCAAGGCCAAGACCTCGAACCCGCTGTTCCTGCTGGACGAGATCGACAAGATGGGCGCCGATTTCCGCGGCGACCCGTCCTCTGCCCTGCTTGAGGTGCTGGACCCCGAGCAGAATTCGACCTTCAACGACCACTATCTGGAGGTTGATTACGATCTCTCGGGCGTGATGTTCATCACGACGGCGAATACGCTGAACATTCCGGGTCCTCTGATGGACCGCATGGAAGTCATCCGCATCGCCGGCTACACCGAAGACGAGAAGCTGGAGATTGCACGCAAGCATCTGATCCCGGCCTCGATCGTCAAGCATGGCCTCGAGCCCAAGGAATGGTCGATCGACGACGCAGCGTTGCTGACGGTCATCCGCCGTTACACGCGCGAAGCCGGTGTGCGCAGCCTTGAACGCGAGATATCGAACCTGGCCCGCAAGGCCGTCAAGGAGCTGATGATCTCGAAGAAAAAGACTGTGCGCGTCACCACCGAGAACCTGGGCGACTTCCTCGGCGTGCCGAAGTATCGCTACGGCGAGGTCGAGGATAAGGATCACGTCGGTGTGGTCACGGGCCTCGCCTGGACCGAGGTGGGTGGCGAATTGCTGACCATCGAGGGCGTCATGATGCCCGGCAAGGGCCGCATGACGGTGACGGGTAATCTGCGTGACGTGATGAAGGAATCGATTTCCGCGGCGAACTCCTATGTCCGCTCGCGGGCTGTCGACTTCGGCATCGAGCCTCCGCAATTCGACAAGCGGGACATTCACGTCCACGTGCCCGAAGGCGCCACGCCCAAGGACGGGCCGTCCGCCGGCGTAGCGATGGTCACCGCTATCACGTCGGTGATGACCGGCATCCCGGTGCGCCGCGATGTCGCCATGACCGGCGAGATCACGCTGCGGGGCCGCGTGCTTCCGATCGGCGGCTTGAAGGAGAAGCTGCTGGCGGCCGCTCGCGGCGGCATCAAGACGGTCCTCATCCCCGAGGAGAATGCGAAGGATCTCGTCGAGATTTCCGACAGCATCAAGAAGGGGCTGGAGATCATCCCGGTGTCGCGCATGGATGAGGTGCTGGCCGTGGCGCTCACGCGCAAGCCTGAGCCCATCGTCTGGGACGAGGACGCGGCGGCAGCCAAGGCTCCGAAGCATGACGCGGCCGACGACGAGGCCGCCGGCCTGACGGCCCACTGAGGGTCTTCTTCGTCACAATCATGAGGGCGCGTTCCGGCAGGGACGCGCCCTTTTCTTTGGCATATCCGGCGGGTGGAGCGCCGTCCGCCGCGATGGCAGGCGGACGGGAGGGGCGATGGCGCGGCAAGTCCGGGCGAGATGGCCCGGCGCTTGCCCTGATCCCGAATTCAACGATCACGGCGCAGCGCCTCTTGCATCGAGTGGCCGCCGAGGCGATACACGAGGCGGTGCAATTCCGGGTGGTTAGCTCAGTTGGTTAGAGCGCCTGCTTTACACGCAGGATGTCGGGGGTTCGAGTCCCTCACCACCCACCAGCACATTTCGAAGCAGATAAGATATTGATATTGCTATAAAAATATAAGCCGATTCCGGCCGGAATCGATGTGCGGAAACAGCGGAAGATGCAACGATGTTCCTGACATCCACGGGAAGTGATCCATGGATATCGTCCCCGCCATGGCACGGAAGCAACTGGCGGCCGATATCGAAGAGATGAAGCGGTTCGTGAAGACAGCGAAGATTGTGCCGCAGTAACGCAATCAGAAGGCACTGCATTCCGAGGCCGTCATTGTCAGGGTGCAGTTGTCGACGGCAGGAGGGCGGAGGAGAAAGATCAGCGAGGCGGCCCGCAGATCAGGCGACGCCACTGGTACACCTGCCGCGCATGGCCTTGAGCAAAGCCAAGTCGTCCAGCCATCCTCTCGGCGGCGACTTATCGCCGTCCTTGTGATGCCAGCGCGCATCCGGTGCGGCGGTCACAATCGACCAGACAGGGTCGGAGGACCCAAGCACCGCTCTCATCCACGACTTCGCAAAGGCGGCAGCCTAATATGTCGACTCGATGTGACTCCGTGGGGCTGCTATCGATGCCTCATGCCGGCCGCGCTGTTCGTGGTGCATATCGTCCGGGAGCGCCAGCGGCCACTCCATGACAGTGCGTCAGAGGCGGCCATCCTGACCGTCGTGCCAGTCTGATGTAACCATGCGGGATTCCGGCTCTTCCACTTCAGGGCGTTGATACTCTCTATCGTCTGGCGATGCAGGGCCGCTCACCGATCGACCCCGCGTCTGGCGATGTCTGAAGAAAAGGCTGAGCAGGGAAGCGTCGATTGTTCGACTATCTCCTTTGTCCTCTCCACGGTGGGATGACGGAAGCCAGCGCAACGCCGATGGCGCATTTGACCAGCGTGCCCAGCAGGAACGGCATCAACCCCAGCGCCACGGCCTTTTCGAAACCCATGAATGCGGCGAGCCAGCCCACGCCGCCGACGAAAATCAACGCATGGCCCGCAATCATGGCAGCGAGAGCCCCGAGCGCGCGCGATGCGAATTGCGTGGCAATCCAGCCCGCGATGACCGCCGCGGGAAGAAAAGCCAGCAGGAAGCCGGCCGTTGGCCGCGCGAAGAATGCAGTTCCCAGGGCGGGCTGGCCGCCGGCAAAGACCGGAAATCCTCCGATGCCCAGCGCCAGATAGGCCGCGAGGACACCGGCGGCAACACGCGGCCCGGCCCAGATGCCGACCATCAGCACCGCCAATGTCTGTAGCGTCATCGGTACGGGGCTATACACCAATGGAACGCTGACATAGGCAGAGCCGATAACGAGTGCGAGCAGCGGTATCGCGATGGCGATGGGATGATAGGGAGTGAAAGTTGTGGAGAGAGGGCGTGATAACGGATTGAACATAATTTCCTCCCGATGACGGTTGTTCTCAGGCTGCGCTTCTATGAATTGTCATTTTATCAGAACCGCTATCGACATGATCTTGTCTGCTTAAAAGATTCTGCTTCATGCCCAGATCGAAGTGACAGATGGAGCGAAGCTGTTCTGCGCTGAAGGAAGATTATGAATTTTTGCTCGTGGTCGTCAACGCAGGGACTGCGGCAGCCGCTGCCTCGCGATGTTCGTTAGCCGTCGGCAAGGAGCTCGAAGGCCATGGCGAGGCGAGTATTCCTCTGTCCGCGATATGCGAAGGGGATTGAAATGGTCACAATACACTCTATTATGGCCAGAAGATAAAAAGCCTCGGAAATGAGGACTCAGCAGCCCACGGCTTGACGAGCCGTCTGTGCGGTTGTCATCGGTCCGGCTGTGTCCGGGCGAGACAGGTTCGGAGCCGTCACCCAGGGCGGCAGCGGGCCGAAGGGAGGGGCAATGAAGCGATGGATTGCCGTAACAGCTCTGCTCATCGGTCTTGCCGATGCGGCAGCAGGACAGGTCGCTCCTACAGGGCAGGGCACTCCCAAGGTCAAGGTCGGCGCCGTTGTCTTGACCGGGGTGGCGCCGATCGTGGTCGCCGTCGATAAAGGCCATTTCCGCGAGGAAGGCCTCGATGCCGAACTCGTCAATTTCCAGTTCCCCGTTGCGATGCCGGCCGCCGTTGTGTCCGGCGATCTGGATTTCGGCGTCATGTCGCTGGGCGCCGCCTTCTTCAATCTGGCCGGGAAGGGCGGCGTGAAGATCGTCGCGGGCGTGGGGACCGAACGCCCGGGCTATCGCCAGCTCGGCTATTTCGTGAGCACGAAAGCTTACGAGGCCGGTTTGCGGCGGCTGGAAGATCTGGCGGGCCGTTCGGTCGGGGTCATTGTGCTCGGGACCTCGTCGCATTACGCGGTGGTCGCCGCGATGCGGAAATACAACATTCCGCCGTCCTCCGTCCGGGTCGTGCAGTTGCAATCCGTTTCCAATCAGGTCGCCGCGGTGAAGGGCAATCAGGTCGATATGGCCATTCTCCACGTCGGCCAGATCGCGGCGCTTGAACAGGCCGGGCTCGGGCGCACCATCGGCTGGGTGGGAGATGTTGAAAGCCATCTCTTCACCACCATGTTCGCGAGCCCGCGCACCATCGCCGAAAAGCCGGATGTCGTGGAGAAGGCCGTGCGCGCCTTGCAGAAAGGGTCTGCGGAATACAACCGGATCTTCAACCAGCGCGACACGGCGGGAAATTTCAAGCCCGGCCCCGGCTATGACGACATGCTCAAGTTGCTGGCGCCGCGGATGCCTCCGGGCGATCCCCATGTATTGGCGAGCGCGCTCGGATATGCCGATCCTGGCACCAATATCGACATGGCCGGTGTGGCCCGGCAGATCGCGAACTGGCAGGATGCCGGAATGGTGGACAAGGGCGTGACGGCTGAGGCAATCGTCGATTCATCCTTCGTTGCAAAGCTGCCGAACCGTGGACCTTGACCATCCCGCCAAGGCGTCCGGCCTGGACGCGTCGTCTTGTGAAGGAGCCTGCGACGTGTCGACAGATTGCGCCGCGCCGCTATCATTCGATATGTCCGCCGCATGTTGAGCGTGGTTGGTGGTCGACGATCCGGGACAGGTCCGCTAGTCAGGAGATATTTCCTTGAGCGACAATCATGTGCGTTTCGTGGACACGACCTTTCGCGACGGTTCGCAGAGCCTTTGGGCCATGAACATGCGCGGCGGCATGATGGAGGCAGTCGCGGAGGATCTCGATCGCTGCGGCCTTGACGTCATCGAAGTGCCGGGCAACGCCATCAATTTCAAGAAGCTCATTCGCGATCTCAAGGAGAATCCCTGGGATCTGATGCGGCTGCTGGCCAAGAAGATGCCCAACACGCCCAAAAGCTGCATGGGGGGCGGACTGAATCTCAACCCGCTCGGAAGCCCGACGCCGCCGGAACTCGGAAAGCTGTTCTGGACGCTGCAAGCCGAGATCGGCGCCCTGAACCGCATCCAGTTGACATCCAACACCGCCGACCAGATCGAACGCATGTTCCCACCCCTGATACCGTTTTTTCAAGGGCTGGGAATGAAGGTGGCTTGCGCGCTATCCTACAGCACATCGCCGCGTCATACCGACGAGCACTATGCGGAAAAGACGCGCGCGCTGCTTCCGCACAAGCCGGATGTCATCTATCTGAAGGACCAGGGCGGCCTCCTGACCATCGACCGGATCCGGACATTGATCCCTGTCATCAGGGAGAATGCGGGAGGGGTGCCGATCGAGATTCACTCCCACTGCACCACCGGCCTCGCGCCGGCGGTTTACATGGAAGCACTCAAGCTGGGCGTCATGACGCTGCATACGGGCGTGCCGCCGCTGGCGGAAGGATCGGCCCAGCCGTCTGTCCTGAACACGCTGAGAAACGCGCGGACGCTCGGTTACTCAAGCAGCCTCGACGAAGCGCTTCTGAAGTCGGTGTCGGAACGGCTGACGGCCTTCGCCCAGAGAGACAAGATGCCGCTCGGCCAACCGATGCCATACGATTGCTATCAGTATGTCCATCAGATTCCAGGGGGTGTCATTTCCAATCTGCGGTTCCAGCTCGGCGAGATTGGTCTCGAACATCGTATCGACGAGGTGATCGCGGAATGCGTCGTGGTCAATCGTGATCTTGGCTATCCGGTCATGATCACGCCATTCTCCCAGTATGTCGCGACCCAGGCGACGATGAATGTCGTCACTGGAGAGCGATACAAGATCGTGACAGATGAACTCATCCGGCTGGCCAAGGGTGCTTACGGCGAGGATTCCGGATACCGCCAGATGGACCCGAACCTCAAGGACCGCCTTCTCGGGTCAAGCCGTGCGAAGGAATTGGCCGAGATCGATACCCGCGCGCAGGAGCCGATGTCGCTCCAGAAGCTGCGGGAAACCCTGGGCGGCCCCGGCGTCTCGGATGAGGAGCTGCTGATGCGGGTCATCATGCAGGGCACATCCGAGATCGACGCCATGAATGCCGCCGGGCCGCCGCGTGAGTATTCAGCCGGCGGCCAGCCGCTGATCCTGCTTCTTGAAGAGCTTAAGCGGCACAAGAGTGTGAGCACGGTTCATGTCAGCCGCGGGCGCGACTCGATCACGCTGCAAAGCCACTCGATCAGCTAGGCGCCGCCTCGCGCAGTCACGCAATCATGGAGTTTGAATGTGAGCAATGATCTGGACTCGCTGACGGAAGAGCATGTGCGCCAGTTGGGCCGCATCATCGAGGCGCTGGAAAAATCCACCTTCGATTATCTTCAACTGGAGGTCGGCGATCTGAAGGTGACGGTCGGCAAGGGCGGAGTCCTGCCCGACCCCGCCGTGCCGGCGGCCCGGCCTGCTTCGCCGCCACCCGCGGTGTCGGCAGTGGCGGCTGCCGCTCCCGCAGCGGTCCCGGCCCAGCCTCAGGCTCAAGCCTCCGGCCAGGCCGCCGCGGCCCCCGCCAGCCTGCCGCCGGCCGCGGAGCAGGGTGCCGTGGAGGTCAAGTCACCCATCATGGGAATGTTCTACGCGCAGCCGGAGCCGGGCGCCGCGCCCTTCGTGCAGGTCGGCTCCAGCGTAGCTGCGGAAACCACGGTTGCGCTGGTCGAGGTGATGAAGACCTTCAATGCGGTCAGTGCCGGTGTGAGCGGCCGTGTCGTTGAGGTCTGCGTGAAGGATGCGCAACTGGTGGAATTCGGGCAGGTCCTGTTCCGCGTCATTCCTGAATAGTGGCGGTGGTGGCAAGGTGACGATTTCCAGAGTGCTCATTGCCAATCGCGGCGAAATCGCGCTGCGCGTCATCCGGGCTTGTCAGGAATTGGGGATCGAGACCGTTCTTGCAACCTCGGAGGCGGACCGGGACAGCTTGCCGGCCCGGATCGCGGACCGCGCCATCTGCATCGGGCCGGCGCGCTCGACGGACAGCTATCTGAATCAGTCCGCGCTCATCACCGTCGCGACGGGTGTCGGCGCGGATGCGCTCCATCCGGGCTATGGTTTCCTGTCCGAAAATCCGGGCCTGCCCGACGCGTGCAAGGAGGCCGGCATCCGCTTCGTCGGCCCGTCCTCGGATCATATGCGGCAGATGGGGAACAAGATCCAGGCGCGCCTGATCGCCCGGGAGGCGGGTGTCCCCACCCTGCCGGGATCGGAAAAGATCAAGACCGCCGCGGAAGCCGTGGAGGTGGCCGAGCGTGTCGGCTTCCCGGTGATGCTGAAGGCGGCGGCCGGCGGCGGCGGGCGCGGCATGAAAGTGGTGACGGAGCCGGGCGCGCTGCCGCAGACCTTCATGGCCGCCTCGGCCGAAGCCGGTTCCGCCTTCGGAGACCCATCGCTCTATATCGAGCGCTTCATTCCGAATGCCCGGCATATCGAGGTCCAGGTTCTCGGCGACCGTTTCGGGCATGTGATCCACATCGGCGAGCGTGACTGCTCGCTGCAACGCCGCCATCAGAAAGTCGTCGAGGAAGCGCCGGCGCCGGCGCTGCCGGAGGCGCTGCGCGAGGAGATCCGCGCCGCCGCGGTCTTGCTGGCGCGCAATATCGGCTATGAGAATGCCGGTACGGTGGAGTTCATTTATGACGAGGACGAGAAGCGCTTCTATTTCCTGGAGATGAACACGCGCATTCAGGTCGAGCATCCCGTCAGCGAAACCATCACGGGCATCGATCTGGTGCAGGAGCAGTTCCGCATTGCCGACGGTCAGGAACTGCGCTTTGCGCAATCGGATGTCGTCTTTCGCGGCCATGCCATCGAATGCCGCATCAATGCCGAAGTGCCGGAGGAAGGGTTTCGCCCCAACGCGGGGCTGATCGAGACATGGGACCCGCCGGTGGGACCGAACATCCGCCTCGATACCCATTGCTATGCCGGATATCAGGTTCCCATTTTCTACGACTCGATGCTGGCGAAGCTGATCGTGTATGGCTCGACCCGGGAGGAAGCCATCCAGCGGATGCAGCGTTCGCTGGAGCGTTTCACCGTGAGAGGCGTGCGCACCACGATTCCGTTCCTGCGGTTCATGATGCAGAATGAGGATTTCCGGCGCGGCGCGGTGACGACCCATCTCATCGATGACGCGCTGCCACAATTTCAGAAATATTGGGAAGCGTCGAAGTGAGAGATGCTGACCCGATCATATTCGGAAAGAATCCGATGTGATCGCGGCGCGTGTGCGCCTGAGGTGCCGCCGATGTTCTGTGTCTCCGAATTTTCTTTCGGACCGTCAGCGTCACCCTGCGTCCGACGGTGCCTCGGAGGCGGCCAATTGCTCGCAACTCCTCCGCAGGCGCTTTGTCGTCGCCCTGATCGCCTAATATGCCGGTTCCGATCGTGCTGACTCGAACTCGGCGCGGATCGCCCTGTCATGTTCACCGAGTGACGGCACCCGACGCAGCGCGCGGCTCGTGCCGTCGATGATGACCGGCGGCGATGCGACCAAAGCCGTTCCGCTCGGTGTTTCCACGGGCGTCCGATCAAGCGCGGGGTGCTTCGCAAGCCCGCTCAGGTCATTCAAAAGGCCATAGGCCGTTCCGGCGGCCTTCAACCGACGCGTGGCTTCCTCTTTCGTGAGGCGCTGGAACACCTGGATTACCTTCGAGTCCACCACATCGCGATTGGCGACACGCGCGCTGCTCGAACTGAATCCGTCGCGCTCCGCGAGAAGCGGCTCGCGCAGAACCTCGGCGCAGAATTTCATCCATTCGCGTTCATTCTGAATGGATAGCAGAACGATAGCGCCATCGCCGGTCTCGAAAGCGCCGTAAGGGCACAATGTCGGATGAGACAGCCCAAGGCGCTTGGGCTCGGTACCGGTGCCTTCGAAGTACAGTAGCGGAACGGTCATCCAGTCCGCGGCGGCGCTGAACAGGCTGACCTCGAGCGCAGATCCCTGTCCGGTGATCGAGCGCCGGATCAACGCTTCCAGCACGCCGGCATGAGCCGACATTCCGCAAGCGATATCGCAGACGGAAACGCCGACGCGCGCGGCTTCCTCCCGCGATCCGGTGATATTCGCGAGCCCCACCTCCGCTTGAACCAGCAGGTCATAGGCTTTCATCTGCGCGTAGGCGTTTGTCCTGCCATAGCCTGTGATGTCAACGGTGATCAGCCCCGGAAAACGGGAGCGCAGATAGGCAGATCCCAATCCCGCCCGCTCGGCCGCGCCCGGCGCGAGATTCTGCACATACACATCGGCATTGGCGAGGATGCGATAGATGAGCTCCACGTCGGATGGCGACTTGATATCGGCGATCAGGCTTTCCTTGCCGCGGTTGAGCCATACGAAATAGCTCGACTGCCCATCGACGGAGGTGTCGTAGCTTCTTGCGAAGTCGCCTTCCGGCCGTTCGATCTTGATGACGCGCGCACCGGCGTCTGCCAGCCGCGACGTGCAGTAAGGCGCGGCCACGGCCTGTTCGAGCGCGACGACAGTCAAACCGGACAGCGGCAGCATATCGTTCGATGCCTGCTGCGGATGGTCCTGATCCTTCATTCCACGGCTATCCTTTGGCGCGACAAAGGTTCCCATCGAAGCACGGCTGAATCGTAATGGTTCAGTCTGCTTCACATAGATACGCGCCTGCAATTCATGGCGCCATATGAAATCTGGGCAGACGCATCAGTCCCGTGCGGAGTGGACAACCCGAAAGCTGGAGGGCAGGGCGGCTGTTGCTCCGCCCCGCCACATTACTCCTGAGGAATGCCTGCGCGCTGAATGTAGACTTTATAGTCCTTCACCGCTTGCAGGAACATCGCCTGTCCCTTGTCGGCATCGACGAGATAAGGTTCGGCGCCGTTGCGCGCCAGAAATTCTCTCGTTTCCGGTGCCGCCACGACCTGATTGAACCAGACGTTGAGCTGCTCGACGATCGGGCGGGGTGTGGCCGCCGGCACCATGGCCGCGAAGAAGCTGACCATGTCGATCTCCGGCACGCCGCCTTCCTGCATGGTCGGAATGTCGGGGCTTGTGCTCATCCGTTCGCCTGAAGCGATCGCCACCGTCCGCATGCGGCCTTCACGCTGCTGCGAGATCGCGAAGACCGGATCGAACACGCCAAAGTCGAGCGAGCCGCTTATCATGTCGTTCACGGAATCCGCCGAATTGCGGTAAAGCACCTGGGTCGGATTCACGCCGGCATTCTGCTTGTAGAGTTCGCCGACGATGCGGGCATGCACGGCCGTGACGCCATAGCTTGCCTTGTCGCCTTTCTGCTTCAGCAGCGCCGTCAGTTCCGGCAGCGTTTTGACAGGGCTGTTCGCCGGCACGGAGACCATGAAGGCCTGGCGCAGGATATACGAAACAACCTGAAAATCCTCGGGCTTGAAGGGCGGGTTCTTGAGGATGTTGAGATTGGCAGCGATCACCTGCGGGCCATGCAGATAGATGGTGTAACCATCCGGCTTGGAACGAACGACATAGGTGGCGGCGATGTTGCCGGTGGCGCCCGGCTTGTTCTCGACGATCACCGAGGTCTTGGCGCGTTCGGCCAACCTGTCTGCAAAATAGCGCACAAGCACGTCGGCGCCGCTGCCGGGCGGGAATGCGCAGACGATGGAGATGGTGCGCTTCGGATAGTCTTCGGCCGCATATGTTGCCGGTGCTTGAAGCGCCACATAACTCGCCAGCAAGCACGAGCCTATCAGTGCCACGCGTCGGTTCATTGTCAGTTCCTCCCTTCAAGGAGCGCTGGCCCTTTTCATGGACCTTCCGCTCGTTCCGTCGAAGCGGGTGTCTGGCCGCTAATCTCGGCCGCGCGGCGAAGCCCGGAACTCCCGCTTTATAGTCACGTGGCTTCGAACAGAGAAAGTGTCCAATCGCGTCGATAAAAGCGTCTGCAAAAGCGGTATGGCGCGGCGATGCGCGGCTGCTGTTTGCTGCGCTGTCGGCGGATCGAAAATCGATTGCCGCATGGGTACCGCCCGCGTTAAGAGCTTTTCTCGCCCGTGACGATTGCCGCAAGGTCCTTCTTGATCACCTTGCCCGAGGCCGTCAGCGGCATCCTTTCCATGAAGGCGATCTGTTTGGGCCGCTTGTGCGGCGCGAGCCGGCTGCGGCAATAAGACAGGATCGCGTCCGCATCGTGTGGCGCGCCGGCAACGAGGCAGGCGACGACCCGCTCGCCCCAGTCCCGGTCGGGAATGCCGATCACGGCGGCTTCGGCGACGCCGGGATATTGCAGCAGGAGCGGCTCGATCTCGGCCGGATAGACGTTCATGCCGCCTGAGCGAATGACGTCGCGGCTGCGGCCCCGCATATGGATGTAGCCGCCTTCGTCCTTCATCGCGAGATCGCCGGTGATCAGCCAGCCGTCGCGGAGCACCTTGGCCGTCTCCTCCGGCCGTTCCCAATAGCCGCGGAAGACGGAGGGCCCGCTGATCGCAAGATCGCCGATCTCGCCGGGCGGCAGCGGCCGCATGTCGCTGCCAAGAACCTCGATGCGGTAAAGCCGGCCGGGCCGCCCGCTGGAACGGCCGCCGAGATCGTCCGGATTGGTGCGCACCCGTTCGAAATCCGAAGGGAGCTTGTATGTCACCAGCCCGCCGGCTTCCGACGAAGCATAGCCGGCGGTGACGCCGGCCTTGAATGTCGGCTGGGCATAGAACGGCACCAGCGATTCAAGCTGGTTGATGGCATGGAAGATACGGATCGAACTGAGATCGCGCTCCGCGAAGGTCGGATGCGCGGACAGCCGCCGCGCCGTCCAGTCCATCGCGCAGGCATGGCTGACCCGCTCGCGCTCGACGGCATCGAGATAGAGCCCCGCCTCGAAAGTCGGCAGCAGGACGAAGGTGACGCCCGCGAACATGTAGAGAGTCAGAAAGGACACGGCCATGCCGGCCGCCATGGGTTGCGCGATCAGGCCGATCTCGCTTTCACGCAGCGGGATTTCCGTCAGCATGGACAGCGCCGCCATCGTGAAGTTGGCGTGGGTCCGCACGCAGCCTTTCGGCGTTCCCGTGGTGCCGCTGGTGAATTTGATGGTCAGGTCGTCGTTGGGATCGACCGTGACGTCCGGATTGCGCTCATCCGCGCCAAGGCTGAAGCTGGCGAAGTCATATTCGAGGCCGTGGCCGGCGCCGACGCCGATCACCACTTCCACGGCCGGTACCTCGGCCGCGATGGAGCGCCAGAGGTCGGCTGCGGCCGCGTCAACGATGACGAAGCGCGCCCGCAGCGCATTGGCGATGAACGCAATCTCGCTGCCGACCAGCGTCGGAACGACCGGCGCGCTGATGCAGCCGAGCTTCGCCAGTCCGTAATAAGCCTCGACGAACTGCACCGAATTCGCCATCAGCATCATCACGCGGTCGCCCCGCCGGGCGCCAAGCGCCGCGAGCGCATGGGCAAACCGGTTTGCAGCGGCATTGAGAGCGCGCCATGTCAGCCGCCGCTCGCCGAATATCAACGCCGTCGCGTCCGGCTTGGTCAGCGCGTGATGTTCGAGCGCCGCATGCAGGCGCATGGCAGTTCATCTCCGATAAGGACACCATGGCTTCCGGGCCAGTTGTCCGATGGCTTCGAAAATGAAAGGAGGGCGCGGTTAGCGCATCTCCTTTCGCGCTAACGCAACTCTCTTTATCCCACCGTCATGCGCCGCTTCTTCAGAAGTCCGCCACGGTCCACCTGTGTACGCAGCACATGCAGCTCGAATTCCGTCGGCGGTGTCGTGGTCGGCACGTTGTCCGGAATGACGAGTTCGAATCCGGTATTCGCAACGACTTCCTCGACCGTATGACCGGGGTGAACGGACACGAGGCGCATCCGGTGCTGGTCTTCCGTGAAGTCGCAGACGCAAATCGGAGTCCAGACGAATTGCGGTCCGTCGCGTCCGTCGAGTGTCCTGGCGCGGCTGTCGCCGCCGTCCATCCAGCCGTTGCCGCTGCGGTAGTCGACTTTCTCGACAAGCGTGCGCTTGTTGTGATGCTCCAGATAGAGATTGTTCGGGCCGGAGCCGAGCCACAACACGCCGACGGTGCCGGGGCCTCGCACCTTCAGCTTCGGATATGGTCCGCCAATACCGATCATGTTGACGTTGCCGTATTTGTCAATCTGCAAGCCGCCGTAACCGGAGCCGCCGCGGCCGATGCGGTCGCCTTCGTAGCGGCCCTTGGTGCCGTTATCGACGATGTCGGACAGCAGGATCTTGCATTCCGCGCCATGGCCAGCTCGCGGGTCCCATGTGCCGATCGGCAGCGTGTCGAACTTGCTATTGTAGACGCCGGCCCCGCCGGAAAAGAGCCAGAGATTGGGGGCAACGGTGAGCTGGGCGAGGCGGCTTGCCGCTAGCGAGACCAGTTGATTGGCGCCGCCGCTGCCCCACAATTCACGGTCGCCGCCGCAATAGCGGGCGATCAGAATGGCGATGAACTCGGCGGTCGAGTAACGGTCGTGTCCCGGTGTGGCGATCTCGGCCATGACAAACTCCGAATCAAGTGTTGGTCAGCATGCGGCGCAGCTTGCTCATCTGCCGCAGGCCACCGACACGGTCGAGATAATCCATATGGTCTTCCGGCTCTTTCACGTAGGTCGCGATATATTCATCGCCGGCGCCGTCACGCATCATTTGCAGATACAGCTTTAGATGCGCCTCATCGACGGCATAATTGTTGGACGAGAAGGTCGGATGCGCGCCATAGGGAACATGCACGACATGGTCGACCCAAAGTCCGGGAATCGTGGTTTTGGTGGGGTCCTTGGTGATAACCTCCGGGCCGACGATCTCGTCCGCCTGGATGATCACGAGATCGGCCGCCTTGGCCTTGTCGCGCTCTTGTCCCGTGCCGCCCCAGCTTTGCGCGTTGCCGTATTCGTCGGCCACCTGGGCATGCATGATGAATACTTCGGATTTCAGCGGCGGAATGGCGTAAACTTCGCGACCGCTGAAGGGATCGACGACCTTCTTCAGTTCCGGATTGAGTTCCGGGATCGACAGCCCTTCATAGAGATACTGGACCGGCGCGAACGGCCGGCCGCCCGCGGCGGCCTGGGTGCCGAGAATGATGAAGGGCTCGTCCGCCTCCACGATGTCCAGCGTGCCCTCCGCGGCGGCTTTGCGGAAAGCCGGCGCGAGGCCGAGATATTCGAAGCCGACATAGGACAAGTAGAGCTTCTTCAGCATTCCGGCCGCGATCGGCAGGTCGGCCGCAATCGAGGTCGTGACCGGCGGGATCATCGTCATGTTCTTCGCGCCGGCCCGGATCGCGGCCCGGATCAGCGCCATCGCGGCATCCGCGGAATGGGAGCCGGCAAGCGAAACCGATGTCTTGGACGCAATGATGCTTCCGGCTTCATCCAGCGAGATGAGCTTGCTGCGCCGCACCAGCCGTTCCGGCGCCTGCTCTTCGAGCGGGATCATGTGCTTGTAAGTTCTGATCGGCGCGTCCAACGGTATTCTCCCTGCTCCGGTGTGATCCCGGACCAGGTCAGAATGTATGACGTCGTCATATAAGTCAAGGGACGGAGTTTCATGGTGGTAACGTCGATGGCACCCATCGCAGAACGTCGTCATCGGGCAGGAGTCGGACAACGAGATGAGCCTTGATCGCAGAGAGCAAACCAGCGCCGATCCCACAGCCTTGACCCCCGGCTCCAAGGTTGCGGACCTCCTCGCGCAGCGCATCGCAACCTTGAGCCGCGCGCTCGACCGGCAAGCGGAAGCGATCATCGCGCAGCGTACGGACATGACTCTTCTGGAGGCACGGATCCTCGCCTATGTTCAGGCGAACGAGCCGACGGCCATCAGAGATCTGGCGGTCCGCATGTTTATCGATGCGGCCCAGGCGAGTCGCCTTACCTCCAAGCTGGTCGCGCGGGGCTATCTGCAACGCACAGCCAATGTCGAGGACCAGCGTGTCATCTATCTTTCACTGTCGTCAAAGGGGCGGGCTGCTTACGAGCGGATGCAGAGAAGCGCATCGGCATGGAACAAGGCGCTGCTGTCTCAGCTCAAATCGCCAGAGATAGCGGTGCTCGACCGCGCGTTGGCTTTGCTGACGGAGTATGTGGGCACTCAGTTGCCGAGCGCGAGCCGCCGGCGCACTTCGGCCTGATGCCAAAAGGCCGGTCACGAAGGTTTGCGCCAATGCATATCCAAGGGCTTTCGGGGGGCTTTCCGGGAGGGCGCCGCATCATTCACGGCGGTGTTGCCCGAGGCGCGACAAGAGGGCCGTTTTCATCCATCGTTAACTCTCCGATCAGCGTCACGAGATACGTGCGGAAATTTGGCTTTGCTCCTCTTTGCCAGCAGCTACCATCCGGCGTTGACCCTGGCGCCATCGGCAACCGGGCTGCTCGCGTCCTGATCCTGGAGCCTCGTCATGTGTCAATATTGCGCCCCTTCCACCATCGGCCGCTCTCCATCGCGCCGCTCGCTTCTTCGCGGCGGAGCCGGCCTTGCCCTCGCCGGCGGGATGGGCCTCACGTCATGGCATGCTCTTGCTCGGGCGGCGCCGGATGCGGGGTCCGCATCGCTCTCTGGCGAGGAGGCGTTGCGGCGGTTGATGGACGGCAATGCCCGCTATGCGGGGAATGTGCCGAATGAGCGGGACCTTTCGGCTGGCCGGGCGGCGCGAGCGCGTTCGCAGCATCCCTTCGCCTCTATCGTCGGATGCGCCGATTCGCGGGTCGCTCCGGAGCTTGCCTTCGATCAGGGGCCGGGAGACCTGTTCGTCGTTCGCGTGGCGGGTAACTTCGTCAATCAGGATGGCCTGGCGAGCCTGGAGTTCGGCGCAGCGGTGCTTCAGTCGCCGCTGATCCTGGTGCTGGGTCATAGCCATTGCGGCGCGGTGGCTGCGGCCATCGATGTGGAGAAGAACGGGACCAGTCTGCCTGGCCATCTTGGCGCGCTCGTCGATTCAATCCGGCCTGCTGTGGTCGCAGCCCGCAAGGAACCATCCGCCGATATGCTGGAGAGCGCCACGGCTGCCAATGTGCGGCTCAACGTGGAGAAGCTGAAGCAGGCCGGACCGATCCTGGCCCAGCGTGTGGCCGAGAAAAAGCTGACGATCGCCGGCGGCGTCTATGATCTCGCGACCGGCAAGGTCACGCTGCTGTAGCGGAGTCTCCTCAGCATATGCAGGCTTACCGATGAGACACGAAAGCATTTGAACTGCCGGCCGTTCCTTCTTGCTCCGGTGAAAAGCAGCCTCTAGACTTTGGAGAAATCAAGGAGGACACGCTTATGCAAGGGCGCACCAGAGCCGCAGGCTATGTACTTTCCGCGATTCTTCTGACGGCTATGATCTGGCCGGCTCACGCGGCCTATCCCGACAAGGCTATCAGGATCATCTGCGCCTATGCTCCCGGCAGCGGGTCCGACATTCTGATCCGTTATTTCGCCCGGAAGCTCGAGCCGCTCGCGGGTCAGCCGGTGATCGTGGAGAACCGCCCCGGCGCCAATGGTGCAGTCGGCACTCTGGCGGCGGCGGCCGCGAGGCCGGACGGGCATACTGTCTTCATCATTTCGACATCGACGCTCGCAGCCAATCCGCTGACGTCATCCGAGATCAAATACGTTGCCGAGCGGGACTTCATGCCGGTCTCGCCGCTGTTTCTGATCGGCTCCGTCATTGCCGTCAGCGCCAAGAGCGACGTCCACAATCTGAAAGAATTGACGGAGAGTCTGCGCCGTAAAGGCAAGGACGCCAACTATTCCATTACAACCACGACGGCGATCGGCGTCACGGCGCTCTACTTCGAGCGGGAGAAGCTCAAGGATGCGGTCCGGGTTAATTACAAGTCCAATCCGGACGCGGCGACCGATCTCGCAGCCGGCAATCTCGACTTTTCGGTGCTGGATGTCACTCTCGGTGTGGCCCGCG